>NZ_PDZN01000025.1:0-103509 GCF_002735765.1 Janthinobacterium sp. BJB304
TTCTTTTATTGGCGGAGCGGACGGGACTCGAACCCGCGACCCCCGACGTGACAGGCCGGTATTCTAACCAACTGAACTACCACTCCAAGCTCGTATGATCTGTGTTGCTGATCCATGAAGCACTGGATAATTTTCTGTATTGGTGGTGGGTGCTGAGAGGCTCGAACTCCCGACCTACGCCTTGTAAGGGCGCCGCTCTACCAACTGAGCTAAGCACCCGCATACCCAGAAAACTATCCCGACGTTTGTCACCACGTCTGGAAGAGGCACTATTATAGGGGGCGCTTTCGTGCTTGTGCAACTATTCTTGAGGGCGAATGGCAGTTTTTTTGCTGAAAAGCGCAAAAATGTTCAAGGAAGGGAGTGCTGGCGTGATTTCTGCTGCTGAAATGGGAAAAGCCCTTCGGTTCCAGGAACCAAAGGGCTTTTCTTTTATTGGCGGAGCGGACGGGACTCGAACCCGCGACCCCCGACGTGACAGGCCGGTATTCTAACCAACTGAACTACCACTCCAAGCTCGTATGATCTGTGTTGCTGATCCATGAAGCACTGGACAGTTTTCTGATTTGGTGGGTGCTGAGAGGCTCGAACTCCCGACCTACGCCTTGTAAGGGCGCCGCTCTACCAACTGAGCTAAGCACCCGTTGCTTGTCTCAGAAAACCATCCCGACGTTTGTCACCACGTCTGGAAGAGGCGCTATTATAGGATGGCTCAAATCCTTCTGCAAGCGCTTTTTCCAACTTTTTACCGTTTAGCTGTCAATTCCCCACTGCGACAGCATCCACGCCATGTTGAAGGCGTTTTCGGCGATGGCGTTGTAGCGGCCTGACGCACCGCCGTGGCCGGCGCCCATATTCGTTTTCAGCAGCAATGGATTGCCGTCCGTCTTGTACGCGCGCAGCTTGGCCACGTATTTTGCCGGTTCCCAGTACATGACCTGGCTGTCGTTCAGGCCCGTCGTCACCAGCATGGCCGGGTAATTCTTGTGCGCGATGTTGTCGTAGGGCGAGTAGCTGAGCATGTAGTCGTAGGCCGCCTTCTGGTTCGGGTCGCCCCATTCCAGGTACTCTCCCGTCGTCAGGGGCAGGCTGGCGTCCATCATGGTGTTCATCACGTCGACAAATGGTACGGCCGCGTGCACGGCGTGGAACAGCTCGGGGCGCATGTTGACGACGGCGCCCATCAGCAGGCCGCCGGCGCTGCCGCCCTGGATGATCAGGCGGTTCGGGCTGGTCCATTTTTCGCGGACCAGGTAGTCGGCGCTGTCGATGAAGTCATGGAAGGTGTTTTTCTTCTTCATCAGCATGCCGTCTTCATGCCAGGCTTCGCCCATGTCGGTGCCGCCACGGATATGCGCTTGCGCATAGATGACACCGCGTTCCAGCAGGCTGATGCGGCTGATGGAAAAAGTGGCTTCCGTCGAGATGCCATACGAGCCATACGAGTACAGCAGCAGCGGCGCGGAACCGTCGAGCTTGACGCCCTTCTTGTAGACGATCCATAGCGGCACTTGCACGCCGTCGCGCGCCTTCACCCACAGGCGCTGCGTGGTGTAGCGGCTGCCGTCAAAGCCGCCGACGATTTCCTGCTGTTTCAGTACCGTGCGCTTGCCATCCTTCATGCTGACGTCGATGACGGTGGGCGGCGTAACGGGCGACTGGTAAGACATGCGAAATTGTGTGGCGGAAAACTCCGGCGTGCCGGCCGCCGTGGCCAGGTAGACGGGGTCGTCGAACTGCACGGTTTTCCAGTTCTTTTGCGCAAAATCAAGGATGCGCGCGCGGTTCAGGGCGCGGGCCTTTTCCATCACCACCAGGTAGCCCTGGAATACGTCGATGGACTGGATCACGGCATCCTTGTTGTGCGGCACGACGGGTTTCCAATTCTTCGGCTGAGGGGCGGTGACCGGCGCGCTGACGACGCGGAAATTCTTCGCATCCTTGTTGGTCAGAATATACAGCTGGCCGTCGCGGTGCTCGACGACGTAGCGGTGGCCTTTTTCGCGTTTCAGCACGCTCTGGAAACTGCCTTCCGGCTTGCTCGTTGGCAGCAGCAGCACTTCGGTCGTATCCGTGCTGCCCGAGGTGAGCACGAAGAATTGCTTGTCATGCGTACGGTCCACGTGGATGGCGAACTGTTCCACCGGCTCGTGGTAGACCTGTTGCGGCGTGCCGCCCAAGGCCAGACGGAACACGCGGTCCGAGCGCTTGGTGGTGGCGTCTTCCTGCGCCAGCATCAAGGTGGCATTGTCCGCCGCCCAGGCCAGGGACGTCACGCGCGGCATGCTGTCTGTGAGCAACTTGCCTGTCTTCAAATCCTTGACATGCAATTCGTACTGGCGGAAACCCGTCGTGTCGGTGGTGTAGGCCAGCAATTGTTCGTTCGGGCTGATGGCAAACGCGCGTACGGCAAAAAATTTGTGGCCTTCGGCCAATTGATTCTGGTCCAGCAGGATTTCTTCAAACGCCTGCGCATCGTAGGCGCCGCTGGCGCCGACGGGGCGGCGGCAATGGATTGGATATTGCTTGCCCGCTTCCACGCGCGTGTAATAGTAAAAGTTGCCCTGGCGCGCAGGCACGGACAGGTCCACTTCCTGCATGCGGCCCTTGACCTCCGCATACACCTTGTCGGCCAGCGGCTGGATCGGCGCCGTGACGGCCGCCGTGTAGGCGTTTTCCGCATTCAGGTAGTCGATCACGGCAGGATCGGTCTTCTTTTGCAGCCAGCGGTAGTCGTCCGTAACCACGGTGCCGTGGCGCGTTTCCTGCCAGGCCGTCTTGGCGGCGATGGGTGCGGTGGCGGCGGCATCGGCGGCCAGCGCGGATGGCGCCAGCGTGGACAGCAGGATGGATGAGCAGACGGCCAGGCGGCGCAAAGCTTGATGTGCTGTAGACAAGGCAACTCCTTTTATAGTCGTGTCAGGATTGTAATCTTGCTATTGAGAAAAGCAACTGCGGAGCGCGTGCGTTTCAACTTGCATCCATGGGCATTTCCAGCGATACTGTATATAACTACAGTATCCCGCCGCGAGGTGTCCTTGACCACATCTGCCCCTACATTGCCTGAACCGCGCCGCTGGATAGCCCATCTGGACATGGATGCCTTCTTTGCCTCCGTGGAACTGTTGAAATATCCGGAATTGCGCGGCGAAGCCGTCGTCATCGGCGGCGGCCGGCTGCAGCAGCCCCTGTTGCAGGAAGACGGCACGCGGCAATTCGCGCGCATGCGCGACTACGTGGGGCGGGGCGTCGTCACCACCTCGACCTATGCGGCGCGCAAGTTTGGCGTGTTTTCCGCCATGGGCATCATGAAGGCGGCGAAACTGGCGCCCGACAGCATCCTGCTGCCGGCCGATTTCGAGGCTTACCGCGAGTATTCGGCCCGCTTCAAGCAGGCCGTGGCACAGCTGTGCCCCATCATCCAGAACGTGGGCATCGATGAAATCTATGTCGACCTGACGGAACATGGCGAGCAGGCGCCGGCCATGGCGGCGCGCCTGAAGGCGGCCGTGTTCGAGGCGACGGGCCTGTCGTGCTCGATCGGCCTGGCGCCGAACAAATTGTTGGCAAAAATCTGTTCCGATCTGGAAAAGCCCGACGGGCTGACCATTTTGTCGCCCGAGGATGTGGAAACGCGGGTCTGGCCCTTGCCGGCGAAAAAGATCAATGGCATCGGCCCGAAAGCCACGGCCAAGCTGGAAGCGCTGGGCATTATTACCATCGGCGAGCTGGCGCGGGCCGACATGGCCATGCTGCGCACGCAGTTCGGCGACCTGTACACGGGCTGGCTGCGCCAGGCGGCGCTGGGCATCGACGAGCGGCCCGTGCAGACGAGCCGGGAAACCAAGTCCGTCAGTCGTGAAACGACGTTCGAGCGCGACTTGCAGGTGGTGCGCGACCGCGCCACCCTGTCGGAAAAGCTGGAAAGCCTGTGCACGCGCGTGGCGGGCGACCTCGACAAGCAGTCGCTGGCGGGGCGCACGGTGGGCATCAAGCTGCGCTTCGAGGATTTCAGCACGGTCACGCGCGATATCACCCTGCCCAGTGCCACGGCGGACGCCGCCGCCATCCTGCGCGCCAGCCGCGATTGCTTGCGGCGCGTGCCATTTGACAAGAAAATCCGCCTGCTGGGCGTGCGCATCTCGACCTTGTCCGATCCGGCCGTCATGACGCGGCAGGCGCCAGCCCAGGCGGAGCTGTTTCCCGCCCTGTAGCGGCATTCCCCATACATCAACAACCCGCGCCAGTCCGCGTTTTTGACGGCATTCCCGTGTCGAAAGTGTAGAATGGCGTTCCCCTGGCACTACTGAAACAAACGGAAGACAAAAACTATGTGGTTCAAGAATCTTCAGATTTACCGCCTGCCCGCACCGTGGGCTTACACGCCAGAACAACTGGAAGAGGCCTTGTCCTCGAACAAATTTACGCCGGCGACCAGCATGGATCTGATGCGCCAGGGCTGGGATACGCCACGCCCGAACGGCGGCCTGGTCCACGTGGTCAACAAGCAAATGCTGATCTTGCTGGGCACGGAAAAGAAACTGCTGCCGGCCACCGTCATCAACCAGGTGGCCAAGGCCCGTGCCGCCGAGATGGAAGAAGCGCAAGGCTTTGCGCCTGGTAAAAAGGCCATGAAGGAATTGAAGGAACGCGTGGCCGACGAGCTGCTGCCGCGCGCCTTCAGCATCCGCAGCAACGTCTGGACGTGGATCGACCCCGTCAATGGCTGGCTGGTGGTCGATGCCGCCAGCCCGGCGAAAGCCGATGAAGTCATCAAGCTGCTGCTGAAAGCCGTGGATAAACTGCCGCTGGAAAGCCTGCGCGTGCAGCGCTCGCCCGTGGCGGTGATGACGGAGTGGCTGCAGGCCGACGACGCGCCGGCCGGCTTCACGGTCGACATGGATACGGAATTGCGCGCCACGGGCGAGAGCAAGGCCACCGTGCGCTACGTGCGCCACACCCTGGAAGCGGACGATGTGCGCCGCCACATCGCGGCCGGCAAGCAGTGCACGCGCCTGGCCATGACGTGGAACGACAAGATCTCGTTCGTGCTGACGGAGTCCTTGGCCATCAAGAGCGTCAAGCCGCTCGACGTGATCAAGGAAACGGAATCGAGCACGAAGAACGACGAAGAGCGTTTCGACGGCGACGTGATGCTGATGACGGGCGAGCTCTCCAAGCTGATGGCCGACGTGGTCGAAGCATTGGGCGGCGAAGCGACGGCGTAACAGCCGTCATGCTGGTACGAAAAGGAGCTGCGGCTCCTTTTTTTTCGCCTGTGCAATTTGCCGGCGCATAAAAAAAGCGCCTTGCACGGTGAAGTGCAAGGCGCCTTTCAGACAAGCTAATTCAACACGTCAAATTAGAACTTGTAGTTGCCGGTGACGTAGAACGAACGCATCATCGGATCGGCGTAGCGGGGGTCGAAACCGATCTGGTGGCCCGACGAAGCGCGCAGCGACAGCGGCGGTGCACGGTCGAACAGGTTTTTGATGCCTGCGCGGATCGTGGTTTGCTTGTCAAAGGCGAAACGTGCTTGCCAGTCGAACGTCGTGTACGACGGTACTTGCAGGCGGAAGTTTTTCTCTTCTTTTTGGGTCGCCAGGTTGTACACGGTAGCGGGAGCATCGGTGTAGCCGTTACGGTAGTTGACCGTGACCGTGTTGCTCAGGCGGCCCGTGTCCAGGGTCGTCGTCAGCTTCATCAGGTTGCGGAACGTGACTTCGTTGGTGTCGCCGAAGAAGTTCATGTTGCTGGTGAACACATTGTCGCTACCGGCTTTGGTGTAGTTGGCGTGCAACATGTGCGTACCGCTCAATTGGGCGGTCAGCTTGCCGAAAGAAAACTTGTGGTTGGCGGACAGATCCCAGTCGATACCACGGTATTCCTTCTTGCCGATGTTGACCGACAGTTTCTTGAACGCGTAGTAAGCGATGCCGGTCGATGGTTCGATGTATTCACCGAAGCTCGATGCATACTTGACCGGATCGGCAAATGCTTGCTCTTCGGATACTTCCGACACGGCATTGCGCAATTTCACATCCCACAGGTCGGCGCCGAACGAGAATGCCGAGCTAGGCTCGACACGGAAGCCCAGGGTGAACTGCTTCGATTTTTCCGATTGCAGATCCGGGTTGCCTTGCGATACCGCGTTGTATTGCGTTGCTTCCGCGCGGCACAGTGCGTTACCTGGGTATGGGCAGTCAAATTTCTTGGCGGTAAAGCCGGCGTTGACCAGTGGCTGAGCGATGTCCAGCATGCTTGGCGCCTTGAAGCCCGTGCCGTAGGAACCGCGGATCAGCACGGTCTGTACCGGCTGCCAGCGTGCCGATACCTTGTAGGTATTGGCGCTGTCTTTTTTGCCGACAGTTTTGTTGTTCAGCTTGTCATCGATCGCCTTGACAGCATCGTAACGGCCGCCGACGGTCATTTCGAACGACTTGGTCAGCGGTGCCAGCAACTCGACGAAGGCGCCGTAGGTGTCGCGGCTCATGTCGTAGGCTGGCTTGGTGTTGAAGCTGTAGATGTCGTCGCCGGTGGCGCCTGGCGATTGCTCATACGTATAGGTGCGGTAGTCGCCACCGATACCGAGGCTGGCCTTGCCGCCTGGCAGGCTGAACAATTCACGCGAGCCGTGCGTGTCGATGCCGCGCATCGTGGTCGATGCGGTGCGCACGGAGCCGACGAATTGCGCGCCAGCGACCTGTGCTTGTACGGATGGCTTTTGTGTCGCAGCAAAAGGATTGAAGTCCGGATTGGCCAGGATATTCTTGAATTCCTGGCTCTTCTGGTAACCGCCCGTGTAGCGCTCGTCGATCGAGTTTTGCGACCAGGTCAGGCCGCTTTCGAAGTTCCACGCGCCCAGTTCGCCTTCCACACCGACGACCATGTGTTTGGTTTCGGTGATGGTGTTGCTGGCACGCAGGCCGAAGTCGGTGCTGCGGTAGTTGGCCGTCACGGATTTGACGTCGGCACGTTGCGCTGGCGTCAGGTAGGGCGACACATAGGTGTTGTACAGCGCGCTGTCCTTGGCGATTGCGATCGGGATCGGATTGGCGGCGATACGCGCCGTCAGGTCGTAGCGCGAGTAGGCCAGTTCGGCGAATGCATTCAGGTTGTCGTTCAGCTTGTACGTCGCTTTGGAGAACAGGCTGTCGCGTTTCGATTGCGGTACGATTTCCACGGTGGAACCCGTGTCGAAGCCGCAAGCGCGTGCATTGGCGGTGGTGACGTCGAAACCTTCAGGGCAATTGCCATTTTTAGCCAGGTAAGGCGAAAACGCGGTCGATGGCGCACCGCTCTTGTAGGCAACCGTGGCGCCTGCTGGCGAAGCCGATGTGCTGGTGCGGTCCCAGATGTAGTTATTGCCGTTGCGGCTGAATGGCACATACGAGGTAGCGGCGAACGTGCGGTCGGTGGCGCGCAGTTTCGATTGCTCGTCATGGCGGTACGACAACAGCACGTTGAAACGGTCTTCGTCCAGGTCGCCGAAACCGTAGGTGACGCTGGTGTTCCAGGCGTTGCCGCCCTTGTCTTCCGGACCGCCGTAGGTGGCTTCCAGGGTGGCGCCTTGCTGATTTTTCTTCAGGATGAAGTTCAGTACGCCGGCGATGGCGTCCGAGCCGTACAGGGCCGAAGCGCCGTCGGTCAGGATTTCGACGCGTTCAACGGCGCTCATCGGAATGGCGTTCAGGTTGACCGTGGTGCCGGAACCTTGTGGCGCGATGCGGCGGCCGTTCAACAGCACCAGGGTGTAGGTTTCGCCGATACCGTGCAGCGAAGCACTGGTATTGCCGCCCGAGTCGGAACCGGCGGCGACGGCGCCGATGGTGAAGCCTTGCATCGCCGGCAGGGCCTGAATCAGGTCGGCAACCGAAGTGGCGCCCGATTTGGCGATCGCTTCTTGCGACAGGCGCTGTACAGGCAAGGCGCCTTCGACAGCGATACGCTTGATGCTCGAACCGGTAATTTCAACTTTTTGAATTGCTTCGTCCGCCATGGATTGGCCGGAGAACAAAACGCTGCCTGCCAGGACGGTCAGGGCCAGGCGTACGCTGCGTACGCCAATCTTTTCTTTAAATGCCATTGTAACAATTACTCCGTAGTAGTTTTAATAACGACAAGCAGTACACGAGCACCGTTCTGGTCATCGGGTAGATGCCCAGCGGTGCTCGTGTACGGTAGGCGGAACCACGTCGGTGGGAGGTGGAAGACTACTTAGCGCAATATTGTTATAAATGCACTTTTGACTTGTCGAGGCAAACATTATGTCGTCTCAGCAAGAAAAAATGCACCTCAACCGTGTCGGATTTGGCAATAAATTCGAGATACTGAAGAATATTTGATTTAAATGTTAAATATAGATTTTATATTTATAAATATCTGCGTTTTTAAAAATGATCAATGGCGTTTTTTTGCAACATAAAATTATTGTATTGGCAATTCGATGTTTTACCAGCAATAATTAGATGAAAAATGTTGTATTGCAGAATTTATGCAGCATAAAAAAATGTAAAAAAAGCCCGCTGAAAGCGGGCGGGTCGAATTGTGACAGAGTGTCGGTCAGGCCGTTTGCTGGTCTGCTTGTTGCCCCCTGTCCTGTGCCATCGCTTACAAGGGCTGGAACACCCCGGCGGCGCGGTTCTTTTGCACATTGTCCCATGCAAATATCTGGCCATTCATGGCCACGTAGACGCCGGCTGGCAAGGTTTGCGCCACGCCGCACGCAAAGCCCAGGTTGAACAGGGCATCGGAGTTGTCGATTTCGTAGGGAATCATGGCGCCCGTCAAAATGACCGTTTGGTGCAGGTTCGCCGCGCCCAGCACTTGCGCCGTTTCGCGCATGGTGTCGGTGCCGTGGATGATGACGATGGCTTTTTCCTGTGCCGCGCGGCACGAGGCGAGCACGCGCTGGCGGTCCGCATCCTGCATATCGAGCGAGTCCAGCAGTGGCAATTGCTCCAGCGCCACGGGCGCCGTCATGCGCGCGCGGGCAATCGCTGCCGGCAAATGACTGTCGGAAAAGCCCAGGGTACCGTTCAATTCGTTGTAGTGCTTGTCGAAAGTGCCGCCGGTGGCGAGTATGCGCAATGTCATGATGTGGTCACGATGTCAGTGGAGAATGACGCGCATGATATCGTGGATTGCCGCCCTTGCGTGAATGACGCTGCGGATGGGACGGCGTGCTTGCCGCCTGCGCATGCGCCGCATCTGGAAAATTTGGCCATCTGTGAGTACACTGGTTTCTTTGTTTGCCAGCCACCCCCGACTCCGTATGAAAGCGCTCGCTCCCGGCACCGTCATTTTTCACCGCCACCGCGGTTACGGGGTGATCACGTCCGTCAATTTGCTGACGGGCTGGATCGCCGCCCGTTTCGGCAGCGAAGCGCGGACCCTGGACCTGAACCTGTCGACCGACGACGTGCAGTTTGCCGATGGCGAAGCGATCCTCTTTCGCCGCGCGCCGCCCGACCGCATGCCGCATGCGCGCCTGATGGCCATGGTGCGCGCACTGCACCAGGCCGGCTATCAAAAACTGTATCTGTATTCCTGGCCCAAGCCATCCGGGCTGCACTGGCGCTGGCATTTGTTTACGGGGCCGCGCGACTGGATGCAGCGTCCCTGGCGCGAAGGCTGGTATGGCTCGGGCGCCGATTACAACGTCAATCCCGTGATGGGCTGGGGAGACTCTCCCGGCGCTTCCACTGGCGAGTTGATCGATGCCCTGGCCCGTTTCGATCCGCAAGGCCTGGCACAGGCGCTGGGGCGCGACGACGACCATAGCGACTGGTTCGGCCGCGTCTGCGACGCTTTATTACCCGATTATATGTACAGCCTGGACATGCAGCGCGCGCCAGGCGAGCCCTTGCAAGACATGCCGCCCGTGCCGGTGGTCGCCGTGCGCGCCGGCGTGGCGCCGTACAGTGGACCTGACATCGCCTGGCCGCCCGGCTGGACCGGCCTGTGGCGCGGCCGGCACGTGCTGTCCGCGCCCGCCATCCGCATCACGGGCGAGCCCGACCTGATCAAGGGCTTTCAGCGCTCTTGAGGGGCTTGGCGCGCATGCTGCAATGCTTCGGGATTGAGCAGGCGCGTGCATTGATGCTGCGTAAAATCGACGATGTTTTGCAAGGCGTAGCGGAAATACAGCTCATAGCTGTCACGCTCGACGTAGCCCAGGTGTGGCGTGGCCAGCACGTTCGGCAGCAGCAGTAGCGGCGAGCCTGGCGGTAGCGGCTCGTCCGTAAACACGTCGAGCGCGGCGGCGCCCGGATGCCCCTGTGGCAGCGCCGCTTCCAG
Organism: Janthinobacterium sp. BJB304; assembly: GCF_002735765.1. Taxonomy (NCBI): domain Bacteria; kingdom Pseudomonadati; phylum Pseudomonadota; class Betaproteobacteria; order Burkholderiales; family Oxalobacteraceae; genus Janthinobacterium; species Janthinobacterium sp. BJB304. Next base: position 10,300 of record NZ_PDZN01000025.1, read on the forward strand.
TGCGCCATCGGCCACCAGTTCGGCGCGGCTGGTGTTGACGAACAGGGACGTCGGCTTCATGCGCGCCAGATCCTCGCTTGTGACCAGGCCGCGTGTCTTGTCGGACAGGCGCAGATGCAAGCTCAGCACGTCGGCCTGCTCGAAGAACGCCTCGCGCGAGACCGCCGCCGTATCACCGGCCGCCACGGCCGCTGCGCGGCTCGCTTCGCTGCCCCACACGAGGATGGTCATGCCGAAGGCGCGGCCATAGCCGGCGATCAATTGGCCGATCTTGCCGTAGCCCCAGATCGCCAGGGTGCGCCCTTTCAATACCGTACCGAGCGTGTTGTGCTTTGGCTCCAGCGACGACGTCTGCCACAGCCCCTCCTGCAAATGTTGCGCGTACGGCACGATCTTGCGCTGCGCCGCCATGATCAGCGCCCACGTCAGTTCGGCCGGCGCCGTGGGCGAGCCGATGCCTTCCGCGATGGCGATGCCCAGCTCGGTGGCGGCCGCCACATCGATGTGTCCGCTGACCTTGCCCGTTTGCGAAATCAGTTTCAGGTTCGGCAGTTTCGACAGCAAGGCACGGTTGAAACTGCTGCGTTCGCGGATCAGCACCAGCGCGTCGAACGGCGCCAGGCGGATCGCCAGCTGGCCCAGGCCCCGCGCCGTATTGCTGAACACTTTGACCTCGTGGCCGTCGAGCAATTTGAAACAATCGAGGCCGCGCACGGCATCCTGGTAATCATCGAGTATGGCAATTTTCATGGTGGATGGCCGATTTTAGTAAGGATTTGGTAGGGAAATAACAGGATACGGGAAATGCTGAATAGCCTACTACATTAGTCAAGCTATTCTCCTACATTTTTGCGAGAATAGCCGTTACGCGGGTGTACAATCGCCGGCACTTTTGAAGCTTCGTGATTATAGTGATAGCGCAAACTGTTCCTGCAGCCCGGGAGCATGATCCAGGTAAATGCCGCTGGCGCGAACGCCGCGGCGGACACGACACCAGAGCCCTGCCCGCGTGAACACACCGCCCGCAGTGAGCCGCAGCCACCTCTCAACGATGCTGCCTGTCTTGCCGGAACGACCAGAATTTCTTTTATTGGTATTGGAGGTAATATGAATCAGCCCGTCATGGGTGGCGTCGCCGCACTCAACGTCCCAGCTTATATTAAACAACAGAAACTGATCAACTGGGTGGCCGACATTGCCGCGCTGACCAAGCCAGACCGCATCTACTGGTGCGATGGTTCGCAAGAAGAGTACGAGCGCCTGTGCGCCGAGATGGTTGCCAGCGGCACCATGAAAAAACTGAATGCCGACAAGCGCCCGAATTCCTACCTGGCCTGCTCCGATCCGAGCGACGTGGCCCGCGTCGAAGACCGCACGTATATCTGCTCGGCAACGAAAGAAGCGGCCGGCCCGACGAATAACTGGACCGAGCCTGGCGAAATGCGCCACACCCTGAACGGCCTGTTCGACGGCTGCATGCGCGGCCGCACCATGTACGTCGTGCCATTCTCGATGGGCCCGCTGGGTTCGCCGATCGCCCATATCGGCGTGGAACTGTCCGATTCGCCGTATGTCGCCGTCAACATGAAGATCATGACCCGCATGGGCCGTGCCGTGTACGACGTGCTGGGCACCGATGGCGAATTCGTGCCTTGCGTGCACAGCGTGGGCGCGCCGCTGGCGGCCGGCCAGCAAGACGTGAAATGGCCGTGCAACAGCACCAAGTACATCGTGCATTTCCCGGAAACGCGCGAAATCTGGTCCTTCGGTTCCGGCTACGGCGGCAACGCCTTGCTGGGCAAGAAATGTTTCGCCCTGCGCATCGCCTCGAACATGGGCTACCAGGAAGCGCAAGCATCGGACAACAACCCGGGCTGGCTGGCCGAACACATGCTGATCCTTGGCGTGGAGTCGCCGGAAGGCAAGAAGCATTACGTCGCGGCAGCGTTCCCGTCGGCTTGCGGCAAGACCAACTTCGCCATGCTGATCCCGCCGGCAAGTTTTAACGGCTGGAAAGTAACTACCATCGGCGACGATATCGCCTGGATCAAGCCGGGCGCCGATGGCCGTTTGTATGCGATCAACCCGGAAGCCGGCTACTTCGGCGTGGCGCCGGGCACCAACGAAAAAACCAATTACAACTGCATGGCGTCCATGCGCGACAACACGATTTTCACCAACGTGGCGCTGACGGACGACGGCGACGTGTGGTGGGAAGGCTTGAGCAAGGAAGCGCCAAGCCACCTGATCGACTGGCAGGGCAAGGACTGGACGCCGGCGTCCGGCACCAAGGCGGCGCATCCGAATGCGCGCTTCACGGTTGCGGCAACGCAAAACCCCGTGATCGACTCGGCCTGGGACGATCCGGCCGGCGTGCCGATCTCGGCCTTCATCTTCGGCGGCCGCCGCTCGACCACCGTGCCGCTCGTCACCGAAGCGCGCAACTGGGTCGAAGGCGTGTACATGGCCGCCACCATGGGTTCGGAAACGACGGCTGCCGCCGTGGGCCAGATGGGCGTCGTGCGCCGCGATCCGTTTGCCATGTTGCCGTTTATCGGCTATAACATGAGCGATTACTTCCAGCACTGGCTGGACATGGGCGTCAAGGTGGGCAAAGTCAACCCGGCGGCCCTGCCGAAGATCTACTGCGTCAACTGGTTCCGTACGGACGAGGCAGGCAAGTTCGTCTGGCCTGGCTTCGGCGACAACATGCGCGTGCTGAAATGGATGCTGGAGCGCATCGAAAGCAAGGCGGGCGGCGTGGAAAACCTGTTCGGCACGACACCGCAGTATGGCGACCTGAACTGGGATGGCTTGCCATTCACGCAACAACAATTCGACACCATCACCTCGATCGACAAGGCCGCGTGGGTGGAAGAATTGAAATTGCATACGGAATTGTTTGAAAAACTCGCGTATCATCTGCCGCAAGAATTGGCAGATCACAAGGCTGCGCTGGAAAAGCGGCTGGCTGAGTAAACGTTTAGTAGTGGGGGAGAAACACGCCGGCAAAGACTGGCGTGCGATAAATGACACGCCGGCAATGACTGGGGTGCTATCAAAGAGAAACGGCGCGGATTGCATGAGCAATCCGCGCCGTTTTTTATTGCCGGTATAATAATTGTTCTATGGAAATTATTGATGTCATGCCTGCCCAAAAAATGAAAAACACGCTCATCATTATTAGCACCGTGGCCGCCTGCCTGCTCGGCAGCGGCGCTCATGCCGACCACCGCCAGGATTGTGAAAGTGCGGACTATGCCAAGCGATATGACGACACATTTGCTGCAGGCATGAAGAACAATGTCGAGCGCCTCAGGCAGCAGCAGGCCGGACATCAAAAAAAGCTGGACGGCATGGTGGCTGCCTTGAAACAACGCGGCGTGTGGTCGGACGACGACTCCGTGACGTTCTTTACGAATATCTGGGCGGATGAGAGCGGGAAGGCTGTGGAGGCTGGCCGGAAGAAGGCGACCGAGCGATGGAAGATTCAAGTGCTGACGGTACAGTCCTGGGATGCCACCATGAGCGACCACCCAGCGCAGAAGACGCGCGGCATGTGTTTGCTTGCTCCCCGTGTACTTGATGAGGCCGTTGTCTTTTATGATGCGCTGGAAAAGGTCTGGAGCTATATGGAAATGAAAGTTGCGGAAGTCGCCAAGGACAAAAACGTGACCCTGCCGGCATTGCCGTAGACTCGGGAATAAAAAACGGCGCGGATTGCATGAGCAATCCGCGCCGTTTTTTATTGCGCTGCTGTTGTTACTGCTTGAGCAGCGGTCCCAGGTACTTGCCTGTCACGCTGGCAGGATTGACGGCCACGTCTTCCGGCGTGCCGCTGGCGATGATCTGCCCGCCGCCGGCGCCGCCTTCGGGACCCAGGTCGACGATCCAGTCGGCCGTCTTGATGACGTCCAGGTTGTGCTCGATGATGACGAGCGTGTTGCCCTGGTCGCGCAGGCGGTGGATGACTTTCAGCAGCAAGTCGATGTCGTGGAAGTGCAAGCCCGTCGTCGGTTCATCGAGGATGTACAGAGTGCGGCCCGTGTCGCGCTTGGACAGCTCCAGCGACAGTTTCACGCGCTGCGCCTCGCCGCCCGACAGGGTGGTGGCGCTCTGGCCCAGCTTGATGTAGCCGAGGCCCACGTCGAGCAGGGTTTGCAGCTTGCGCGCAATCAAGGGGACCGGTTTGAAGAATGCATGCGCCTCTTCCACCGTCATGCCCAGCACTTCCGTGATGTTCTTGCCCTTGTATTGCACTTCCAGCGTTTCGCGGTTGTAGCGCTTGCCGTGGCAGACGTCGCACGGCACGTAGACGTCGGGCAGGAAGTGCATTTCAACCTTGATCACGCCATCGCCCTGGCACGCTTCGCAGCGTCCGCCCTTCACGTTGAACGAGAAGCGGCCCGCGCTGTAGCCGCGTTCCTTGGCCGTCGGCACGGTGGAGAACAAATCGCGGATCGGCGTAAACAAGCCGGTGTACGTGGCGGGATTCGAGCGCGGCGTGCGGCCGATCGGTGCCTGGTCGACGGAAATGACCTTGTCGAAATGTTCCAGGCCGCTGATCGATTCGTGCGGCGCCGGTTCCGTCTGCGAACCGTACAGATGGCGCGACAGGGCCGGATACAGGGTATCGTTGACCAGCGACGATTTGCCCGAGCCGGACACGCCCGTGACGCACGTCATCAAGCCCACCGGCAAGCTCAGCGAGACCTTTTTCAGGTTGTTGCCCGTCGCGCCAGTAATCACCAGCTGCTTTTCCGGGTTGCTCGCATGGCGCTTGGCGGGCACGGCGATCTTCAGCTTGCCGTTCAGGTACTGCGCCGTCAGCGATTTCTTGTTTTTCAGGATGTCTTGCAGGGTGCCTTCGGCGATGATCTCGCCGCCGTGCACGCCCGCGCCGATGCCCATGTCGACGATGTAGTCGGCCGTGCGGATGGCGTCTTCGTCATGCTCGACCACCAGCACGCTGTTGCCGATGTCGCGCAAGTGTTTCAAGGTTTCGATCAGGCGGTCATTATCGCGCTGGTGCAAGCCGATCGACGGCTCATCGAGCACATACATGACACCCGTCAAACCGGAGCCGATTTGCGACGCGAGGCGGATGCGTTGTGCTTCGCCGCCGGACAGCGTATCGGCGCTGCGGTCCAGGGACAGGTAATCGAGGCCCACGTTGTTGAGGAATTTGAGGCGCGAAATAATTTCCTTGACCACGCGGTCGGCGATCTCTTTCTTGGCGCCCGTCAGTTTCAGTTTTTCAAAGAATTCCAGGGTCTCGCGCAGCGGTTTTCCCGCCACTTCATAGATGGCGCGCTGCTGCTTGCCGGTGCCGACCTTGACGAAACGCGCTTCCACGCGCAGGCGCGCCCCATCGCAGGACGGGCAGCATTTTTCATTGATAAACTTGGCCAATTCTTCCTTGACGGCCATCGAATCCGTCTCACGGTAGCGGCGCTGCAGATTGTTGACCACGCCTTCGAACGTGTGTTCCTTGATGACGGTGCGGCCCCGTTCGTTGACATAGCTAAACGGAATCACTTGCTTGCCGGAACCGTACAGCACGGCTTGCTGTGAATTCAAGTCCAGCTGCTCGAACGGCATGTCCAGGTCGAACTCGTAATACGCGGCCAGGTTCGACAGCATCTGGAAGTAAAACTGGTTGCGGCGGTCCCAGCCCTTGACGGCGCCCGAAGCGAGCGACAGGTTCGGGAACGCGACGATGCGTTTCGGGTCAAAGAATTCAATGTGTCCCAGGCCGTCACACTCGGGGCAGGCGCCCATAGGGTTGTTGAACGAGAACAGACGCGGTTCCAGTTCCTGCAGGGAATAGCCACACACATTGCAGGCGAACTTGTTCGAGTACACGTGTTCCTGAGCGGTATCCATTTCGTAGGCAATGGCGCGGCCATCGGCCAGGCGCAGGGCTGTTTCGAAACTTTCCGCCAGGCGCTGCTTGATCTCCTGGTTCACCTTGACCCGGTCGATGACGACGTCGATCGTGTGTTTTTCCGTTTTCTTTAATTTCGGGAGGTCATCGACTTCATAGATCTTGGCCGCATGCGTGCCGCTCTGCACGCGGAAGCGCACGAAGCCCTGCGCCTGCATCTGCTCGAACAGGTCCACGTGTTCGCCCTTGCGGTTGGCGACGACGGGCGCCAGTATCATCAGCTTGGTGTCTTCCGGCATGGCCAGCACGGCATCGACCATTTGCGATACGGACTGGGCGGCCAGTGCGTTTTCCGGATGGTCGGGGCAGTAGGGCGTGCCCACGCGCGCATACAGCAGGCGCAGATAATCGTGGATTTCCGTCACGGTACCCACCGTCGAGCGCGGGTTGTGCGACGTTGCCTTCTGTTCGATGGAGATGGCGGGGGATAGCCCCTCGATCAGGTCGACATCGGGCTTTTCCATCAATTGCAGGAACTGGCGCGCATACGCCGACAGCGACTCGACATAGCGGCGCTGGCCTTCCGCATACAAGGTGTCGAAGGCCAGCGACGACTTGCCGGAGCCGGACAAGCCGGTAATCACGATCAGCTTATTGCGCGGCAAATCGAGATTGATATTCTTGAGGTTATGCGTGCGAGCGCCGCGAATGCGGATCTGTTCCATGTGATTGCCTTGCTTTCAGTGAGTGGTGCGGCCGGCGCATTGTGCCTGGGTGCAGATGAGGAGCCACAACGGGTCAACCTGTAACTATAGCCGGGTTTTGCTCTGCATGCCTGAGGCGTCCATGGGCGGATTGCGCCGCCGGGCGAACGTGCCCTGACAAAGTTTGATGCAGATGCGTACTGACGTTTGAATACTGTATATAATACCAGTATTCAAGTTTCTTGTTTTCCTCTGCCGTGAAAAAAACGTGCCACCGCACGGGAGATGGCGTCCGCCAGAAAGCGGGTGCTTTGCGTCGCGTGGTCGCTTATAATCCTCGTTTAGTACACTAAACTAACGCGCGGGACACCGGCTCCCGCTGCAGTTCATCAGGAGTTATTCATGGCATCAGTCAACAAAGTCATCATCGTCGGCAATCTGGGCCGTGACCCGGAAATCCGCTACATGCCTAGCGGCGACGCGATCGCCAACATCGCCGTGGCCACTTCGTACAAATCGAAGGACCGCAACACGGGCGAACAAAAAGAATTGACAGAGTGGCACCGTATCTCGTTCTTCGGCCGCCTGGCGGAAATCGTCGGCCAATACCTGAAAAAAGGCTCGTCCGTCTACGTCGAAGGCCGTCTGCAAACCCGTAAATACACGGACAAGGACGGCGTCGAGAAGTACGCAACCGACATCATCGCGGAACAGATGCAAATGCTGGGCGGCCGTTCCGGCATGGGCGGCGACGCCGGCGGTGGCGATGACAGCTACGGTGGTGGCGGTGGCGGCGGTTACGACGCCCCGGCCCCGCGCCAGGCGCCTGCCCCGCGTCCAGCTCCGGCACCGGCGCCACGCCCGGCACCGAAGCCAGCGCCGAACTTCTCGGATATGGATGACGACATTCCGTTCTAGGCACGTCGTTCTGACGCCTGGCGTCAGACACTGTCGATAAAGAGCCTGCTTCATCCGTGAAGCAGGCTTTTTTTATGGGCACGGGCTGTAGACGGCGATGCGGGGGCGCATGCTGACATTCGATCGCAAGAAGCGGATGGCGGCGCCGTCCCGATGCTGGTCTGATGGTGTTTTTGACGACGCCGGAGAACAGCATGGATTTTCGCATTACGGGGCTGTCGCCCGAGCCTTTTCTACCCTTTTTTTTCCTATCCGATGCCGAGCTGGCGGCGCTCGGCATGCGGCGCTACGTGGTCGACCAATACCCCGGATTTCCTGACCGTATAACGCTGGAGGACGCCCCGCTGGGCGAGACCGTGCTGTTGGTGAACCATGTGTGCCAGCCCGCCATGACGCCTTACCGGGCTTGCCACGCCATTTTTGTGCGCGAGGGCGCCACGCAAGTGTACGATGCCATCAATCAAGTACCGGAATCGATGCGGCGGCGTTTGTTGTCGCTGCGTGCCTATTGCGCCGACGGCATGATGCTCGATGCCGATGTGGTGGAAGGCACCGCCATCGAGGCCGTCATTGCACGACTATTCGGCAATGCGGACGTCAGTTATATCCACGTCCACAATGCCAAGCGGGGCTGTTATGCGGCCCGCATCGACCGCGCGGACTCCCTTGCCTAATCGCGCAAGCCCATCTCCAGACTGTAGCTGGCTACCGCATTCCTGCGCGCCGCGTTGCGCATCAAATACACCTGCACCGTGTACTCGCCATCGGCCGGCAGTTTCGCCTGGTAAGCGTTGCCGCTGTTTGAACCGATGAACAGGGCTTCCTCCTGGCCGGCCTGGCGGATGTTGAAGTAATTCGATGCTTGATTGGTTTTCAGCTTGACGCTGAGGGTCTGGCCGGCCTTGCCTGTCAACGTATATTCGGCCGTGGCGTAGCCCTTGATCTTGCCTTTCACGCTGTGCGCGGCTTTGCCTGCCGTTAATTCCACTGTTTCCTTGTGGACAGGGTCGGCGCTCCAGGCGGGCGTGGCAAACACGAGGGCCGCCAGCAGCAGGCCGGGGCAAAGGGACAGGTGACGACGCAGCATATGGCATTTCCTTTGAACGTGGATGAATAAGCAGACGGTGGCGATGCCGTCCATCTTACGCCAGCGGTTGCCATGCGCCTGTACGGCAGCGCGCGTATGGCCAGTTCGAGGACGGTTTTTTCACCTTTCTTGACCTATGTACTTTTTCTGGCCGCGCACGTTTCAAGATGCGGCGAAATACGATTTTCGGGTAGGCTGAAGCGTCTCTTCGATGCGGAACTGGCTGCGGGCGCCGCTGCGCCGGACCGGTTTTGCAGCTCTTCTTCCCTGTATTGAAAGGAACGCAGAATGGGTATTTCCGGAAAAGTCGCGCTGGTCACGGGTGCCGCGCAAGGTATCGGCAAGGCCATCGCCTTGCGCCTGGCCAAGGATGGCGCCGATATCGCGTTGGTGGATTTGAACCAGGAAAAGCTGGACACGGCCGCCGCCGAAGTGCGCGCGCTGGGGCGCCGCGCCGTCACCTTCATTGCCGACGTGTCGCAGCTCGATCAGGTGACCGCGGCGGTGGCGTTTGCCGAGCAGGAACTGGGCGGCTTCGACATCATCGTCAACAACGCCGGCATCGCGCAAGTGCAGCCGCTGCTCGACGTCACGCCGGAAGAGGTCGACCGCATCATGCGCATCAATGTGCAAGGGACGCTCTGGGGTATCCAGGCGGCCGCCAAGACCTTCAAGAAGCGCAAGCAGAAGGGCAAGATCATCAATGCCTGCTCCATCGCCGGGCATGACGGCTTTGCTCTGCTGGGCGTGTATTGCGCCACCAAGTTTGCCGTGCGCGCGCTGACGCAGGCGGCGGCCAAGGAACTGGCGGCCGACGGCATCACCGTCAACGCGTATTGCCCTGGCGTCGTCGGCACGGACATGTGGGTCGAGATCGACAAGCGCATGGCCGAAGTGACAGGCGCCGAGCTGGGTGCGACGTATAAAAAATTTGTGGACGGCATCGCGCTGGGACGCGCCGAGACGCCCGATGACGTGGCGGGACTCGTTGCCTTCCTGGCAGGGCCTGACGCCGATTACATGACGGGCCAGGCGCCGCTGATCGATGGTGGTCTCGTGTACCGTTGAGGTATTGACCGCGCAGAAAAAAACAGGCCGCGCTGTCACCGATAGCGCGGCCTGTTGGCGTGGCAATGCAGCGCTGGAATGCAGCAGGGGGTGGTGCTACACTCGCTATTTTCAGCGACGCCAGGCGTCGGAAAGACGGGACCATGCCAGTCGCACAGAACATGATATTACGCGCCGTTGCGCCCGGCGAAGAAGGGGCGCTGGCGCGACTGTTCCAGCTGTACTGCTATGAGAATACCGCCTGGAGCGGTGAAGACGTGCTGGCCGACGGTCGCTACGATGTGTGCGATGCCGGGCTGGCCGAGTATGTGCATGCGCCCGCGCATACTGCCGTCTGGATCGAGGTCGATGGTGCGCTGGCGGGCTTTTTCATCACGGAGCCTGGCGTGGCGGGCAAGCTGCCGGTGCAGGAGTTCAGCGACTTCTTTATTTTGAAGAAGTACCGGCGCCGGGGCGTGGCGCTGGAAGTGGTACGCCGCGTGCTGCTGGGCAGCGAGCAGACGTGGCTGGTGGCGATGTTCCGCGCCGATGCCGCTGCCTGCGCGTTCTGGCGGCAGGCATTTGCGCGCCTGCCGTTTGCCAGGATCGAGGCGTACGAGGACCCGGACTTGCCGCAGTTCCAGCTGACTTTGCTGAAACCGGCGGCCTGAGCCGGTTTAGAAGCGTACTTTCACATATGCTGACGGTCCCGTCAGGCGGATGTTCAGGTCGGCATCGCGTTCGCTGTCGCGGTGCAGTTTGATTTTCGAGATGCCGTAGTCGGCCACGAAACCGATATTCTTGAACGGGAACCACTCCACGCCGATATTGCCGCCGTAGATGTGGCCGTTGATGCGCCCGCCGTTTTTCTTGATGCCCGACGCTTCCGCATACATGCGCAAATCCGGCGTGAAGGCATGGCGCCAGCCCACTTCCAGCAGCGGCGCAAACGCGTGCTCGCCGATGGAATCGCGCGCCGTGGCTGTTGCGCCATTGACGACGCCGGTGGCCGTGCCGTTCAGGTTGGCATGGTAATAGGCGGCGCCCAGACCGATGCCCAAAGTGTCGTTGCCGCTGCCGAGCCACCATTTATAGGCCAGCTTGGCCAAGTCCAGCTTCAGATCGGCATTTGCCGTGGCCGTTCCCGTGACGGGCTGGCCATTGATGATGGTCTCGCCCGTCAGGCTTGGCGTGTAGGATTTGTCGTAGCGGTAGTAGTCGAATGCCAGGCCATGGCGGTCACCGATCAGCAAGTCCGCCTTGATGCGCGGGATGGTCGTATGGCTTTGCTTCGATTCGGGCGCGTCGATGCGGCCAAATTGCGTGTCGGCGCCGATATTGATGCGCGGATCGGCGGAAAACGCACCCACCGAGATGCTGACACGGTCCAGCGTGGGCGATGGCTCGGCCCGTGCAGTGGCGGCCGCCGTGGCAATGCCCAGCACGCCCAGCATCATGGCGCCGCGCAAGGCGAGGTGGTGCGGGCGTGGTGGGGACAGGCGGGTGGACACGGACATGACAGACATGGGGTAACTCCTCAAAATAAAGTGAAAACTGTCGCGACGTTTTGGGCAACAGTGCAATGAGGAAATGGTAGCAATTGTTACTTTTGAATTACGTAGCCGCACGGCGCAAATTACCGTCGGATTTGTCCTACCGTATGTAAGTCCTGGTTAGAGGAGAGGAAAACGATGCAAGCAATCATCGAGCTGGCGACACCGCGTTTGCTGCTGCGCCAATGGCGCGACAGCGACTTGCCGCCATTCGCGGCGCTGAATGCCGATCCCCGCGTGATGGCATATTTCCCGGCCGCCCTGTCGCGCGACGCCAGCGACGCCATGGCGCGGCGCTGCAGCGGATTGATCGCCGGGCGGGGCTGGGGTTTATGGGCGGTAACCTTGCGTGAAAACAATGCCTTCATCGGCATGACGGGGCTGCATAGCCCCGACGCGCAATTGCCGTGCTCGCCATGCGTGGAAATCGGCTGGCGTCTGGCGTTCGATTACTGGGGACAAGGTTACGCGCAGGAAGCGGCGCACGCCGCCCTGCAGGCCGGTTTCGAGCGTTTGCAACTGCCGGAGATCGTCTCGTTCACGGCCTTGCCCAACGTGCGCTCGAGCAACCTGATGGCGCGCCTGGGCATGCGTCGCGATGCTGCTACCTTCGAGCATCCGGCCCTGCCGCCAGGACACGCATTGCGCACCCATTGCCTGTATCGTCTGACGCGCGCAGAATGGTGCGCACAGGAGGGAACATGAGAATCGCCGCCATTTCCGATATCCACGGCAACCTCGATGCGCTGGAGGCCGTGCTGGACGATATCGCCCGGCGTAACGTGGACGTGACCGTCAATCTGGGCGATATCGTCTCGGGCCATCTGCAGCCGCGCGCCACGGCGGCGCGCCTGATGGGGCTCGGCTTGCCCACCATCCGCGGCAACCACGAGCGCCAATTGTTCGGCGACCCGGCCCGCATGGGCGTGTCCGACGCTTTTGCGCGCGCGCAACTATTACCCGAGCAACTGGACTGGATCGCGGCGCTGCCCGCCACCTTGCGCCTGCGCAAAGACGTGCTGCTCGTGCATGGCACGCCGGCAAGCGACCTCGTGTATTTTCTCGACAGCGTCACGCCGCAAGGCAGCCGCGCCGCCACGCCGCAGGAGGTGGCCGAACGAGCCGGCGAGGCCGACGCGGCCTTGATCCTGTGCGGCCACACGCACATGCCGCGCCAGGTGCGCCTGGCCGATGGGCGGCTGATCGTCAATCCGGGCAGCGTCGGCTTGCAGGCCTACGACGACGACCACGGCTATCCGCACGTGATGGAAAACGGCACGCCGCACGCGCGCTATGCCATCGCGGAACAGGGCGCCGATGGCGCCTGGACGGCGCAGTTGCATGCGGTCAAGTATGACTGGGACAAGGCGGCCCGGCTGGCGCTGGCCAACGGGCGGCCCGACTGGGTCGTGCCCTTGCGCACGGGATTCGTCGGGCCGCTTGATGTTGCTTAGCAGCTTGGCGCGCGCGTGATGGGCACGGGCACCAGTTCCGTCTTGCCGTCCTTGGCGATCACCCGGTTGATGCTGATGCTGCAGCGCTTGCCTTCCCACGAGAACGCCGCTTCGTAATCTTCGCCCGCGCGCGGCGTGAAGGTGATGTCGCCACTGCAGCTGGGCGAGACGGTTTCATAGTTGATGCCGTTGACCACATAAAATGGCGAAACGTCCTGGAAGCCGATACGCAGGCTGCTTGGCTTGTCGGCTGGAACTTCGTATTCGCGGAAATAGGCTTTCGAGAAAATCCCATCCTTGCGCGACAGGTTTTTCGACGTTTCCGTCTCCGGGATGCCCAGGCTGGTATTGCTGACACTGCCAATCAGGGAACCGAAGGCGGAACTCATGCCGCCACTGGCCTTTTCCACGCCATCGCTGAACATGCCGCGGATGCAGCTGCTGTCGCGGTACAGGAAGGCCGTGGCGCCATTCTGGCCGAACAGGCGCAGGCGGCTGATGGCCGATGTTGCCGGCGCCGCTGGCACGCTGGCCGCTTCGGTGACGGCTGCGGCTGCTTCGGTGGTGGCGGTATCCTGGGCAAAACTGGCGCTGCAGAGCAACAGGGAAAAGAGGAAAGCAGGTTTTTTCATTGGTTTTAAAAATTATCAAAAAGAAACAATATATACCATTAGGCAATATTTTGTTGCTTTTTTGAATCGCTTCGCCTCCCTCCATACGCCTAGCGGAATTCTTCCGCCACCAGGTTGTACTTCTGCATCTTGTGATACAAGGTCTGTTTCGGCAATCCGAGTACCGTGCTCACTTCGCTGACGTTGCCCGCATATGCGCGCAGTTCCTGCTCGATCAGGGCGCGTTCGAAGCCGTTGACTTGCTCCGCCAGCGACAACGGGCTGGGCTGGGCGCTCGCCAGCAGGCTCGAGGCGCCGCCGGCGATGCCGAGCACGAAGCGGTCGGCGATATTGCGCAATTCGCGCACATTGCCGGGCCAGGAATGGGCCATCAGGTTGCGCATCTGGGCGCTGGAGACGACGGGCGCGGCGCGGTTGTAGCGGGCGGCGGCGGCCAGCACGAAGTGCTCGAACAGGATGGGAATGTCTTCGCGCCGTTCGCGCAGCGGCGGCAGATGCAGCACGATCAGATTCAAACGGTAATACAGGTCGCTGCGGAATTTCTGCTGCTGCGACAAGTCTTCCAGGTCCAGCTTGGCCGCCGCGATGACGCGCACGTCGACGGGCGTGGGCACGTTCGAACCCAGGCGCTCGATATAGCGTTCCTGCAGCACGCGCAGCAATTTGACTTGCAGGGACAGGGGCAGGCTTTCGATTTCATCGAGGAAGAACGTGCCCTGGTCCGCGTGCTCGATCTTGCCCACCTGCCGCTTGGCCGCGCCCGTAAATGCGCCCGGTTCGTGGCCGAAGACTTCGCTTTCGAATATGCTTTCGGGAATCGCGCCGCAGTTGACGGCGACAAAGTTGTGCTTGCGGCGGTGGCTGAAGTCGTGCAGACAGCGGGCCACCATTTCCTTGCCCGTGCCCGTATCGCCATAGATCAGCACGTCGGCCGGTTCGTCTGCTACGTCGAGTATCAGACGCCGTATGTCGCGCATCGCCACGGAATTGCCCAATAAACGCGCTTCGATGCCGCCGCCGTCCTCGAGCTGGCGGCGCAGGCTGTGCACTTCCAGGGTCAGGCGCCGGGTTTCCAGCGCGCGCAGGATAACGTCGACCAGCTGGTCGGACGAATACGGTTTTTCGATGAAATCGTAGGCGCCCGTGCGCATGGCGTGCACGGCCATGGTGATGTCGCCGTGGCCCGTGACGAGGATCACGGGCAGGTTGGCGTCGAGCGCCTTGACCGCTTGCAGCAATTCCAGGCCGCTCATGCCGGGCAGGCGCACGTCGCTCACGACGATGCCGGGGAAATCGGGCGTCAGCAGTTTATAGGCCAGTTCGGCCGAGTGGAAGGCCAGCACGTCCAGGCCGGCCAGCTGCAGTGCCTGTTCGCTGCCTTCGCGTACGGTGGGGTCGTCTTCGACCAGCAAGACCTTCAAGCCGTCAAACATGTTTTTCCTCCTGCGTTGCAATCTGTAGTTCGATGGTGAAGATGGCGCCGCCGCCGGGGGCGTTTTCGGCGCGCAGCACGCCGCCGAACTGGCGCGTGATCTGTTCGGAAATGGCCAGCCCCAGCCCCAGTCCCAGGCCTTGCGGTTTGGTCGTGAAGAACGGTTCGAACAGGTGTTCATACACTTCCGTCGACAGGCCCGGCCCCGTGTCGGCCACGTGGATCAGCACGTGCTCGGGCGTGCATTCGACGGCCACGCGCAGGCTGCGCACGTCGCTGCCGTTCATGGCGTCGAGCGCATTGGCGTACAGGTTCACCAGCACCTGCTCCAGGCGGTTGCTTTCGCACATGGCGAAGATATCCTCGGGCGGCAGTTGCAACGTAAAACGCACATTTTCCACCTGCAGCCGGCGTTCGACCAGGAACAGGGCGTTGCTGATCGCCGTGGGAATCGAGACGGAGGTCAGGCTGGTCGTCGACTTGCGCGCAAAGATCTTCAATTGCCCCGTAATGGTCCCCATCCTGGCCGCAATTTGCGAGATCTTCGCCAGGTTGCGCCGCGCATCGTCGAGCCGCCCCCGCTCGAGCAGAATGACGGCATTGTCGGACATGGTGCGCAGCGCCGTCAGCGGCTGGTTCAGTTCATGCGTGATGCTGGCCGACATCTGTCCCAGCACGGCCATCTTGCCTGCTTGGAAAAGTTCATTCTGCGTGATGTGGAGTTTCTGTTCGGCCTTGCTGCGCACCTCGATTTCCTGGCTCAGGCTTTGCGTCATGGCGTTGAGTTCCGAGGTGCGCTCCTCGACCATGGCTTCCAGGTTGTCGTAGGCATGCTGCAGGTCTTCGCGGGCGCGCAGTTTTTGCGCCACGGCCGCGCGGCGCTGGCGCAGGTAAAAGAATAGCAGCATGAAAAAGCCCAGCAGCACGCACGAGAAGGCGGCCGCCGCGCGCGCACTGGCTTTCGCCTGCGCCAGGTCGGACAGGTAAATGAAGGTCCAGCCTTGCGGCGACTTGAGCTTGATCTGCGTCATGACGCTCGAGCTGGTCTTCGGTGGCGTGTCGGCATGTTCCTGTTCGCGCACGCTGATCACGCGCGCGCCATTGCCCAGCTGGCGGTCGGAAACGAAGGGAATGGCTTCCAGCTGCTTCGAGTAATACTGGCGCGTGCGGTTGAGTTCTTCGACGATGGCGGGCGACAGCGGCGCCAGGGTCTTGTATTTCCAGTCCGCCATGGAACTGAGGAAGATCACGCCGTGCTCATCGGCCAGCATGACCTTGTCGGCGCCCTGTACCCAGCGTTTTTCCAGGGTTTCCAGGTTCACCTTCACCGTCGCCAGGCCCAGCATGTGGCCATTCTGGTAGATGCCGTGGGCAAAGAAGTAACCGGGCTCCAGCCGCGTCGTGCCCACGCCATAGAAGCGGCCCGGCGTGCCGCGCAAGGCATCCTGGGCGTAGGGGCGGAATGAGATGTTGTCGCCAATAAAGCTGTCCGGCCCCTGCCAGTTGCTGGCGGCCCGCGTGTTGCCGTCGAGGTTGCTGATGAAAATGGTCGAGGATTTCGCCTGGGCATTCATCTGCTCGAGGTAATGGTTGACGGTGTCGACCAGCACCGGGTCTTCCGGGTGCTGCAGCAGGCGGATCACGTCGCGGTTCAGTTCCAGGGTCTTGGGCAGGAAGTCGTATTTCTCCAGCGCGTTTTCCAGGCTGCTCACATACACCTCGAGGCGCTGCGCGCCGCTCGCCTGCAGCTTGCCGATGGCGATGCGTTCCGTCCAGAAATACACGAGCCAGACGGTGGCCAGGCAGGCGGCCAGCACCACACCCCAGGCCAGCGTTTCGCGGCCTGACCGTTGCGACAGGCGCTGGCGCCAGGAAAGGGTGGGTTTGTTACTGCTATTCATAAAATCAGCTGCCAACTTGCAAGAACCCACAGTATCGCATCTTGATGTGTCTCAACATAAAAAAAGCCGCCGGACATGCATCCGGCGGCCTGCGCTAGCGTGAGCCGCGATTAGAAGGTATGACGCATACCGAGGTTGAAACCGCTGTTGCCGGTGCCATTGTCGGTGGCATTACCGACGACGAAGGTGGCGCCGTTCTTGTTGCTGATGTGGCCATAGCCGGTGTACAGGTCGGTGCGCTTGGACAGGGCGTAGAACGCGCCGATGGCCCACTGCTGGGCATCACGGTTCAGGTTGCTCTTGTCGTTGTGGCGGATGTACGAGGCGACCAGCTTGGTGGCGCCGAACGGGGCGCTGAAGCCGACGAGGATGTCGTTGCTCTTGCTGTTGTCGAGGGCGCGGTTGTCGGCGTAGCCGAAGTTGCCTTGCAGCACGCCAAAGTCGTAGCGCGTGGCCAGCAGGGTGTTGCGCGTTTGCTGGGTCGCCAGCGCATTTTCCTTGCGGTGGTGCGTCAGGGTCACGTTCAGCGGGCCATCGATGTAATGCACGGCGCCGCCCATGCTGCGGTTTTTCGCGTTGTCGCCGGCCACTTCGCCAAAGCCGTACGCCAGGTCGGCCGACAGTTTGCTCCAGGTCGGCGTGCTGTATTGCACCATGTTATCGACGCGGATATTCGTCACCATCAGGTTCGACGCCGTGCCGGCCAGGCCGATGACAAACGGATCGGCCACGTCGCGCAGGGCCAGGTAGTACGGCGAGTACTGGCGGCCCAGAGTGACGGCGCCGGCGCTGCCGGTCAGGCCGACATATGCCTGACGGCCGAACAGCAGGCCGCCCTGACCCGAGGTGCCGGTGTCGATATTGAAACCGCTTTCCAGCACGAAGGTAGCGGCCAGGCCGCCGCCCAGGTCTTCCTTGCCTTTGAAGCCGATGCGCGAGCCCGAGGCGACGCCGGAAGCGACGCGGTTCAGGCGGTCTCCGGCCGCATCCTTGTCGAACACCAGGCCGGCGTCAGCCACGCCGTAGATGGTCACGCTCGATTGGGCCATGGCGCCGGTGGAGGCTACGCCGAGGGTCAGCAGGGTAAACAGGACTTTTTTCATGAAAATCTCTCTAATAAGTTGGAATGACTACTGATCGCACTACCTGACTGCTTGTTACTCAACATGGACAACAAATAAATAGCCCGCTTGTGGCGGGCCATGGCGCTATCAGGCTTTGCTAGCGTGATCCGCTTCGCCCCAATGGCTTTCCGTGTTCTGGTTGGCCGCGTTGGCCGCGGCTGCTTCTTCCTCGGTGGCCAGGCCACCTTCCCACTTGGCGACGACAGCCGTGGCGACGGCATTGCCGACCGCGTTGGTGGCCGAACGGCCCATGTCGAGGAACTGGTCGACGCCCATTAGCAGCAGCAGGCCCGCTTCCGGAATATTGAACTGGTTCAGGGTCGCGGCAATCACCACCAGCGAGGCGCGCGGCACGCCGGCCATGCCTTTCGAGGTCAGCATCAGCAGCAGCAGCATGGTGATCTGCGTGCCGATCGACAGGTCGATACCGTAGGCTTGCGCGATGAACAGCACGGCGAAGGTGCAGTACATCATCGAGCCGTCCAGATTGAAGGAGTAGCCCATCGGCAACACGAAGCTGGAAATCTTGCGGTCCACGCCGAACTGGTCGAGCGCCGTCAGCAGTTTTGGATAGGCCGCTTCCGAGCTGGCCGTCGAGAATGCCAGCAGGAATGGTTCGCGGATCAGGCCGACGAGCTTGAAGATGCGCGGGCCGATGACGACGAAGCCGGCGCCGATCAGCAGGGCCCACAGGCACATCAGGCCCAGGTAGAAGCCGCCCATGAACTTGGCAAACGTGACCAGCACGCCCAGGCCATGCGTGGTGATGACGGAAGCCATTGCAGCGAACACGGCCAGCGGGGCCAGGTTCATGATGGTGCCGGTGATGCGCAGCATGACTTGCGCCAGCTGGTCGACGACGGCCGTCAGGGTCTTGCCCGATTCGCCCAGGCCGGCCAGTGCGCCGCCGAAGAAGATCGAGAACACCAGCACTTGCAGGATTTCATTGTTGGCCATGGCCTCGATCGGCGACTTCGGCACCAGGTGCGTGAAGAAATCTTTCAAGGTGAAGGCGGCCGTTTTCAGATTCGTTGAAGCGTGTACGTCCGGCAATGGCAAGCCCAGGTTGGTACCGAGCTGCATCAGGTTCGACAGCACCATGCCCAGCGCCAGCGAGACCAGCGAGGCGACGACGAACCAGCACATGGCTTTCAGGCCGATGCGGCCGGCTGTCTTGCCGTCGCCCATGTGGGCGATGCCGACCGTCAGGGTGGAGAACACCAGCAGCGCAATGATCATCTTGATCAGGCGCAAGAAGACGTCGGTGACGATGGAAATATTGCCAGCGATTTGCTTGCTCATGTCCGCATCGGGGAAAGCGGAATGGCATCCATAACCGACGGCAATGCCGAGGATCATGGCAATCAGGATGTACAGGGTTAATGGCCGTTTCTTTTTCATTATGACTCCTCCGGTGAAACGCCGCTGTGAGCGGATTATTGATTGCGAGCAACTCAAGCTTGGAGTCAATATTTCTCAAAAACAAGCCCTTGCGTGCCAGCGATTATTTGCAGCAAAACCTGTACATAGCAAAGGATATGCCTGAAATGGGAATTTGGAACCGAACTTCTTAAGTTGTTGATTTGAGGAAGCTTTTTTGTTGCTTAGATGTTGCAACTTTGCACCTTTGCGCGAAATATTGGACGCGGCAGGCCATCGCTGTATGACTTTTCATACGCTAGTCGCGGCAGGGCGGCGGTACGCCAAAAAGACAAGATTATCAGGACAATAAAAAAGCCCCTCCGAAGAGGGGCTTGATGTGACGCGATGCGTGTTCTCTAGATGTTAGAACTTGATATTCGCCGTCAGGCTGAAGGAACGGGGCTGGCCTGGCGTGTAGCGGAAGCCGGACTTGTTGATGGCTGCCACATAGGTCTTGTCGGCCAGATTGTAGGCGTTCAACTGCAAGTCGAGGTTCTTGTTGACGGTATACGTTGCCATGGCGTCGAAGACCCAGTAGGCATCCACGCGGGCCGGCGTGCCGACGGCGCCATCGGTGCCGCGCAGCATTTCACCCACGTAACGTGCGCCGCCGCCGATCTTCAGGCCGAAGGGCAGGGTGTACGAGGTCCAGCCCGTGAACGCCTGTTTCGGCGTGTAGCTGAGGTTATTGATGCCGCTGGCCGTGACGACCTTGCCCGACTCGACCTTGGTATTCATGCGTGTGTAGCCGGCGCTGACCAGCCAGTTCGGCATGATCTCGCCCACCATGCCGATTTCGACGCCCTGCACGCGTTTCTTGCCATTCTGATAGTAGATCAGGTCGACGGGATCTTGCTCTACTTCATTTTTCACGTCCGTCTGGTAGACGGCGGCCGACAGCGACAGTTTTTGTTTCAGGAAATCCCACTTGGTGCCGATTTCCTTGGTGGTGGTTTCCTGCGGATCATACATCGGATTTTGCGCGCTGCTGGCGCCCGTGCTCAGCGTGAAGTTGGTGCCCGGCGGCGCCTTCGAGGTGGCCCACAGCGCATACACGCTGCTGTCCGGCGTCGGCTTGTACAGGGCCGAGATCTTGCCGTTGGCGAAGGTGTCGTTCAGGGTGATGTGAACAGGAATAGGCGTGCCTACCGGCAGTTTTTGCACCTGGCCTGCGGCGACGGCCGTTTGCAGGGTGACGGAGTCATAGCTGGTGTTGAAATGGTCGAAGCGCACGCCGCCGTTGAAGATCCATTTGTCGCCGAACTTGATGGTGTCGAAGACATAGGCGCTTTGCGTGTTGACTTCGCCTTGGCTGTAGGCGCCGCTGCGCACGGGCTGGTAGCCGGTGACGGGGGCGCGCGGGTTCGGATGGTACAGATTGGCGTCCGGCATGGTGCCCAGGCTGGCAGGCACATAGCTGTAGTTGGTCTGCTTTTCGCTGGTGAATTCGGCGCCGGCCACGACGGAGTGCTTGAGCACGCCCGTATCGAATTGCGCGCTGACCACGGTCTGGTTGGTCAGAATCGTGTTTTCCTGATCCTTGACGGTGCGCAGCGAGCGCGCCAGGGTCCAGGTCGACGGATCGGTGGCCACCGGCGTCTTCAGGTTGGCGGTGCTGCCCATGAAGGCCGTCAGCAGGTAGTCCTGCTTGGTCTTGCCGTAGCGCGTGGTGTTCTGAATCTGCACGTTGGGCAAGAAATCATGATCGATGCGCAAGGTAGCCATATCGGCCTTGACCTTGTCGTGGTCCGCGGTGGAACCGTAGAAATTCTTTGGATCGACCTTGGCGGCGCTATTCAGGAAGGTGCGGATGACCTTGTTCGTCGGCGTGATACTGTCCGGCGTGCTGTAGCCGGGCAGGCCGATGGTGGGTACGAAGCCGTCGGGCACGTTATTTTGATCCACGTGCAGGTAGCTGGCCGTGATGCGCGTCGGCTTGCCGATGCCGAAGGTGACGGTAGGCGCGAAGGCCCAGCGCTTGTTCTTGACTTCGTCGCGCGCCGGATTGCCGCTGTCTTGCGTCATCAGGTTCAGGCGGAAAGCCGTGCCGGAATCGGCGTCGATGATGCGGTTCCAGTCGGCCGTGGCGCGTTTCTGCTTGCCGCTGCCGGCCGTCAGCAGCGAATTGAACTTGTTTTCCATGGTGGCCGTCTTGCTGACCAGGTTGATCGAACCGGTCGGCGAACCGCGGCCGCTGTCGGTGCCCGCCGGGCCCTTCAGCACATCGATCTGTTCGATGTTGAAGACGTCGCGCGAGATGGAGCCCACGTCGCGCACGCCATCGACATAGATGCTGCCCGAGGCATCGAAGCCGCGCATGTAGACCGCGTCGCCCGTGTTCGTGTTGCCGTTTTCACCGAGGAAGAAGGTACCGACGCCGGGCGTGTTGCGCAGCGCATCCGTCAGGGTCAGCGCGCCTTGCTGTTCGATCAATTCCTTCTTGATCACGACGATGGTTTGCGCCGTGTTGACGAGATCTTCCGTGTATTTCGGCGACGAGGCTTTTTCGGCCTTGAAGTCATTTTCCTTCGAGCCCACGACCTTGATTTCGTTCAGGGTTTGCTGCGATGCCGGGGCACTTTGGCCGGCGGGGTCGGCCGCCTGGGCGGCGACGGGCAGCAGCATCACGGCCAGGGCGGCGCCGATGTGCTGGTTGAAACGGGTTGGGGCGTGTTTGCGGCTCTTGATTGCCATCTTGCTCTCTCGATAAGGTCAGGGTAGTGGTTCCTGGCTGGCTCTGCGCCGCAGTGCTTGGGCACGCGGGCAAGTGGCTGGCGATGGAGACGGAATAGGCGGTATTGTAATAACTGGGCGCTATTTCGTAAATGAGAATCGTTATCAGTATCGTTTACGCAACGGATTGGACTTAGCGCAAAAAAAACACGCGCATGGCTCATGAATGCTTGCTTTGCAGCCCGGGCGCTGCTATGCGCGCAAGCGTTTGGCAGCGGGAGTATGATGAGCAACCTTTACAAATTTCTTCCCAGCACATGCTGCACACTCCCCCTGCCTTCGTCCCCCTGATCGACACGCCCGAACCGGCCCCGGCCGCCACCGAGACGCTGACATTCGTCTTTCACCGCGGGCGCCTGCTGTTGCGTATGCCCGGGCTGACCCTGCCCACTGCCGCCGAGGCGGCCGCGCTCGATATCGACCTGAGCCGCGCCCAGCCCGTGGGCTGGTGGCAGGGCCGCTATTGCCAGACGGTCTGGACGGATGCGGAGTTGTTGCCCGCCGATAGCGGTTTGGCGTATCACGGCATGCGTTCGCTGTTCAACGCCATCGACGATGACTTCCTGGGCCTGGCCAGCCGCGCCGTGCAGCTGGCCGAATGGGCGCGCACGCACCGCCATTGCGGCGTGTGCGCCACGCCCATGCAGCGCACGCGCGGCGAACGCTGCTTTACGTGCACCGCCTGCGGCATGCTCGCGTACCCGCGCATTTCGCCCGCCATGATGGTGCTCATCCGCAAGGGCGAGCAGGTGCTGCTGGCCATGCATAAAAATTCGCCATCGCAGCGCTTCAGTCCGCTGGCCGGTTTCCTGGAAGCGGGCGAATCGATCGAGGAAGCCGTGCACCGCGAAGTGATGGAAGAGGTGGGCTTGCGCGTGCATAACTTGCAGTACTTCATGAGCCAGTCCTGGCCGTTTCCCCATTCGCTGATGATCGCGTTTACGGCCGATTATCTCGATGGCGAGATCCGCCTCGACGAGAACGAGATCGCCGAGGCGCGCTGGTTCGGCCCCGGCGATGCGTGGCCGGAGGCGAGTTCGAGCGTGTCGATCTCCGCGCTGCTGGTCGGCGCGCACCGGCCGCCGGCGTAGCGGGAAAAGCAGGGGCTGCTCAGGCAGCCTGCCGCATTTTCTATATACTGGCGGCAATTGAAAATTTTAGGGTGGTTTAGCATGTCTCAAGAAGAATTCTCCGAAAATGACTGGCGCCGGCTGATTAGCAGCCTTGGTGAAGATCCGCAGCGTCCTGGCTTGCTGGAAACGCCGGCGCGCGTGGCCAAGGCGTGGAAGCACTGGACGTCCGGTTATGGCCAGGACCCGGTGGACTTGCTGAAAGCCTTTGAAGATGGCGCGGAACAGTACAACGAGCTGATCGTCGTGCGCGGCATCCCCGTCTACAGCCATTGCGAACACCATCTGGCACCGTTTTTCGGCAAGGCCACCATCGGCTACGTGCCCAACGGCAAGATCGTCGGCCTGTCGAAACTGACGCGCCTCGTCGATTGCTTCTCCAAGCGCCTGCAAGTGCAGGAACGCATGACGATGCAGATCGCCAACGCGCTGATGGAAGTGCTGGAACCGAAATCGGTGGGCGTGGTCGTGCGCTGCCGTCACCTGTGCATGGAAAGCCGCGGCATCCGCACGCCGGGCGAAGAAACCATCACCTCGGCCATGCTGGGCGAGATGCAGCCGAACCTGGCGCTGCGCACGGAATTTCTGGCCCTGGCGCGCGAAGTCTGATTTTCGGCGACGATGCGTGACGAAGGCGGCATATGCCGCCTTTTTTCATGCGCGTCCGGATTCCCGTTCCGCCAGGTAGCGGGCCGGCGGCTTGCCCACGGCCTTGCGGAACATGGTGACAAAACCGCTGGTATTTTCATAACCGAGTTCCAGCGCCACCGCTTTCACGCTGTGGCCTTGCGCCAGCCGTTGCAACGCCAGGATCACGTGCAGTTGCCGGCGCCAGCCGCCCACGCTCATACCCATTTCCTCCAGCGACAGCCGGGTCATGCTGCGCTCGCTCATGCCGATGCGGCAGGCCCACTCGGCCAGGGTGCTTTTATCGGCTGGCTGCGCCAGCAGCAGGGCGGCCAGGCGGCGCAGACGCGCATCGCGCGGCATCGGCAGATGCAAGTCTTCCACGGGCGCGACCGCCAGTTCGTCGAGCAGGGTGGCCACCAAACGTTCCTGCGCGCCCTGCAGCGCGATCAGGGTGGGAAAACCGGCCGCCTTGGTGATGAGTTCGCGCAACAGGGGCGAGACAGCCACGGTGCAGCAGATGGCCGGCAAGGCCGGCGCCGTGGCCGGCTCGATAAACAGGCAGTAGCACTCGGCCTCGCCCACGCCCTGCGCTGAATGCATCAGGCCGCCCGGTATCCACACGGCGCACTGGGGCGGCACGATCCACACTCCACTTTCTACTTCGCAATGGATCACGCCCCGCGTGGCGTACAGCAGCTGCCCCTTGCGGTGCTGGTGCGGCGCCTGCTCCGCATCCTCTGGCACGCTGGCCAGGCCCACGGCCAGCAAGGGGCGCAGCACGCCGTCGACGTCGAAATCGAGGATGGAGGCATCGTCGTCCAGACCCAGGTGGGCCGTCAGCATGCTGGGCAAGAGGGGATGGGGCATGGGATGACTTTGGCTGGATTGAATAATATTGTGGCTATTGTATGCAATGACGTCGGGCGCCGTCATCGGTATCGTATGGCTATCCGCAGCCCCGCTTCAACGGCAACCGCCGCCGCCCGTGTTCTGATGAAGGTGAGGAGAAACGGCAACCCCCTTGAAGGAGTCCCCCATGCAACTCGATATCACCGATTTCCCCCTCGTCTGGATGCGCCGCGACAACGCCGCCAGCGGCCCCGACGATGCCTTGTTCAGCCAGTTTGAAGGCTTGCTGGAGCGCCAGCAAGCGTTTGTCATCCTCAGCGAAGAAGGCCTGGACGAGGATGGGCATGACCATCCGCAGGAAGAGCGCAAGCGCGCCGTGCTATGGATGAAACGGCACAAGGCCGCCCTGCGTGCGTATATCCAGGGCATGGTGCTGGTCGAACCGAGCGCCGCCAAGCGCCTGGCCGGCAAGGCCTTTGCCGTCATGTTCGGCCAGTTCTGGGGCTACCCTTTACACTTTGGCACCAGCCGCGATGACGCGCTAGACATCGCCCAACATTTGCTCAGGGCCTGGCTGCCTCCAAGGGAAAACTAACAACGCCAAGAGCACCTGACAAAACCGTAGCGAGCGGCAGTGATTTGTGGCCAAAAAGCGCAACCGTACTTCTAGTACGGTGAGCATCGCAGGCCGCAAAGCGCGCCGCGCAGTAGGTTTGGTCAGGTGTTTTAGTAGCGGTAGTCGTTGACGAAGTGTTTTGTAAAGTTGTACTTGCTGCCGCCGTCGAGCAAGTCGACCAGGCGTTTCGGCGCCGAGGCCGACATGAAGGCGTCGGCCGCGCCGCCCGTGCTGCGGAACTTCATGCCCGGGCTGAGAATCTGGTTGGCGCCGATCTTCAGGTGCTGGAAGCTTTTCGTTTTTTCATTGTTGAGGATGAAGTGCAATTCCTGCTTAAAGGTCAGGAAGGGGATCTTCAGCCACCAGCCTTCGTCCGTGCCATAGCTGGCGACGCTGGCAAAATGCGTGTTCTTGTCCGTCAGCGTGGGTTTGCCCAGGCGGTCGTTGATGCGTTTCATGGCTTCATTCTTGGTCATGCTGTGCTTTCGTGATTCGATCTATGCGGCGTGCATTCTGACACAGGCGCGCCGCCGCGTGCCATGGAATGCCTCAGAGTAGCAAAATCAGCGAGCCGAGTACGATCAAGCCGCCGCCGGCCGCCGCTTTCAGGGTGAACGGTTCGCCCAGCACCAGCCAGCCGGCCAGCATCACCAGTGCCACGCTGAGCTTGTCGACGGGTGCCACCAGCGAGACGGGGCCCAGCTGCAGCGCGCGGAAATAGCACAGCCATGACAGCCCCGTGGCCACGCCCGAGGCGATCAGGCAACTCCAGCCCACCCAGTTGCCGCCGCTGGGGCGCTGCCACTCCGCGCGCAGCGAGATGATGGCCGCCGTCACCAGCAGGATGACGCCCGTGCGTATCAGGGTGGCCATGTTGCTGTTCAGATGGGCCACGCCCAGCTTGCCCAGGATGGCCGTCAGGGCCGCAAACACGGCCGACAGGATGGCAAAGCCTTGCCAGGTAAACGTGGTCGACATGGGACTTCCTGCGCGGTAAGGAACTGCAGTGACTGTAGCGCAAAAGAATGGCGGCCGCTGGCCCTTTTTTATTGCAACGCAACATCAATTCTCATCAATTGTCGCAACGCATTAACAACACCGGGCAAAATTCATTGCTTCCCGGCATTGTAAATATCGGTCGTTCGAGCGTATGCTGGAGACGTCTGAACGGTGCCGCCAGAGCACCGTCGCCGCCGCATTCCGGGCTTGCCCAGCTGGAAGCGGGCCACGCCCCATCGCCGCACAATAGAGAGTCGGAGACACAGCATGAAGAAATTGACGTTCCAGCAGAAGTTATGGATTCCCCTGATTTGCAGCCTGTTGTGCATCACCGTTATTTTTGTCTACAACGCCCTGGAAATTCGCAAGATCCGCATCGAAGAACGCAGCGCCGACCTGAGCAATGCCGCCGACCTGGGCCTGGGCGCCGTCAAGATGTTCGGCGACCTGGCCGCCAGCGGCGCCTTG
Source organism: Janthinobacterium sp. BJB304 (assembly GCF_002735765.1). Classification (NCBI taxonomy): domain Bacteria; kingdom Pseudomonadati; phylum Pseudomonadota; class Betaproteobacteria; order Burkholderiales; family Oxalobacteraceae; genus Janthinobacterium; species Janthinobacterium sp. BJB304. The sequence goes on from NZ_PDZN01000025.1 coordinate 36,886, forward strand.
ACCAAGGAAGAAGCGCAAAAGCAGGCCACGGCCGTCATCAAGAGCATGCGTTTCGGCGAGACCGGTTATTTGTCCATCATCGATCTCGATGCCGTCGTGGTGATGAATCCCGCCGCGCCGCAAACCAACGGCAAGAACATGTCGGATTTTAAAGATGCCAACGGCACCTATCTGTACCGCGACATCGTTGCCGTCGGCAAGACCGATGCGGGCAAGGGCTTCGTCCACTATTACTTCCCCCGCCCGGGCCAGAAGACGCCCGAACCGAAGATGAGCCGCGTGGTGGCCTACAAGCCGTGGGCCTGGACCCTGGTGGTGGGCGTGTACATGGATGATATCGATGCGGCCTTCCGCCAGTCGCTGCTCACCTCGCTGGGCGTGCTGGTGCTGGTGTGCGGCCTGCTGGCCGCCGTCGTCGTCGTGATCAACCGCAGCCTGCGCCATGCGCTGGGCGGCGATCCCGAGTATGCGGCCGACGTGGCGGAAAAGATCGCGAATAACGATTTGAGCGGCGTCGTGCGCACGCATGCCAGCGACCGCCACAGCGTGCTGTACGCGATGAAAACCATGCAAACCAACCTGGTCGACGCGATCAGCGAAATCCGCCACAGTGCCGAGACGATCGCCACGGCATCGAGCGAGATTGCCAGCGGCAATATGGACTTGTCGGCGCGCACGGAAATGCAAGCCAGTTCGCTGGAAGAAACGGCGGCCTCGATGGAGGAGTTGACCTCGACCGTGACGCAAAACGCGGGCAATGCCGTGCAGGCGAATGAACTGGCGCAGTCCGCTTCCGCCGTGGCCCGCCAGGGCGGCGCCGTGGTGGCGCAAGTGATCGGTACCATGGACACCATCAACGCTTCGTCGCGCAAGATCGTCGACATCATCGGCGTCATCGACGGCATCGCTTTCCAGACGAATATCCTGGCCTTGAACGCGGCCGTGGAAGCGGCGCGCGCGGGCGAACAGGGACGCGGCTTCGCCGTCGTGGCGTCGGAAGTGCGCAATCTGGCGCAACGATCCGCGGGCGCAGCGAAGGAAATCAAGGAACTGATCGGCGCTTCCGTCGACAGCATCGCGGCCGGCAGCACGCTCGTCGCACAGGCGGGCACGACCATGGATCAGGTGGTGGCCAGCGTGTCGCGCGTGACCGACATCATGGCCGACATCACGGCCGCCTCGCATGAGCAAAGCACGGGTATCGGCCACGTCAACCAGGCGATCACGGAGATGGACAGCGTGACGCAGCAAAATGCGGCACTGGTGGAAGAGGCGGCGGCAGCGGCGTCGAGCATGCAAGACCAGGCGGCCGTGCTGGCGCAACTGGTGGCGCGCTTCAAATTGTCGGCGCAGGAACCGGGAACGTCGCCGCGTCTGGCGGCAAGCTCGGCCGCGCCACGCGCCGTGGCGAAAAAGCCGCTGCGCAGCCTGGCGGCGCGCTAAGTTCCTATTGGGCCGGTGCCGCCGCTTGCGGCGCCGGCTCGAATTCCAGCTTGTCATCGACGACCACGAATTGCCCGACCGGCTGGCCCAGGTCGGCTTTCGGGTCGTTTTCCATTTCCGTCAGCTCATTGCAGGTATTCGTTTCCGCCTGCCACAGCTGCTTGCCCATGCGGATATTCCACAGGCCATCGCCGGCCGCGAACAGCTCGACCTTGATGTCGGCCGGCGCATCGGTGGACAGCGTATGCAGGCGCTGGCATTGCGGCAGGTTGGTGGCCATCAGCTGCACTTCCACGGTGTCTTGCCAAAAATAACGTTGCTGGCGACGCACGGTCAGGGAATGGTCTTGCCCATCGAACATGTAGATGGCGAAGTCCTGGACACAGCCTGACAGCAGGACGGACAGCGTGACGATCAGGAGTTTGCGCATGGTCGGCTTTCTTTGTTTGTACTCTGGAATGTCGGGATGCCTGCGTGACGGCGCTAGTGAATGCTTGCCCTGCCGGGGCGCCGTCTTGTTTTTCGCTTACGTGGCATTATATCCATGCATATCAGTTGCGGCGCGACAATAGTTCTGCCAAGTGCGCCTGCCCCTACTTATCTACCTGGAAAGACCACGATGATCGACCTGTATTACTGGACCACGCCCAACGGGCACAAAGTGACGATGTTCCTGGAAGAAGCGGGCATCCCTTACAACATCATTCCCGTGCATATCGGCAAGGGCGAGCAGTTCAAGCCCGAGTTTCTCGCCATCGCGCCGAACAACCGCATCCCCGCCATCGTCGACCAGGCGCCGGCCGATGGCGGCGCGCCCCTGTCGCTGTTCGAGTCGGGCGCGATTTTGCAATACCTGGCCGAGAAAAGCGGGCAATTCCTGCCGGCCGACGTCCGGGGACGTGCCGAGGTCATGCAATGGCTGTTCTGGCAAATGGGCGGCCTTGGCCCCATGGCCGGGCAAAACCACCATTTCGTGCAATATGCGCCCGAACCGATCGATTACGCCATCACGCGCTACGTCAATGAAACGAACCGGCTATACGGCGTGCTGAACAAGCGCCTGGCGGACCGCGCATTCGTGGCCGGCGACACGTATTCCATCGCCGACATGGCGATCTACCCGTGGATCGTGCCGCACGCGCGCCAGCGCCAGAAGCTGGAAGATTTCCCGCACCTGGCGCGCTGGTTCGCAGCCATCGCCGCCCGTCCCGCCACCGTGCGCGCGTATGCCCGGGCGGCCGAGATCAATGTGCAGCCCACCGTCAGCGGCGACGCGAAAAGCGTGCTGTTCGGGCAGACGGCGAAGACTATCGGCCAGGTTTAATTTCCGCGGTAGGTGGAGAAACCGAAAGGGCTGAGCAGCAAGGGAATGTGATAGTGCTGGTCGGTCTTTTCCACGTGGAATTGCACGGGGATTTCCGGGAAGAAGGTTTCCTGTTTCAGCCGTGCATAGTGCTCGCCTGTCTTGAACACGATGCGGTAGTCGCCCGCCTGCATGGGCGTCTCGGCCGGATACATGGCCGCAATGCGTCCTTGCGCGTTCGTCACGGCGCTGCCCAATTGTTGCCAGGCATCCCCTTTTTTCTGCTCCAGCGTGACCGTCACGCCCGCCGTCGGCTGGCCGCTCTGCAGGTCGAGGATGTGCACGCTCAAGGGATTGGCGGCCAGCGCCATGCTGGACAGGCTGGCGAAGGCCAGGGCGGCGGTGATTTTTTTCAAATAGGTCATCGTCGTTGCTTTCACAGGGTGGGGGAATCGAGTTCAGGAATGGCGGCCAGGGCGGCATGGGCGCAGGCGCGGTCTTGCAGGGCGCCACCGCCACCGGCGACGCCGATGGCACCGACGACTTCGCCCTTGGCGCGCAAGGGCAGGCCGCCGCCCAGCAGCAACAGTTCCGGCACGGTCGTCAAATTGGCCATGTCGGGATTGCCGCGCGCGGCCACGGCCAGCGCCTGGGTATCGTTTTTCGTCGACAGGGCCGTATACGCCTTGCGCCGGCTGGCGTCCGTGTTGTGAGGGCCCACGCCATCGGCGCGCTGTACGGTCACGACATTGCCGCCACGGTCGAGTACGCTGACGACAATATGCCGGCCTTGCGCCTGGCACGCGGCGATGGCCGCATTCGCCAGCTTGTTGGCCATTGCCAGAGAAAGATCATCGACCTGGCGCAGCTGGGCGCGCGCTGGTCCGGCCAGCAGGCACAGCAGGGTACTGCCGAGTAACAGGGTTTTCATGTGGCTGTCCGTTGATAAGGTGGCGCCAGTATGGTCAGTGTTGCCCTACGAGAAGATGATCGCCGCATGACATTTTTATCATCCGCGGTGCCCGGCGCGCGGCGTAGAATGGTCTTATATTCCCCTTAGAAAGCTGCCATGCGCATCCTGGTCATTGAAGACGAACCGAAGACGGGCGACTATCTGCTGCGCGGCCTGGCCGAGTCCGGCTTTACGGTGAGCCTGGCGCGCAATGGCCGCGACGGCTTGCACATGGCGAGTACGGAGTCACCCGATCTGATCGTGCTTGACGTGATGCTGCCCATCATGGACGGCTGGCAAGTTTTGCGCGCGCTGCGCCTGCAAGAGGGCGGCGCCGACGTGCCCGTGATCTTCCTCACGGCGCGCGACGAAGTGCAGGACCGCGTGAAAGGGCTCGAGCTGGGGGCCGACGATTACCTGGTGAAACCATTTGCCTTTGCCGAACTGGTGGCGCGCATCCGCACCTTGCTGCGGCGCGGGCCACCGCGTGAAGACGACGTCATCCGCATCGGCGACATGGAAATCGACGTGATGAAACGCAAGGTCAGCCGGCAAGGCCAGCGCATCGCCCTGACAGCGAAGGAGTTCGGTTTGCTGCATTTATTGGCGCGGCGCCAGGGCGAGGTGCTGTCGCGTTCCATCATCGCCTCGCAAGTGTGGGACATCAATTTCGAGAGCGACACCAACGTCATCGACGCGGCCATCCGACGCCTGCGCAGCAAGCTCGACGATCCGTTCGAGCCCAAGCTGATCCACACCTTGCGGGGCATGGGCTACGTCTGCGAATTGCGTGCGCCCACGGTACCTGACAACGGCGCCGCCGCATGAAGCTGGCAGAACTGCGGCGCTCGCTGACCCTGCGTGTCACGCTCGTCTTCGTGCTGATCGTGGCGCTCGTGTCGGCCGGGCTGGGCATGCATCTATACCGTTCCTTTGTGGCGGAAATCGAGCGCCGCGACGATATTTTGTTGCTGGGCAAACTGCGGCAGATCCAGCAATTACTCGGCAATGCCGGCACCCTGGACATCATCCGCGAGCGGCCCCAGTATTTCCGCGACACCATGAGCGGACAAGAGAATTCCCTGGTGCGCATCGTGCGCGCCGATGGCACGCGTTTGATCGATGTCAATCCGAACGGCGAGAACGTCGCGCATGCTGTTCCCGTGGCCGTCGATGCGCCCGTCACGGCCAGCGACATCGTCAGCTGGACCAGCCGCGACGGTTATCCGGCCCGGGTCGTGGCGGCCAGCGCGCGCATCGGCGAGCCGGCGCAGATGGCCGATATTGCCGTCGCCCGGGTCTACGGCGACCGCACGGCCATGTTTGCCGCCTACCGCTGGCAGATCGTCGTTTCCGTCGCCATCAGCGCACTGGTGGCGGCGATTCTGGCCAGCGTGATGCTGCTGCGGGGCTTGCGGCCGCTGCGCAATATCGCCGCCCATGCGGCCCTCGTGCGGCCGGGCAAGCTCGGGCAGCAGCTCGAGGCGCGCGATGCGCCGACGGAACTGCTGCCCCTGATCCAGGCCCTGAACGCCATGTTGGCGCGCCTGCAGGAGGGGTACGCGCGGCTGTCGCAGTTTTCCGCCGATCTGGCACATGAATTTCGCACGCCCGTCACCAATCTGCTGGGACAAAGCCAGGTCATGCTGGCCCGCCCGCGCAGCGCGCACGAATATGAACAGCTGGTGTCGTCAAATGTGGAAGAGCTGGAACGGCTGTCGCGCATGATCGACAGCATGCTGTTTCTGGCGCGCGCGCAGCAGGATGAAATGGTGCTCGTCAAGCAAGTCTTGCCGGTGCAGGACGAGTTCTTGCGCCTGGCCGATTTCTTTGAAGGCCTGGCCGAAGAGCGCGAGCTGGCGCTGGCCTGCCACGGCAGCGGCATGGTGACGGCCGAGCCGCAACTGCTGCGCCGCGCGCTCGGCAATTTGCTGTCGAACGCCATCCGCCACGCGGCGCCGGGCAGCACGATTTTATTGCGTTCGCACGCGACCAACGAGGGCGTGGAACTGAGCGTGAGCAACCTCGGCCCCGCCATCCCCGCGCGTCATTTGCCGCACCTGTTCGAGCGCTTCTACCGCGCCGACCCGGCCCGCAGCGACTCGGCCGCCTCCACAGGATTAGGGCTGGCCATCGTCACGGCCATCATGCAATTGCACGGCGGCAGCGCGAGCGTGGCGTCCGACGCTGCCGCCACGACTTTTACCTTAGTTTTCCCGGCGTAATATTGACGGTGGTGGTGTCGGATTACGCGATTGCGCGCTAATCCGACCTACGTCTTGGTTTTCCGGTGCAGCAACGTAGGTCGGATTAGCGGGGCGTAGCCGCGCGTAATCCGACAAGAGCGGCCAACAATGTTGTCGGATTACGCGCTGGGGCGCTAATCCGACCTACGCCTGCCAATCAGCCCATCTCCACCAAAAACTCATGCATGCCCGTATGCGGCAATTGCGCGCACGCCGGTGCAAAATGCGGCAACTGGCCCCACAGCAGCGGGTTGCCGACGATGTACACATAGTGTTGCGCGCGCGTCAGGGCCACGTTGAGCAAATTCGGCGTGGCCGCCGCCCATTGCGCGGCACCCACCGTGCTGTCGTCGGCGCCGAGGACCAGCATGACCACGCTTTGTTCCTTGCCTTGGAAGGTGTGCACGGTGCCCACCATTTGGCTGCTCCACTGGCGCAGTTCGCGCGCCGTCGGCGCCTTGCCGTAGCCGAGGCGGCGGTCCCAGTCCATGTCAACGATGCGCGAACGCAATTCGTTGCGCACGGCCTTGAACGGCGTGATCACATACATGTCCGGCAGCTTGCCATCGCGGCGATATAGTTTCAATAACACTTCCAGCACGAAATCGAGCTGCACCGGCACCACCTGCTTGTAGCTGACGGCGCCGACGGCGTCGATCCAGCGGCTCGGTCCCCGCGTCAGGCCGCGCGCGCCGGCCGGCGGCGTGCGTTCAGCCAGCCCATAGACCATCTTGTCTTCGTAGGCGATGCTGTTGGCCAGCGAAAACATCGGTTCGACGCAGCGGCGGTGCACGCGCAGGGGGCTGCCGATCCACAGGGGCTGCGCGCTGCCGGCGCCGACCGTTGCGCCATAGCGGTTGGCCTTGTCGGCCAGGGTCTGCACGGAAACGGAAGTCGGCGCGTAGCTGCCATCCTGCGTATGCGGCGACAGGGCCGACAGGGTCTGCACGAGACGGCCCGGCACCGTGAACACGGGTTCGATCTGCAGCGGGTCGCCCACGACGACGGCGCGTTTGGCGCGCCACAGGCTGCCCAGCGCCGCTTGCGGCACGGCCTGGCCCGCTTCATCGATGAACAGCCAGCCCAGCGATTCCGGGCCCATGCCCTGGAACTGGCGCGCGAACGAGGCAAACGTGGTCGACACGACAGGCACCACCATGAACAGGCTGTGCCAGACCATGGCGACGTGCGACTGGTCGTACGCGCGCTTGTTTTTCAGCAATTTCGACACGGCCAGCAAGTTGCCGCCAAAGCCGGGTCCGCCCTTCTTCGCCACTTCCGCCAGCCACGCTTCGTGCAGGGCCAGGGCCTTGGCGAACAGGCGTGAGCGCAGGCGCGCCAGCGCCGGTTCATGCCACAGGCCGCCTATCTGCAGGGCATCGCCGTCCAGTTCGTCCAGGGCGGTCGGCGCGATGATGGTGGGAAAGCGCAGGCGTGCGCGGCGCAGCAATTCCGTGCTGTCATCCCATTCGCGCTGGCGCGATTGCGCCGTGCGCAGGGCAATGTGCAGGCTGTTGCGGGCCCGCTCGCAGCGCGGCTCCAGCTCGCCCTTGAGCAGCAGCTTGATGGCGGAGACGTCGCGCGCGGCCTGGCGCTGCGCTTCGGCGTTGGCCACGACGGCATCCTTGTAGGCGCGCGCCGGGGCCGTGCGGAACAGGCGGGCAAAAAAGCCCGGTTGCGTCAGCGCCACCAGGCGCTCTTCTTCCAGCAATTCCTTCTTGCTGGCGAGCAGGGTGTCCTGCTGCGCCAGCGCGCCGGACAGGGCGCCATTCGCTGCATCCATCTCTTGCTCAGCTTCAATCAACGCTTGCTGGCTGGCCTGGATAAAATCGGCTTCCGTGCACGTGCCCACGGCTTGCCACAGGGCCGCGTATTGGGCGTGCTCGGCCAGGGCCTTTTCCACCACGTGTTCCGTTTCGCGGAACTCGCGCGCCGCCTGGGCGAAGCTCACGCCCTGGTAGCTGGTCAGCCATTGGCGGATATTCTGTGCATTCGGCGTCTTGCGCGCCGTGCTCTTGTCCCAGTCGTCGTCATAAAAATTGCTGACGAAGCGGCGGCGGTTGGCGCTATTGCCCAGCGCGCAGGACATCAAGCCCCACGGCGCTTCCGTCTCGTCCAGGGCGCGGTTGGCGCCATTGCCGTCGGCCACGACCCGGCGCGCCACGCTTTCAAAGTAACGCGTGCGCGCCCATTCCTTGCCCAGCTGTTTCGGTTTCGGGAGATCGCCGGAAATATTTTCCACCGCCGCATTGTTCGACGAGGCGACGACCATTTCAAAGCCCGTCAATTCCGGGCGCAAGCGGGCGATGGTGATCGGGTCGCGCACGCCTTCGAAGGACACGGCCACCTTGCCGATGAAGGCGTCGCCGGCGCGGTCCAGACAGGACAGCACGCTGGCGCGGCGCACGATGTTGTCGGCAAACAATTCGCGCAATAACGTCGTCTTGCCCGTGCCGGGCGGGCCGTTGACGGAAAAGATGCCGCGTTCGCTCAAGCCCGTGCGTGCGCCATGGATGGCGAACTGCTGCATCAGGCTCATGGCGTAGCTGGCGTCTTCCAGCCAGTGTCCCCGGTTCATGTTCGCGGGATTGAGCATGGCGGCCAGTGCCTGGCGTCCGGCCGGGCTGTACAGGTCGATGCGCTCGTCCTGCGCCAGCGGCGTCAGGTAGGCGGCCACCGTCGCCGGCAACTTGCCCCCACGCAAGGCGCGGATGATCTGTTCCAGGTCATCGAGGTAAAAACTGTTGAGGATATCGATCGATGGCTCCACCGCGTCGCCAAAGTCCAGGCTGCGGTTCTGGCTGGCCTCAACCAGGTCGCCTTCCGTCACGGCCGCGCGTTTCTTGCGCGTGCGCAATTCCAGCACGGCCAGCGGCTGGCCGGCGGACGGGTGGAAGCCGGCCCAGTCGCGCAGCAGGTCGGCCAGGGCCGCGATTTCCATGCCGGACAGGGGCGCCGAGACATTGCCCGCCTCGTCCGTCACTGGCTGCGGGGCGCGGGCGGCGGCAAAGTTGCGCAGGCTGTCCTGCAGCGCCAGCTGGCTGTCGCTGAAGGCGTCCAGGCTCAGGCCCGACCAGTCCGGCGTGCGGACGCGGCCCAGGGCCCACGGCAAGGTCGACACGGAGACGGGATCGAACTGTGGCTCGCCCAGCGCATTGAGGTTGATGCGGGCAAAGCACGAGCGTCCCAGCAGCTCTGTTTTTTCTGTTTCGGCAATGTTTTCCGGACCGTTGGCCGGCGGGCAAGCCTTGTTGATTTCGGCCTTGTCGAACACGCCGAGGAACAGTGAAAAGCCGTCGATCTCGCGGTCGGAAGGGACTGGCCACTGCGTGGCGAACTGCGGCGGCATTTGCGCCAGCTGTTCGCGGTGGAGGAGACGCACGGTGGATTGGTCTTCAACGTCCGTGATTTGATTCAGGTCAAACGGGATAAAGAATTCGATCTTGTGCCAATACTCCAGGATAGCCAGGAGGCGCTGCTGTTCTGCCTGATTCATGATGACCAATATTTTGTAAAGCGAGCGAGGATTGTAAAGCGTATGCGTGCTGCACGTTTTGCACTTTTGTCTATTGCGCGGGCTTTGCCGCAAAAAAAGTGGTATTGGCGGACGAAAAAAAGCCAGGCAGCAACTTCCTGCCTGGCTTTCCCCGTTGCGATGTTGCCGGGTGTTAAAACTCTGTTATTAACACTGGTGTTTTAAAACTCTTCCCATTCGCTTTCGGCGGCGGCATTGCTGCGGCGCGCCGGCGCGGCCGCGACGGCCTGGCGTACGGGTGCGGGCTTGGCCGCGGGGCGCGCGATGGCGGGCGCAGCCGCTGCCGGCGTGGCGCGCACAGGCGTCAGCTTGCTGACGCTGGCAACATGGTTGCCGGTTTTAAAGAAGCCCACCACGTGCGCCAGTTCGCCCGCCTGTTCCTGCATGCTTTGCGAGGCGGCCGCCGCTTCTTCCACCAGGGCCGCGTTTTGCTGCGTCACTTCATCCATCTGGGCAATGGCCATGTTGATCTGTTCGATGCCGATGGTCTGCTCGTGCGTGGCGGAGGTGATTTCGCCCATGATGTCGGTCACGCGCACGATGCTGTCGACGATGTCGCCCATGGTCTGGCCCGCTTCATTGACGAGGCGCGAACCCGTGTCCACGTTGGCGACCGAAGCGGCGATCAGTTCCTTGATCTCCTTGGCGGCCGAGGCCGAACGGTGCGCCAGATTACGTACCTCGGTGGCGACGACGGCGAAGCCACGGCCTTGTTCGCCCGCGCGCGCCGCTTCCACTGCCGCGTTCAAGGCCAGGATGTTGGTCTGGAAGGCGATGCCGTCGATGACGCCAATGATGTCGACGATTTTCTTCGACGAGTCATTGATCGTGCCCATGGTGTCGACCACTTGCGCGACGATGCTGCCGCCGCGCACGGCCACTTCCGACGCGCTTTTCGCCAACTGGTTCGCCTGGCGCGCATTGTCCGCGTTCTGTTTCACGGTCGAGGTCAGCTCTTCCATGGCCGACGCCGTTTCTTCCAGCGAACTGGCTTGCTCTTCCGTGCGTGACGACAGGTCGAGGTTGCCTGCGGCAATTTCGCTCGACGCCGTGGAAATCGCATCCGTACCGTTGCGCACTTGCGCCACCACGCCCAGCAAGCTCGTGTTCATGGCTTTCAGGGCGCCCAGCAGGCGGCCCGTTTCATCGCTGGAATTGACGACGATGTGCGACGACAAGTCGCCCGAGGCCACGGTTTCGGCCACGGCCACGGCCGCATTGATGGGCTGGGTGATCGAGCGCGTGATGATCCAGGCAACAAAAGCGCCCAGCAGCACGGCCACGCTGCCCAGGGCAATCATGGAGGCGCGTGCGCTCGTGCTCAGCGTTTCGGCGTCCGTCGCCGCCTGCGCCGCCTGCTGCGCTTCATAGGCGACCAAGCTGTCGAGCGCGCCCAGCACGATCTTCAGGCTCGGTGCCGCCTGCTGCGTCAAAAAGGCGATCGCCTCTTCCGTCTGGCCCGCATTGCGCAGTTCGATGACCTTGTTGTTCAGCGGCGCGCCCGATTTCAGGGCCGCGTCCAGTTCGGCCATCAGCGCCGTTTCCTTGTCCGTCGAAATCTTCTTTTGCAAGGTTTCCTTGGCGGCGCCGTATTTCTTGCGCGCTTCGCCGATCTTGGCCAGTTCCGCCTGCACCAGCGCTTCCGTCGGCGCCACCACAATGCTGGTGATTGCCAGGGTAATGTTGCGCACGTTGTCGCTCATGGTGTTGGCGGCCGCCATCTTGACGTTCTTGTCGGCCACGATGTCGTGCGTGCGTGCGCTCAGTTGCCCCATGGAATACAGGCCGACGAGCAAGACGGCTACCAGCAGGCCGAGGACGACAGCAAACCCGATCCCGAGCCGGGTGCCGATTTTGAATTGTGTAAGTGACATGATTGCTTTCGTGTTGCGGAAGTGAAGGAAAACGTCGACAGGCCAAGGCTACGGGTTTATACGTAAGGGCGACCAGCCTGTAATTGTTCCTCAAAATTCCGCACTGCAATACAAAAACTTGTATCAAGTCCCCGAAAAGTTTAAAAATTGGTAGCAAATTAAATAAGTTGTCGTGTGGAAACAACGAGCGCGACGCCGGATGCGGGCTTAGTTTTCCGGAAACACGTGGGTGGCGAGGAAATCGATGAAGGCGCGCAGTTTCGGCGTCAGGTGGCGGCTGCTGGGCCACAGGATGCGAAAGGCGCCGTCGTGCCGGCGGTGCGCGTCCAGCACCGGCTGCAAGCGGCCCGCCGTCAGCGCCGCGCGCGCGGCAAAGTCGGGCAGGGCGGCGATGCCCAGGCCGCTTTCGGCAAAGTGCAGCAGGGTGTCGACGTTGTTACAGTTCAGCACAGTCGGCAAGCCGGCCGCGTGCAGGGAATTCCACTCGGGCAAGGGCCACGCCTCGACCTTGCCGCTGCTGGGAAACTTGTACAGCAGGCAAGTGTGGCGTGCCAGGTCGGCCGGCAGCGCGGGCGTGCCGTTGCGCGCCAGATAGGCTGGCGAGGCCACCAGTTGCAGCTGGAACTGGCCCAGCTGGCGGCTCATCAAACGGCTGTCGGCGCTTTCTCCCGCGCGTACGACGGCGTCATAGCCTTCTTCGATGACGTCGACCCGGCGGTCGCTGAAATCGAGGTCGAGTTCCACCTGCGGATAGGCACGCGCAAAGGCCGCCAGCACGGGATTGAGCAGGCTGCCCACCTGCGGCAGGCTGACGCGCAGCCGGCCTTGCGGCGCGCGCTTGCTGTTCGATAATTCCAGCTCGGCCGCTTCGATCTCGCCCAGGATGCGCCGGCAGCGTTCGAGAAACACGGTGCCCTCGCTGGTCAGCGCAATGCTGCGCGTGCTGCGGTGAAACAGACGCGCGCCGAGCCGCTCTTCCAGCCGCGCGATGCTCTTGCCCACGGCCGAGGCGGAAATGCCGAGCACCCGGCCCGCCGCGACAAAACTGCGCGTTTCCGCCGCCTGCACGAAGGCCGTGAATCCCGCCAAGTTATCCATGGTTTTCCTTTTGATTGCGGATGTCAACGTCCGCACAGACTGAAACTATAGCCTGTTTTTCTTTGATCGCGCCTGGCTTACCTTGGCAGCCTGATCATTTGAAAGGCTACGCCATGATGTACAACTTCTCTCCCGCGGCCTTGGCCGCCCGCATCGACCCCTTGCTCGATGCCGTGCTGCAGCAGCAGCGCCTGGTGGGCGCCGTGGTGCTGGTGCGCCAGTGCGGCCAGGATATCTATCGCCGCGCCGCCGGCCACCTGGACCGCGAAGCCGGCACGCCCATGGTGGAAGACGCCGTCTTCCGCCTGGCCTCGGTCAGCAAACCCATCGTCTCCACGGCCGCGCTGGCGCTGGTGGGGCAGAACCGCCTGGGCCTGGACGACCCGGTGGCGCGCTGGCTGCCGTATTTTGCGCCGCGCCAGCCGGACGGCGCCGTGGCGGCGATGACCGTGCGCCACTTGCTCACGCACACGGCCGGCCTCGACTACGGCTTTTTCCAGCCGCCGGGCGGCGCGTATGCACGGGCTGGCGTGTCGGACGGCATGGATGCCTCCCGCATTTCCCTGGAGGACAACCTGCGCCGCCTCGCTACCGTGCCGCTCGCGTCTGCACCGGGTGCGCGCTGGGCGTATTCGATCGCCACCGACGTGCTGGGCGCCGTGATCGAAGCGGTGACGGGTTTGCCGCTGGCGCAGGCCGTGGCACAGCTGGTGACGGCGCCGCTGGCCATGCACGACACGGGTTTTATGGCCACGGACGGGGCGCGCCTGGCCGTCGCGTATGCGGACCGCGCAGCGGAAGAAGCCCGGCCGCGCCGTTTGCTGGACGAGGGGGAAGACCATCTGCCGTTTCTCGAAGGCATGGCCGGCTTTACCTTGTCGCCGGCAAGGGCGCTCGACGCGCACGCGTATCCGTCCGGCGGCGCCGGCATGGTCGGCTCCGCCCCCGATTTCATGCGCCTGCTGGAAACCCTGCGACTGGGCGGCGCGCCGCTGCTGCCGCCAGCGCTGGCGCGCCAGATGGGAGCAAACCAGACGGGCGGTTTCGACTTGCCGTTCTGGCCGGGACGCGGCTTCGGCCTGGGGTTCACGGTCTTGACGGACCCGCTTGCCGCCGCCACGCCGGAGTCTGCGGGCACGTGGCGCATGGGCGGCACGTATGGCCACTCGTGGTTTGTCGACCCTGCGCAGGAACTGTCCGTGGTGGCGTTCACGAATACGGCATTGGAGGGCATGGCGGGACCGTTCGTCACGGAACTGTGCCAGGCCGTGTATGGCGCCAAGGAAATGCCATGACGCGCCCGCACCCCATCGTTTTTCTTGCGCTGGGCCTGTTCGGCGTGTATTGCATTGAGTTTGGCGTGGTCGGCATCTTGCCGATGATCATGCAGCGCTATGGCGTGACGGCCGCGCAGGCGGGTTCACTGGTGAGCCTGTTCGCCCTGGTGATCGCCGTGGGCGGCCCCTTCCTCGTGCTGCTGGCCACGCGGTGGCGCCGCAAGAGCGTGCTGATCGTCTCGCTGCTCGTGTTTGCCCTGGCCAGCGTGGCCTCGGCGTATGCACCGCGCTTCGGGCTGCTGCTGGCGCTGCGCGTGGTGCCGGCCCTGTTCCACCCTGTGTATTTCTCGCTGGCCATGGTGGCCGCCGCCGCCCTGTATCCGCCACGCGATGCGGCGCGGGCCGGCGCGCATGCGTTCACTGGCACCAGCATGGGCATGGTACTGGGCATCCCGCTCACCACCTGGATCGCTGCCCAATATGGCTACGAGGCATCGTTCCTTGCCTGCGCCCTCGTCAATGCGCTGGCCGCGCTGGGCTTATATGTGTTCTTGCCCGACACGCCGCGCGAGGCGCCGATGGCGTATGGCCGCCAGCTGGCCGTGCTGCGCAAACCTGCGCTGTGGTTCACCATCGCCGCCGCCGTGCTGGTGTTTGCCGCCATGTTTGCCGTGTATGCGTATGCGGCCGCGTATCTGCAACAGGAAGCGGGCTTGTCGGCGCGCCAGACGGGGCTGGCGCTGGTGGTGTTTGGCGTGGGCGGCGTGGCGGGCAATTTGTTCGCGGGGCGCCAGCTGGGCACGCATGTGCTGCGCACGGTCTTGCTGCAGCCTGTGCTGCTGGGGCTGGCTTACTGGCTGTTGTACCGGTATGCGGGCACGGGTATCGGCTGGGCGGCGTTGGCCGTGTTGCTGCTGTTCTGGGGCGCGGCGCATACGAGCGGGCTGATCGTCACGCAAGTGTGGCTCAGCAGCGAAGCGCGCGAGGCGCCCGCGTTTGCCATCGGCGTGTATATCGCCGCCATCAACCTGGGTGTGACACTGGGCGCGCTGGCCGGCGGCATGGCCATCGAGTCCTATGGCATGCCGGGGGCGCTGGCCTGCGGCGCGCTGCTGGGGGCGCTGGCGCTGACCTTGATCGGGATCAAGGCGTGGCGCTATCGCCTGCCCTCAGTCCTCGATATGGTTGGGGATGCGAAACAGTAAATCCGTGTCGCCGATGTCCACGCCCGCTTGCGACAGCAAGGTGCTGGCCTGGCCCCGGTGATGCGTCTGGTGGTTAAAGAAATGCATGAGCAGGCTGAAAAACTCGCGCCGGTTCGGCCCCTTGCTGTTGCGGTAATCGAGCAGGTGGTCGAGGTCTTCTTCGCGGATGGACGCGGCCCAGTCGATGATGACCTGGTCCAGCCATTGCCGGTGCGCGTGCATGGCGGCAAAATCGTCGGCCGCGAACAGCGGCTGCGTGAGCGACGCGGGCGGCGTGATGGCACGGATGGGGTCGAGCAGGGGGAAACCGGCAGGATGTTTCGCGTAGCGCTGCAGCCACAGTGTGTCGCCCACCATCACGTGGTTCAGGGTGGCCAGCAGGGAGCCGAAAAAGGCGCCCCGCTCGCGTTGCAGCTCGCCGGGCGGCAGGCTGGCCGCCGCCGCGTAGACCTTGGCATTTATCCACTGGTTGTAATCGGCCATCAGGCAAATGTGGGCGCAACGGCTCATGGTGATTCCTCCAGTGTATGAATGCTCTATATTAAACGGACTTCAGGAACGCGCGTATGCCGGCCAGCAGCATTTCAATGGCCATCGCCGTCAGGATCAAGCCCATCAGGCGCTCGAACGCCGTCATGACCCGTGGGCCGAGCGCCCGCTGCAAGCGTTCGGCACACAGGAAGACGGCCAGCCAGACGACGGCCACGGCCGTCAATCCCGCCACGTGGGCGATCACTTCATTGACTTCATGCGAGGAAAACAGCAGCACGGTGGCCAGGGCCGACGGGCCGGCCAGCGCGGGGATGGCCAGCGGCACGATGAACGGCTCGCCGCCCATCTCGTGGTCGCTATTGCCCGCGTTTGGCTGCGGAAACACCATGCGCATGGCGATCAGGAACAAAATCACGCCGCCGCCGATGCGCAGCGCCACTTCCGATAATTGCAAGGCGTTCAGGAAATGGCGGCCGAAGAACATAAACAGCAGCAAGATGCCGAAAGCGATCAGGCATTCGCGCACCACGACTTTCCAGCGCCGCTCGATCGGTACCCGTTTCAGGGCATTGACGAACAGGGAAACGTTGCCGAACGGGTCGGTGACGAGCAAGAGCAGGATAAATGTCTGGAAGAAATTCTGTGTCATGGCGGTGAGAGATAAGGTCAACACCGCTGCCAGGATGGGCGCGGTGCGATAAGGCTTGCGATGATAACAAGCCCGGCGGCGATCGCCCATGATTATTGATGCATAGCAGCATTTTTTTTATGCCGCGATGACTTTTGCCTGGTAAAACGCCGTCGGCGTGGTGCCGAAATGCTTTTTGAACATGGCGGCAAACGCGCTTTGGCTCGTGTAGCCGTTGTCCATGGCCACGTCGATGACCTTGCCGCCGCGCGCCAATTGCTCCAGCGCCCGCAGCAGCCGCGCCTGCTGGCGCCACTGGCCGAAGCGCATGCCCGTCTGCTTCTGGAACAAGCGGTGCAGGCTGCGCTCGGTGATCGCCAGTTCCTGCGCCCAGTGCGCCACCGTCAGCTGCTCGCCCGGTTGCTCCATCAGCCGCGCGCAAATGCCGCGCAGGCGCGCGTCCGCAGGCAAGGGCAGATACAGGGGCAGCACAGGCAGGCTGCCGAGTTCGTGCAACAGCAATTGCAGCAGATGCCAGTCGCGGCTGCCTTCCGTAAAATCGGGCGCGATGTCGACGGCGGCCACGATCAGTTGCCGCAGCAGGGGGCTGATGTCGAGCACGCAGCTGTGGCCAGGCAGCAATGGAGAATTGGCGCAGTTGACGAACACCGTGCGCATTTTCACGGCGCCGCTCATGCGCACCCGATGCGCGATGCCGGGCTGCAGCCATACGCCGCGCGTGGGCGGCACCACCCAGCGCCCGCCCTGCGCCTCGATGGTCATCACGCCTTCGATGGCATACAGCAATTGCGCATGCGTGTGACGGTGCACGGAAATCACGTGGCCATGCGCATAGTCGACGGCCAGCGCCATGGCGCGTGCCGTGACGGGCAGCAATTCCTGAAAGGCGGGGGAGGAACAATCCATGAAAGCAGGTCAGTTTTGCGATAGGTATGGACATCTTAGCGCGAGAAGGCGAGCCGCGCCTGCGGCATGATGGTTTCCCGCAACTATTCCTGGAGCTACGCATGCCTGTGCGCGCCTATCTGTATCCGTTTCTCGCCATGCTGCTGTGGGCCGGCAACGTCGTCGTCTCGAAGCTGGCCGCGTCCAGCATCGCCCCCACGGCCATCACGTTTTATCGGCTGGTGCTGGTCTTGCTGGTGATGACGCCGTTTATCATTCTCCCCCTGTGGCGCAACCGCGCCGCCATCCGCCGCCAGTGGTGGCAGCTGGCCCTGTGCGGCCTGATGTCGATGGCGCTGTTCCAGAGCCTGTCCTACCGGGCCGCCGAATCGACGACGGCGACGAATATGGCCATCGTCACGGCGCTCGCGCCCCTGATGACGGCCCTGCTCAGCGTGCTGCTGCTGGGCGAGCGATTGACGGTCGGCATGGCGGCCGGCGGCGTGCTGTCGTTCGGCGGCTTGCTGTACCTGGTGGGGCGCGGCGACGTGCTGGCCTTGCTGCAGCAGGGCGTGCATGCGGGCGACGCGCTGATGCTGCTGGCCTGCCTGAGCTTTGCCCTGTACGGCGTGCTGCTGCGCCGCTGGCGTCTGTCCATTCCCGCCTGGCAAGCTATTTATTGCCAGGCGCTGGCGGCCCTGGTGTGCATGCTGCCGCTGTTCCTGCTGCTGCCGCCCGGTAGCGCCCGGCTGGACGCCACCACCTTGCCCCTGATCGGCTATGCGGGCATCGGCTCATCCATCGTGCTGTCCTACCTGTGGATCGAGGGCGTCAAATTGCTGGGACCGAACCGCTGCAGCATCTACGTCAATCTGCTGCCCCTGCTGACGGCCTTGCTGGCCATCGTCTGGCTGCATGAAAGCATGCATCTCTATCACCTGGTCGGCGGCGGCATCTCGCTGCTAGGCGTGCTGCTGGCGCAGACGGTGCAGCGGCCGCTGTTTGGCCGGCGTCCTGGGGTGTCCGGTCTTGCCTGATGGCCATGCATAATGGCGGCTTTCGGCAGTGGAGTTGACATGCGGTACACATTTTGGATGAGCACGATGGCCATGGCGCTGGCCTGGGGCACCATGGCGCCAGCGCAGGCCGCGCCGCGTTTTTATGAGGGTATGCCCATGGCCTTCGCCAGCGCGGTCGAGCGCCGCGACGGCGGCGTGGTGCTGGCCTTCCTGCGGGAAAATGGCGAGGTCAACGGCTACTATTGCCAGTGCAACGGCATCAGTGAAAAACGCATGAACCTGGACAAGTACGGCCAGGCCAGCATCGAGGCCGTGTTCCAGCTGGATCTCGACAGCGAGGGTGAAACCACGTTCGTGCTCAGCCGCAGTGCTAACAGTGGCGCAGCCTACGGCTTGCATGCCTACCGCTACGGGCGCAGCGGAGGCAAGATGTTCAAGGTGCCGGCCTTGCAGCCCGCGCTGGACGCCATCGTGCGCGGCGCAACAACCATGGACGAGGCGCAGGTGCGCGCCGCGCTGGCCTCCTTGCAGTTGATCGACTACAGCATCGCCTACGCGCCCACGGGCGTGGCCGGGTTTGACGCCATCGAGCATGCGCATGGCAAGCTGGCCGGCTATTTCAATATCGACGGTGAATTATTGCCCGGCAAGCCAGCCGACGCCCCCGCGTTTGCCTATAAAAAGACGTACCAGGAAAAGGATGGCCATTATCTGACCGTCACGTATCTGCTGGGAAAGGGCTGGGAAGGGGGCTTCGCGCCCAGTTATCACATCAAATGGATCGCCTGGGAAACGCAGCCGCAACGCTTTGCTGGCAGCCAGGACGGGCCATTCATCGAGTACGACGTCAATTGCTGCGTGGGCAGCGTGTTTGCCCGCGGCCTGTATGCGCAGGGCAAGCGCACCGGCGTATGGCATTACGAAGAGCCCAATACCATTCGCTCGTCTGGCGCTTTTGTCGACGACAAGGCCGAGGGGCCGTGGACATATGCAAGCGGCGACGAGACCACCACGGGCATGATGCAGCGGGGCCAGCGCACAGGGCGCTGGGAAGTGCGCCCGGGCGTGGAGGAATGGCGCGCAGCGGACATGCACAGCTACACCGGTTACGACCATTTCGTAAAAGACCGTCTGGACGGCCCCAGCGAGCGCCGCGCCGGTGGCGTGGTGCAATGGCAGGGTAGTTATTTGAATGGCAAGAAGCAGGGACAGTGGGTGGAACCTGGCGGTGGCGGCAACTATGCCGATGACATCAAACAGGGGCCATGGAAGAAATCGACGCCGGACGGCGGCTGGCAAGTGTTGACCATGCTCAATGGCAAACCCGATGGCAAGCTGGAGCAGTATGCGGCCGATGGCCGGCTGGAACTGGTCGAACATTACCGCCTCGGTGTCCTCGATGGCACGATGGAAAGTTTTTATCCGGACGGCAAGCGGCGTTACCAGGGCAGCTTTGTCGACGGCAAGCGCGATGGTGCGGAAACCCTGTTGTATCCCGATGGCGAACTGCCGCAATTTCACCGCAACTGGCACAAGGGCGTGCTGCATGGCGTCAATATCGAGAATTTCCAGAACGGAAAACCGAAGCAGATCGGCGCCTACAACATGGGCAGGAAAACGGGCCGGTTTCAGTATTTTCGCGACGATGGCCAGCTCATCGAAGAAACCATGTATTAACTAGATGGCTAGCATAAATGGCATTCCCGCGCGACCGCGCACGTCAGCGGAATGCCAGTTCTGCGCAAAAAACATCATCCGCTTGTTACAAAGCGTGAAAATTCCAGACGGATGTTGCTACTGGTAATCTTTCCCTGTATCTTGCAGTCAGGAAATTAAAAGTACAGGAAACCTCGACCTCGTTGCCCTGTCTTGCACTCCTGACGATATGCGCGGGCCGCCTTCCCCCCTGCCGCCGCACACGCCGTATCGACCTGTCCTGAACAATTCACGTGATCCGCCCATCTGGCGTTTGCCGCTATCTCGTCCGGCAGGCGGTGGCACGGTCGCGCCCTTACCAAGGAAAACTGCATGCTGTCGAATATAACAATAAAGATGCGTCTGATCGCTACCATGAGTGTGCTGGGCGTGTTGATCGCCTTGCTGGGCGTGATGAGCATCATCAGCCTGAAATCGGCCAACAACAGCCTCAACGAGGTCTACAGCAATCAGCTGGCCTCGACGCAAGCGATCGGCGAATCGCAAATTGCCCTGGGCCGCGCGCGGTTCACGATGGACCGCGTGATGGTGCATCCGGATGCGCCCGATGCCAAGGATACCCTGGCCCGCGCGGAACAATTTCTGGAAGCGTCCAACAAGTCGTGGAAGGTGTACCTGGCCTTGCCGCAAAGCGCGGAAGAAAAGCGCCTGTCCGACGACATGGACAAGAAGCGCAGCGATTACATGAACAATGGCGTGCTGACCATGAGCAAGGCTTTGCGTGAAGGCAACATCGCGCAAGCGGATGGTTTGATGATGAAAGGGCTGACGCCGCTGTACCGCACCCTGGACCAGGCTGCCGAAACCTTGACGCAATACCAGGCCAGTTCGGCCGCGAAGATGTATGCGGATAGCCAGTCCAGCTTCCGCACCCAGGTGACCATGGCCATCGGCGGCATGATCGTGGGCGCCTTGCTGACGATTATTTCCAGCATCTTGCTGCTGCGCGCCATCTTTGGCCCGCTGGACCAGGCCCTGCGCCATTTCGGCGCCATTTCCGACGGCAACCTGGCCAACGACATCGTCATCACGCGCCACGACGAGATGGGCGCCTTGCTGACGGGCTTGCAGAAAATGCAGGAACGCCTGTCGACCACCGTGCGCGGCGTGCGCGACGGCAGCGGCGCCATCGCCACGGCCAGCAATGAAATCGCCTCGGGCAACCTGGATCTGTCGAGCCGCACGGAGCAGCAGGCGTCGAGCCTGGAAGAAACGGCCTCGTCGCTGGAAGAGCTGACCTCGACCGTCAAGCAGAACTCGGACAATGCGCGCCAGGCCAACCAGCTGGCCGTCTCCGCCTCGGACGTGGCGGTGAAAGGCGGCGCACTGGTGGCGCAAGTGGTCGATACCATGGGCACCATCAGCGAGTCGTCGAAAAAGATCGCCGACATCATCGGCGTGATCGACGGCATTGCCTTCCAGACCAACATCCTGGCCCTGAACGCGGCCGTGGAAGCGGCCCGCGCCGGCGAGCAAGGCCGTGGCTTTGCCGTCGTCGCCACGGAAGTGCGCAACCTGGCGCACCGCTCGGCTTCCGCCGCCAAGGACATCAAGATGCTGATCGAAGCATCGGTACAGAACGTGGGCGCCGGCAGCGCGCTGGTCAGCCAGACGGGCACGACGATGGATGAGATCGTCTCCAGCATCCGCCGCGTGACGGACATCATGGGCGAAATCAGCGCCGCCGGCCGCGAGCAGGAACTGGGCATCGGCCAGATCAATCAAGCCGTGGCGGAAATGGATACCGTGACGCAACAGAATGCGGCGCTGGTGGAAGAAGCGGCAGCCGCCTCGGAGTCGATGCAGGAGCAGGCGGCGGCGCTGGCCGAGATGGTCAGCATTTTTAAACTCGACGCCAACCACAGCGGCCCGGCAGCGGCCAAGCCTGCCTTGCGCAAGCCTGTCGTGGCCGCCGCCAGCACGGCCTTGAAACGCCCGGCGTTGCGCCTGACGCCAAGCCGTACTGCCTCGGCAGCCGCTCCGGCCCAGCCACGTGCTGCCAAGCCCGCTGCAGACAGCAGCGGCGAATGGGAAGAGTTCTAACTTAGCGAGGTTCCAGGGCCGCCTTGCTGCCCTGTTCCTGCAATAGCGCCGCCTCGGCCAAGGCCTGGGCGCGCGCTTCCTCTGCCGCCTGTTCCGCTTTTTCCAGTGCATCATGGCGCGCCTGCAAGGCCGCGCGCGCGCGCACGAAGACGATCTTGATGGCCGCCATCACGGGCACGGACAGGAAGATGCCGACCACGCCACCCAACTGGTCGCCGGCCAGCAAGCCGACGATGACCATCAGCGGGCTCACTTCCACGCCTTCGCTCATCAAATACGGGTTGACCACGTAATCCTGGAACAAACGGTAGGCGGCGATAAAGCCGATCAGCCAGAACACGTGCTCGAAGCCGCTGAAACCGGCCACGACCACGGCGATGACGGCCGCCGCCAGCGGACCGGCAAACGGGATGAATTCCAGCAGGGCGGCCGCGCCGGCCAGCAGCAGGCTGTACGGCACGCCCATCAGGGAAAAGGCGATGCTGTAGGAGACAAACGTGGCGATCGACAACAGCAGCAGGGCGCGTACATAGCGCGACAGCAGGATGTCGAGGTCATCGATGATGGCGCCCCAGAGTTTCTTGTTGGGGCGGTTCAACAGGGACAGCAAGCCGTCGCGCATGTCCGGGCCTTCCTTGATCAGCAAAAAGCTCAGCACGGGCACCAGCACCAGATAGATCAGGTTGCTGGCCGCATGCATGACGGTCAAGCCCAGTTCCTTCGCCAGCGGCATGGCTTGTCCCGTACCGCTGCTCAGCTGCGTCTGCATGAAGGACAGCAGGCGCGCGCGCAACGGTTCCATGAATTCGGGCAATGGGATGCGTTCGGCAAAATTATTCCCCTTGAGCAAGGTCGGCAGCTGATCGCTGAGCTTGATCGCCTCTTCCTCGATGCGCGACCCGAAGATGGACCCCAGCACCGCCACCAGCAAGATCACCACGAGGAAGACGATGCCGATGGCGGCTGTGCGCGGCAGGCGTTTCGGGCCATGGCGCTCCAGCAGTCCGATCAGCGGATACACGAGGTAGCTGAAGAAAATGGCAAAGACCACCACGATCAGGGTCGACGAGACCTTGTAGGTGAGAAAGAGCAGGAAGGCGATGAGGAACGCCGTCCACACCATCTTGGCAACACGCAAGTTAAAACCGAACATATGAATTCCTTAGGGCAGGATGCGACGCAAGCGTGGCTGGCTTGAAGGGCAGGGTGGGCAAGGCAGGGATGAGGCCGCGCCGCACGGCCGGAAATCATACCGCAAAATGCCAAAATGCCATGCTCTTGTGCGTAATGGCAATGCTTTCCCTGTTCGCCTTCCTTAATTTTTCCGCCAGATGGCCACCGTGATGAGCACGCTGTCTTTCTTGCCCGGTTCGCGCAAGGTCACCGTGTAGCGGCCGCTCGTATCGCTGCCCGTGAACACGACCTTGTCGTCATGGCCCTGCACTTGCGCGCCCTTGGCCAGCTTGGCATAGGTGTTGAGCACCCAGTGGAAATCGGCATAGCTGCGCAGGGTGATGCTGGCATCGGGCATGGGCTCGTCGCCGGCCTCGGCCGCTTCCGTAGGCGTGCGCATGGGCAAACCGGCGAGGCCTGCCGGTGCGATGAGCTTGCCGCCGCTGGCGCTGCTATTCAATTCCGCGTCCGGCAGCAACAGGTGCAGCAAGCTGGGGGGAAAGCCGGGCGGCACGTCGCGCGGCTCCCAGCCGGGCTGGCCGGGAAGAGTGGTGATGTATTCCACCGCAGCAATGCTTTGCCGCTGTTCCGGCGCAGCCTGCGCCAGCATGGGCGGCAGTTGCCGCGCCCACACGAGCGGCGGCGCGGCCATCTCGTCCTCCGCGCCTGGCGGCACGAATACCGTCAAGATGGCGTGGGTGGACGGCAGGCAGGCGGGCAAGGCATCGCCGATGGCGGCCTGGCAATGACCGTTGACGAGGCCCAGGGCCAACAGCTTGCGTTGCGGATCGAACAGCATGGCGGCGCGCTGCGCGCCGTGTGTGTCGGGGTTGATGGACGCCAGCACGGAACGCCCGTCGGGCAGCATGGTGCGCTGGATGTCTGGCAGCGAACGCATGCTGTCGAGTACCTGGAGCGCGATCAGGGTATCGCCCTGCGTGTAGTTGGCGCGCGCATAACCGAGCAGCTTGAAGACGCCGGCGCGGATTTGCGGATGCTCGTTCAGGCTGAGCGGCGGCGATGGCACGGAGACGGGCACGGTGGCGGCCGCGAAGGCGGCGTCTTCGGCGGAAACGGCTTGAGCCATGCTGGCAAGCGGCAGGTACAGGGCGGCGCACAGCGATAGCATGCGCAGAGTGAATTTTCCTGGGATGTTCAATGGCAATCCTTGTCGAGACGCCTGGCCGGTCGGCTTGCCGGCATGCGCGCGCCGCGATCTTAGCATTTCAGGAATGAAAAGCTTTCTGCTAAGCTAGTCTATTGAATCACTGTCCCGCTTGCCATGGCCAAGATCACCATTTCCTGCAGTATGCCAGTCGACGATGAAGTCGTGACCGAGTTCTTGCACAAGTACGTGCTCCAATCGCGTGTCGGCGCGGCCAGGAAATTGCGCATGGGAGAGAAGGGCTGCTTCTATACCTGTTCTTTGTACCAGGAAGACCACGCCAAGGTGAGCCGTTTGATCCGCCGCATGCTGGCCTTCTTTGAGAGCAAGGACATTCCCTTGACCATCCTCAAGATCGGCGCGCAGGACAGCTGGTACGAGGTGGACCCCGAGCAGCGCGAGCCGTGGAAGATCGCGCCGCAAGCCTTGCTGGCGCTGCTCGACGCGACACCGGACGGCGGTATTCAGGCGGCGTTGAACACGTAGCGGTTCTTGCCGTTTTTCTTGGCCTGGTACAAGGATTCATCGGCGCGCCGGTAGCTGTGCGACAAGTCCGCTTCCTTGATCAGTTCCGCCATGCCGATGCTGACGGACACCTTGCGTTCCGGCACGAAAGCCGCCTCGACCGCATCGACCAGCTGCGCGGCAAAGGCGCAGGCCGCGTTCTTTTCGCCCACGTAGATGACGGCAAATTCCTCGCCGCCCAGGCGGCCGCACAGGTGATCGCCCGACAGCCCAGCGATCACCTCGGCGATCCTTTTCAGCACTTCGTCTCCCACGTCATGGCCATGCACGTCATTGATCTGCTTGAAGTCGTCGATGTCGATCATCAGGAAATACGCGGGCGTGCGCGCCGTGCGCTGCAAGGCGCGCGCGCTTTGCGTGAACATGCGCCGGTTATTGAGTCCGGTCAAGCCATCCTTGTAGGCCATCGTCGCCAGCTCGCGCTGGGCGCGGTAGTTATGGATGCGCAAGACGAGAAAATAGATGTTCAGCGCCAGGCCGATGATCACGCTGATGGTGACGGCCAGCACGGGCCAATGCTGGTCGGCCTGCCCCGCATGCACGGGAAACTGCCCCAGCCCCAGGATGGCCCACACGCACAGCGACACGCCCAGGTAATACGCGATGCCGCTGAAGATGGGCGCCGTCGTCAGCGTGATCATCACGCCCAGCGGCAATACCCAGAAAGCGGGGTCTTCCGTGCCCAGCATCAGCACGCGAAAGCCGAAAGCGATGAACAGCACGCTGATGGTGCCGCTGGTGATAATCGCCTGCAAGGACTTCGCATACACGGTCAGCAGCAGCCCGGCCAGCATGCCCGTCACGCCCAGCGCCGCCTGCGCATGATCGAGCGACGCGCGCGGCAGGGTCAGGCTGAACGTGACCAGCCAGCAAGCCAGGCCAAACGTCAGGATGGCTATCGAAATGAAATGCAGTTCCTTGAAAAAGCGCTGCTGCTGCTCCCGTTCTCCTGAAAAGAACAGGTAATAGAAGGCAGGCGACATGCTGCGCGAAGTGAACATTGCATTTGTCCAGAGACAATACGCCTTGCGGCAGGGGCGCCTCCCGGCAACGGCAGGCGGCATGACGCGCGTACAAAATTAGTTGCGCTCAGGAACTAGTGTACTGGTTTCTTGGGGGCAGTGGTGATCCGGGCGAGGAAAACGGCGGCCAGTGTACTGCCGCCGCCACAGTGGCGTACGGCGGCGCGGCGGCGAGGGGCGTCACAGCTCGCGTGCCAGCACCTGGCCAACCAGGTCCTTGCCAAAGCTGTGATGCGCCTCCTCTTCGACCAGCTGGAAGCCGGCCTTGTCGTAGATGCGCCGGGCATCGGTGAGGATGCTATTGGTCCACAACACCATTTTCGTGTAGCCGACCTGACGGCTGAAGCGCAGGCATTCATCGACCAGGCGGCTGCCGATGCCCAGGCCGCGCGCGCAGGGATCGACATACAACAGGCGCAGCTTGGCCGTCGTGTCATCCTGGCGCACGATGAAGACGGAACCGATCACCTTGCCGTCCTTCTCGGCGATCCAGCAGCGCTCGCGGGCAGGATCGAATTCCCGCACGAATTTGGCGAGAATCTCGGCAACGAGTGCCTCGTACTCGTTGTTCCAGCCATACTCCTGCGCATACAGCACGGCTTGCCGGTGGATGATCCAGCCCATGTCGCCCGGCTGCGGATTGCGCAGGATATAGCTGGGCGATGAGCTGGGCGATGGCTCCCCCAGCAAGCCCTGGATTTGCTCCATGGCCGCGACCAACTCCTGCTGCGCCGTCGGCGGCAAGCGCTCCAGCATGGCCGCCACTTCGCGCCGCGATGCCTCGATCAGCGGCGCGAGGGTGAGCTGTCCCTGTTCGGTCAGCTGCAATTGCGTGGCGCGCGCATCCGTCGGCGAGCGCGTCTTGGCGATCAGCCCCTGCTTTTCGAACCCGGCAATCACCCGGCTCAGATAGCCCGCGTTCAAGCCCAGCTCGCGGCACAGGTCCGCACTGGTCAATTGCTCCCGGTGCGCCAGTTCGTAGAGGATGCGCACTTCCGTCAGAGAGAATGCGCTGTCCAGCAGGTGTTCATGCAGCACGCCAATCTGGCGCGTATAAAAACGATTAAAACGGCGCACGATCTCCGTGCGTTGGCCGAGTTGGTCCATATGCATCTGACGCCTCCCATATACTTGCTTATGGCAGATTATTGCTTGCTTTTGGCAAGCATGTCAATGCAAGGGCAGGACTTTGGCGCGCATAAAAAAAGCGGCCCCGAGAGGGCCGCCTTCGTTGCAACGCAAACCAACAAGCTGGCTTACACGTCGATATTGCCCGCGCGCAGCGCATTATTTTCAATAAACGCGCGGCGCGGTTCCACGTCGTCGCCCATCAAGGTCGTGAAGATTTGGTCCGCCGCAATGGCGTCTTCGATCTGCACTTTCAACAAGCGGCGCACGGTCGGGTCCATCGTCGTTTCCCACAGCTGGTCCGGGTTCATTTCGCCCAGACCTTTGTAGCGCTGCTTCGAGACCGTGCGTTCGGCTTCGTCGCGCAGCCATTGCATGGCCTGGTGGAAGTCGACCACGGCGATTTCCTTCATGCGCTCGCCTTCGCCGCGGCGCACAAACGCGCCTTCGCCGATCAGGCCTTCGAAGGTGGCGGCGCCGCTGCTCAGCACGGCGTAGTCCGGGCCTTGCACGAAGTCGGCGTCGATGGCGCTGACTTTGATGTTGCCGTGGTGCATGCGCTCGATGCGCAGCATGTGTTTTTCCGACAAGTCGTCGGAACGCACATGCACTTTCACGGCGCTGTCGTTGATGGCCGTCTGCAGGGCCAGGGCGGAAGCTTCGGCCAGGTCCAGGGTCGACAGGTCCAGCTGCACGCCCGTCATGATGGCCGTCAGGGCGGCGCGGTCGATGACGCGCGTCAGACGCGTCATGATGGTGTTCGACAGGTTGAACTTGCGCACCAGTTCCGTCAGGGTGTCGCCGGAAATGCCTTCCGCGCCTGTGCGCGGCACCAGCACGGCCGTGTTCAGCGCCACCGTCATCATGTAGCTCGCTTCCTCGGCGTCATCTTTCAGATAGCGCTCGTCGCGGCCCGCTTTCACCTTGTACAGCGGCGGTTGCGCGATATAGATGTGGCCGCGCTCGACCAGTTGCGGCATCTGGCGGTAGAACAGGGTCAGCAGCAGGGTACGGATGTGGGCGCCGTCGACGTCCGCATCGGTCATGATGATGATGCGGTGGTAGCGCAGCTTCTCGACGTTGAATTCGTCCGGTCCGATCGAGGTGCCGAGGGTGGCGATCAGGGTGGTGATCTGCTCCGACGACAGCATTTTCTCGAAACGGGCTTTTTCCACGTTCAAGACTTTACCGCGCAGCGGCAGAATCGCCTGGAACTTTCGGTCGCGTCCCTGTTTTGCCGAGCCGCCTGCCGAGTCACCCTCGACGATGTACAGTTCGCACAGGGCGGGGTCTTTTTCCTGGCAGTCGGCCAGCTTGGCCGACAGGCCCAGGCCATCCATGATGCCTTTGCGGCGCGTCAGGTCGCGGGCCTTGCGGGCCGCTTCACGCGCGCGCGCCGCTTCGACGATCTTGCCGCAAATGATCTTGGCGTCGTTCGGTTTTTCTTGCAGGTAATCGGCCAGGGTCTTGGCGACGATCTCTTCGACAGGACCGCGCACTTCGCTCGATACCAGCTTGTCTTTCGTCTGCGACGAGAATTTCGGTTCCGGCACTTTCACCGACAAGACGCAGGTCAGGCCTTCGCGCATGTCGTCGCCGCTGATTTCCACTTTCGCCTTCTTGGCGAACTCGTGTTCATCGATGTATTTGTTGATCACGCGCGTCATGGCCGCGCGCAGGCCCGTCAGGTGGGTGCCGCCGTCGCGTTGCGGGATGTTATTCGTGAAGCACAACACCTGTTCATTGTAGGCATCGTTCCACTGCATCGACACGTCGACCGAGATGTTCGTATTCTGGTCCGACAGGCGCTCGCCCGTAGCCTGGAAAATCGTCGGGTGCAAGACCGATTTGGCCTTGTTGATGTATTCGACGAAGCCGCGCGTGCCGCCTTCGAAAGCGAAGATTTCTTCCTTGCCCGTGCGCTGGTCGGACAACTTGATGTTGACGCCATTGTTCAGGAAGGACAGTTCGCGGATGCGCTTGGCCAGGATTTCGTAGTGGAATTCCACATGCGTGAAAATCTCTTCGTCGGCCCAGAAGTGCACGTCGGTGCCGCGTTTGTCGGTGTCGCCGATGACCTTGATCGGGGAGGTGGCGACGTCGCCGACCATGACGATCTGGCGGTCTTGCGGAACGCCGCGCACGAATTCCATGTAATGGACCTTGCCGTCGCGGCGGATGGTCAATTTCAGCAATTTCGACAGGCCATTCACGCAGGACACGCCCACGCCGTGCAAACCGCCCGAGACTTTATACGAGTTCTGGTCGAACTTGCCGCCGGCGTGCAGTTCGGTCATGACGATTTCCGCCGCCGAACGCTTCGGATCGTGCTTGTCGTCCATTTTCAGGCCGGTCGGCACGCCGCGGCCATTGTCGGTGATCGAGATCGAATTGTCGCTGTGGATGGTGACGTGGATTTCCGTGCAGTGGCCGGCCAGCGATTCATCGATGGAGTTGTCCAGCACTTCGAATACCAGATGGTGCAAGCCGGTGCCGTCCGAGGTGTCGCCAATGTACATGCCCGGGCGTTTGCGTACGGCTTCCAGGCCTTCCAGGATCTGGATGGAGGAGGCGCCGTATTCTTCCGTTTTGGCCTGGATCGGGGTGTCTTGTGGATTCTCGGACATGGACTGCTTTCTCAAATAACGATTGCTGATTGATTCGGGGCTGCTGGCTGATGACCGTAGGTCGGGTTAGCCGGAACGGCGTAACCCGACAGACGGCGCTCAGCATGTCGGATGACGCTGCGCTCATCCGACCTACGTCACTGCTGTGGTCTTTAGATCCGCATCGGCATGACGACATACTTGAAGTCGGCATTGTCCGGGATGGAGATCAGGGCGGACGAGTTCGAGTCGCCCAGCGCGATGTTGACGTATTCGCATTTCAGGTTGTTCAGCACGTCCAGCAGATACGTCACGTTGAAGCCGATGTCGACGGAGTCGCCGCCGTAGTCGATTTCCAGCTCTTCGACGGCTTCTTCCTGGTCCGCATTGGTCGAGCTGATCTTCATGCTGCCCGGGGTGATGATGCAGCGCACGCCCTTGAACTTGTCGCTGGTCATGATGGCGGCACGTTGCAGCGAGCGCAGCAGTTCATCGCGGCCGATGGTGAAGTCGTTCTTGTAGCCTTTTGGAATCACGCGCGTGTAGTCGGGGAACTTGCCTTCCACCAGCTTCGAGATCAGCTCGATGTCGGCAAAGGTCAGTTTCACCTGGTTGGCGGCGATGTCCAGCTGCACCGGTTCATCGTTCTCTTCCAGCAGGCGTTGCAGTTCGATGATGGTCTTGCGCGGGATAATCACTTCCTGGCGCGCGAACGTCTGCTCGGTGGCGACCTGGCAAAACGCCAGGCGGTGACCGTCGGTGGCCACGGCGATGACATTATTACCATCCAGAACCAGCAGCAAGCCGTTCAGGTAATAGCGGATGTCTTGCTGCGCCATCGAGAAATGCACCATGTTGAACAGGTGCTTCAGCGTTTTCTGGGGCAGGGTGACGGACGCGTTGTAGCTTTCCGCCTGTTGCACGGTTGGAAACTCTTCCGCTGCCAGGGTTTGCAGCGCGAAGCGCGACTTGCCCGTTTGCACGGTCAGGCGCTTGTTGAGCAGAGTCATCGTGACGTCGCCCGATTCGGGCAGGGCGCGCAGGATGTCGAGCAGCTTGCGCGCGGCCACGGTGGTGCCCGTGACATCCGCGCCGGAACCGATTTCCGCGTGCGTGGTGATCTGCACTTCGGTGTCGGTCGACAGGAAGGAGACATTTTCACCGTCTTTGCGGATGAGGATATTGGCCAGAATCGGCATAGTGTGCCGACGCTCGACAATACCGCTCACGATCTGCAGTGGCCGGAGAAGGGTATCTCGGGTGGTTTTGACCAATTGCATATTTATCCTCAATGTATAGGTTGAACAGTACGACGTTTAACGTATTAATTTAACAATTCTTGCCATAGGGAGCCCCGACAGACCGGCTGCGGCGCCCTCCCAGATAATAAGGGTAAAGCACGTTTTGAGCCAGTCTTGCCCAGTCGTGCTTGCAACGCCTGACAAAACCGTAGCGAGCGGCAGTGAGTCGTGGCCGAGACGCGGAGCTGTGCTTTAGCACAGTGAGCATCGGAGGCCGCGAATCGCGACGCGCAGTAGGTTTGGTCAGGCGTTCTTAGCCTTTCAATGTTTGCTCCAGCACATGCAGTTCATGGTTGCATTCCGGATTCTTGGTGCGGTCCAGCGCGATCTTGCGCACGGCATGCAGCACCGTGGTGTGGTCGCGGCCGCCGAACAGCTCGCCGATTTCAGGCAGACTCTTCTGTGTCAATTCCTTGGCCAGGTACATGGCGATCTGGCGCGGCCGGGCGATATTCGCGGGGCGGCGCTTCGAATACATGTCGGCCACCTTGATATTGAAGAAGTCGGCCACCGTTTTCTGGATGTTTTCCACGGAAATCTGGCGGTTCTGCACCGACAGCAAGTCCTTCAGGGCTTCCTTGACGATATCGATGGTGATGTCTTTGCCATGGAAACGCGAGTACGCCAGAATTTTGCGCAGCGCGCCTTCCAGCTCGCGCACGTTCGAGCGCAAGTGCTTGGCGACAAAGAAGGCCACGTCATCCGAGAAGGTCACGCCTTCCTGCTTGGCTTTTTTCAACAGAATCGCCACGCGCATTTCCAGTTCCGGCGGTTCGATGGCCACCGTCAGGCCCGAGTCGAAGCGCGAAATCAGGCGGTCGTCCATGCCCGTGATTTCCTTCGGATACGTATCCGAGGTGATGATGATCTGTTTCTTCGCAGCAATTAATGCCTCGAACGCATAGAAAAACTCTTCCTGCGTGCGGCTCTTGCCGCCAAAGAATTGAATATCATCGATCAGCAGCATGTCGAGCGAGTGATAGTAGTGCTTGAAATCGTCGAAACCCTTGCGCTGGTAAGCGGTCACTACGTCGCGGACGTACTGTTCCGCGTGGATGTAGCGTATCTTCGCGCCCGGATTGTCGGCCATCACCTGATTGCCGATGGCGTGGATCAAGTGGGTTTTACCGAGGCCGACGCCGCCGTAGAAGAACAGCGGGTTATACGACACGCCCGGATTGTTCGCCACCTGGATGGCGGCGGCGCGCGCCAGCTGGTTGGCCTTGCCGGTCACGAAGCTGTCGAAGGTCAGGTCGGTGTTGATGCGGCTCTGCTCGCGGCGGGGCGCGGCGCCGATGCTCAGTTCCGGCACGCTCGGCTGCGGCTCCGCCGGGCGCGCGCTGGGCGCGCCGCCATTCGGATCGCTGGCCGGGGTGCTGGCGGTGACTGGCTTTTTCGGCAGGGCCAGGCGCGGGTCGAGCACGAACTGCACTTCCGTCGGCGCTTCGAAGTACTGTATGGCCAGCGCCGTGATGCGGCTGGCGAACTGGGTCTTGACCCAATCGAGCTTGAAGCGATTGGGCGCAGCAATGCGCAGCTTGCCCTCTTCGTAATCGAGAGGGATAAGCGGTTTGATCCACGCACTGAATTGTTGCGGTGTCAGCTCCAGTTCCAACTGCGCGGAACAGGCCTGCCAGAAATTATCCATGTATGTCTATGTGAAAAGGTGTGGGAGGGCGTATCGATTCTGCCCTGCGGTCACCGTGTTGCAAGGCCGGCGTCGCGCGAGGGCTCGCCACACGTAACGCGCTATTCTACTCCCGACTGACAAAGTTATCCACAGGCACGACGCTTATTTTTGTGTGGCGGGGTGGGGCGCCATGTGCATAAGAAGCGACTTATCCCCCGGTTATCCCGTCACAGGCAGTGCTGGCGCGGCCTGCGGCGCAGGTGGGGAGCCGCGCGCAAATTTCCAGGCGATCACGGCAATCCTTGACAAGAGGGGGGCATATGCTGAATAATTCAGGGTTCCCCGCCCGTATTCCGTGTTTATTCATTTGGAACGACAATATGGACTAAGCGTGGATTAACGACGCAGTACCAAATCGTAGCGAGCGGTGATGAGTTGTGGCTGAGGCGCGCAACTGTGCGAAGGCACAGTGAGCACCGGAGGCCGCAAATCGCTCCGCGTAGTCGATTTGGTGCGCGTTCAAGCGGGCGATGAGATTGGCCAGCTTGTGCCTTGGCATAAGTGCGCGATTGTCATTGGCACCAAAAACTGACGGGACGTCAGACCCGATTTTGCATTTTTTTTGTTTTTAGCGAGACCAACATGAAACGTACTTACCAACCTTCCGTCGTTCGCCGCAAGCGTACGCACGGCTTCCGCGCTCGTATGGCTACCCGTGGTGGCCGTGATGTGCTCAACGCACGTCGCGCAAAGGGCCGCAAACGTCTGGCCGTCTAGGCTTGTCGTTGACAGCTGATCGCGTGGCTAGCTGTACTCCAGTCGGCAATCAACGCGAAGGTTCACACGACTTCGCGCGCTTTCGGCGTATCGTTAAAACGGATGAATTTTCATCCGTTTTTCGTTTGCGCCCTTCGCAAAAAACAGCGCATTTTGTGCTGTACACCCGACACAATCAATTGCCGCATGCGCGGCTGGGCATCGTTGTGGCCAAGCGTTTCGCGCCGCGCGCGGCGACCCGCAACACGATCAAGCGCGTCACGCGCGAGCTGTTTCGCAACAGCGCGATGCCGCCGGTCGACTGCGTGGTGCGTTTGTCGCGCGCCGTCAACAGCAAGGATGGCCCGGCCACCACGACCAAGCTCAAAGCCGAGCTGCGTGAGGAATTGAGCCGCCTGTTCGCGGCGCAAATCGCCGCCCAGGCCCGTTCTGTTGCTGCGCCACCACCATCCGCGCCATGAAAACCCTGCTGCTGTTCCTGCTGCGTGCTTATCAGTTGCTGATCAGCCCCATGCTGGGACAGAATTGCCGTTTCTATCCGAGCTGTTCGCATTACGCGATGGAAGCGCTGCGCGTGCACGGTACGGCCAAGGGCAGCCTGCTGGCTGCCAAGCGCCTGTGCCGTTGCCACCCCTGGAATGAAGGGGGCGTCGACCCGGTGCCGCCGGCCGATGGCAAACAATCTTCAACGACCGCTTGCGGTTGCAACCACTCCTGACAAATACCCTAATGGATATCAATAAACGTACCATCCTGTGGATCGTGTTTTCCGTCTCGCTGGTAATTCTCTGGAACGAATGGATGATCTCGAACGGCAAGCCGTCGATGTTCTCCGCGAACACGGAACAAACCGCCAAGGCGCCTGTCACCCCGGCCAAGACGGCCGCCCTGGCTGCTGCCGGCGCGACCGCCGTGCCTGGCGAAGCGACCGATCCCGCCGCGTTCAAGCGCGAAGTGATTACCATCACCACCGACGTCATCAAGGTCGATATCGACACCCTGGGCGGCCAGGTCAAGCGTCTGGAATTGCTGAAGTTCAAGGGCGCGGGCAATCCGGGCTGGTTCGGCGGCTGCTTCGGCCTGTTCAAATGGTGCCAGCCTGACGAAGGCAAGCAAAACGAAGTGCTGTTCGACGAAGGCGCGAACCACACCTACCTGGCGCAGTCGGGCCTGGTCGGCGGTCCGTTCCCCACCCACGCGAGCGGTTTCACCGTGCAGCCTGGCGTGCGCACCCTCGGTGACGGCAAGCAAGTGCAACTGGTGATGGAAGCGGTCGAAGGCGGCGTCAAGCTGACCAAGACGTTTACCTTCAAGCGCGGCGACTACGTCATCGACGTGCGCCACGACGTGGCCAACGTGGGCGCGGCCCCTGTCACGCCGCAGCTGTATCTGCAACTGACGCATGACGGCAACAAGCCGGTCGGCGACTCGTTCTTCAACAGCAGCTTCACGGGTCCGACCTTGTACACGCCGCAAGACAAGTACCAGAAGCTGACGTTCGAGAAAATCGAAAAAGCGGCCGTGGAAGACGAGAAGAAGGGCAACGACAACGCCATGAAAGGCCTGCATCCGGCCACGGCGAATGGCGGCTGGTTTGCGATTTCGCAACACTTCTTCGTCTCGGCTTTCGTTCCGCCTGAAAACGCCAAGCGCGATATCTTCACGAAAAAGCTCGGCACCAACCTGTACGCCATCGGCAACGTGCTGCCACTGCCGACCCTGGCGCCAGGCGCCACGGCCAGCATGGACAGCAAGCTGTACTCGGGTCCGCAAATCGCGCACCTGCTGGAAAACGTTTCGCCTGGCCTGGAACTGGTCAAGGATTACGGCTGGCTGACCATCATCGCCAAGCCGATCTTCTGGGTCATGGAACACATCCACAGCGTGCTCGGTAACTGGGGCTGGACCATCATCGCCTTCACGATCCTGATCAAGCTGGCGTTCTTCCCCCTGTCGGCCGCCGGCTACCGCAGCATGGCCAAGATGAAACTGGTCACGCCGAAGATGCAGGCGATCCGCGAGCGCTACAAAGGCGATCCGCAAAAGATGAACCAGGCCACGATGGAGCTGTACAAGACGGAAAAAATCAATCCGCTGGGCGGCTGCCTGCCGATCCTGATCCAGATGCCCGTCTTTATCGCCCTGTACTGGGTGCTGAACGCGTCCGTGGAAATCCGCGGCGCGCCATGGATCGGCTGGATCACCGACCTGGCCCAGCATGACCCATGGTGTATCCTGCCGGTGCTGTACGCGATCTCGATGTACATCACGACCAAGCTGAACCCGGCCCCGGCCGATCCGATGCAAGCGAAGATGATGCTGTTCATGCCACTGGCATTCTCGGTGATGTTCTTCTTCTTCCCATCGGGCCTGGTACTCTACTGGGTCGTCAACAACGTCCTGTCGATCGGCCAGCAATGGGTGATCACCAAGAAATACGCGCCTGCCGCCAAGTAATTCCGGCCAGCGAACAGAAAGCCCGCCTCGCGCGGGCTTTTTTTTGACATCGGACCCAGTGGGTCCGATGTCAAAAAAAAGTGGGTTTTTCCGGTTTTCCACAGACCTCCCTTTTCATGTGCGCCCGGTTTGTCGCTGACAATAGCGCGGCCCCTGCAGCCTTCCCCGAATACACTACAATTACGCCATGAAACTCGACTCTTCCCCTATCGCCGCCATCGCCACCGCTCCCGGACGCGGCGGCATCGGCGTGGTACGCG
The DNA here is from genome assembly GCF_002735765.1 of Janthinobacterium sp. BJB304. Classification (NCBI taxonomy): domain Bacteria; kingdom Pseudomonadati; phylum Pseudomonadota; class Betaproteobacteria; order Burkholderiales; family Oxalobacteraceae; genus Janthinobacterium; species Janthinobacterium sp. BJB304. The sequence goes on from NZ_PDZN01000025.1 coordinate 72,667, forward strand.
CCTCCGGCAAAAATCTCGCCCCGCTGATGACGGCCCTGTTCGGCGCGCAAACGCTGAAACCGCGCCACGCCACCTATCTGCCGTTCACGGAAGCCGATGGCAGCATCATCGACCAGGGCATCGCCATCCACTTCAAGGGCCCGCATTCCTACACGGGCGAAGACGTGCTGGAATTGCAGGGCCACGGCGGCCCCATCGTGCTGCAGCTGCTGCTGGCGCGCGTGCTCGAAGCGGGTAAAGATAGCGGCTTGCGCCTGGCCGAACCGGGCGAATTCACGCGCCGCGCTTTTCTCAATGACAAGCTGGACCTGGCGCAAGCCGAAGCCGTGGCCGACCTGATCGATGCCTCGACGGAAGCGGCGGCCAAGTCCGCCTCGCAATCGCTGTCGGGCGCGTTCTCGAACACCATCCACGCGCTGGTGGAACAGGTGACGGGTTTAAGGATGCTGGTCGAGGCCACCCTGGACTTCCCGGAAGAGGAAATCGATTTCCTGGAAAAATCGAATGCGCGCGGTCAATTAAAAGCCGTCATCGAAGCGTTAAATAAAGTGTTTGCGCAGGCGGCGCAGGGCGCGCTGCTGCGCGAAGGCCTGAACGTGGTGCTGGCCGGCCAGCCGAACGTGGGCAAGTCGTCGCTGTTGAACGCGCTGGCGGGCGCCGACGTGGCCATCGTCACGCCGATCGCCGGCACCACGCGCGACAAGGTCAGCGAAACCATCCAAATCGAAGGCATTCCGCTCAACATCATCGATACGGCCGGTATCCGCAGCGCGGGCGACACCATCGACGCCGTCGAGCGCATCGGCATCGAGCGCACCTGGGGCGAGATCGGCAAGGCGGACGTGATTTTGCACCTGCTCGACGCCGACCACGGCCCGACACTGGCCGATGAAACCATCGTCGCCGCCTTCCCGGAAGGCGTGCCCGTGGTGCGCGTGTGGAACAAGATCGATCTCTCTGGCCACAAGCCCGGCGTCGACAACATGCCGGACGCCACCCACGTGTATCTGTCGGCGCACGAGCACATCGGTATCGACCTGCTGCGCGCGGAACTGTTGCGCATCGCCGGCTGGCAGCAGACGGGCGAATCGCTGTACCTGGCGCGCGAACGCCATCTGATCGCCTTGAAATCGGCCGGCAAGCATCTCGATATTGCCGCCGCGCACGCGGCGCAGGACGACCAGTCGCTGGACCTGTTCGCCGAAGAGCTGCGCCTGGCGCAGGTGCAGCTGTCGAGCATCACGGGCGAGTTTTCGCCTGACGATCTGCTGGGCGTGATCTTCAGCCGTTTCTGCATCGGCAAATAAGGAGGTGCGATGAAGCTGCTGCTTGTTCTGCTGTTCAGTTTCCTGCCCCTGCTGGCCGGTGCGCAGGAAAAACTGCCGCAAGACGTGGCGAAATTCGTCGAAAATGCGCAGATGTGCGAGCACTTCGCCGGCGAATGGGATGACAACGACAAGGCGCGCCAGCGCGAGATCACGCAAGCCGTGGCCAGCTCGTGCGGTCAGGCGCAGCGGCAGTGGAAGCGCTTGCGCGTGAAATACGCGAAGCAGCCTAAGCTGCAAAAAGTCATTGCCGAGAATGCCAATGACGCGGTCAGGAGCTTTCGGAAATAAGTCCGAACGGCGAAAAGGCCGGGGTCAGACCCTCAACACCGCTAACACAAAGGTCATCGCTCAGGTGCGAGGGGGGCTGACCCCAGGTTTTGTCACCCCTTCTTCCCCTTTGCCTGTTCTTCCTTGAACTTCTGGAACGCCTCGATATGCTCGGCGCGGCGCAGCACGCGCGAGTGCGGGTCGAGCGTGTACGTGGCGCCCGCCGGCAGGGGCAGTTCGCCAAAGCCCAGCGACATGGGAACGGTATGGATTTCTTTGCCGATACGCACTTCCACCGGCATCGGGAAGGCGATGTCGGCAGGCGTCTTCCATAGCAGGCGCAAGGTGTCGCCGTCGCGCACGGCGGACAGTTCCGGCAATGCCGCCTGGTACAGATAAACCTGGAAGAACCAGTCGTAATTGCTGCCCGTGACTTTGTTGACGATGGCCATGAATTCCGCCGTGCTGCCGTAGCGTGGCTGGAACTGGCCCGGCAGCGGCTGTTCCGTGCCGTAGACGAGCAGGCGCACGGCGCGGAAGAAGGCCTCGTCGCCGATCAGGCCGCGCAAGGTGTGCAGCACCAGCGCCCCTTTTACATACAGGTCGCCGCCCGGTCCGCCCTTTTTCTGGTCGTAGACTTCTTCCTCGCTTCTCGGCTTGCCCGAAACCATGGGCGCCTTGTTGACGATGCCGGCCCGCATTTGCTGCAACGAAGCAAAATACTCTTGCTCGCCCCGCAGATACTGCATGTACAGCGGCTGCATATACGTGCCGAAGCCTTCGTGCAGCCACATATCGTCCCAGTTGCTGTTGGTGAGCTGGTTGCCGAACCATTCATGGGCAAACTCATGCTGCAGCAATTCATCGTAGCCATAGCTGGTCTTGGCGAATTTGTTGCCATAGGCATTGATGGTCTGGTGTTCCATGCCCTTGTGCGGGGTTTCGGCGATGCCGACTTTCTCATCGCCAAACGGGTAGGGGCCGATGACGCTTTCAAAAAAGTCCAGCATGGGCGGTAATTCCGCGAACAGGGCGCCCGCCTTGGCCTCGCTTTCCGGCAAGTACCAGAATTGCAGGGGGATGCGGTTGCCGTAGCGGCTCGCATACTCACCCTGCAGGCTGCGGTAGGGCGCCACGTTCAGGGCGATGCCATAGGTGCTCGGATGTTTGGCGCGCCAGTGCCAGGTGCGCCAGCCGTCGGTCTCATCCATGCCGAGCGCGATGCCGTTGCCGGCCGCCACCAGCGGCGCCGGTACCTGGATGTGCTGGTCGATCAGCCGGGCCTTGCCCATCGGGTGGTCGATGCAGGGCCAGAACAGGTCGCAGCCTTCGCCTTGCACGGCGCTGGCGATCCACGGCGCGCCATCGGCCGTGCTCGACCACACCATGCCGCCATCCCACGGTGCTTTCACGGCGACGTGCGGCACGCCGTGGTAGACGATGCGGATGGTGGTGCGCGCGCCTGCCGCGAGGGTGGCCGGCAAGGTCATGCTCAGGCGGCCGTCCGGGTTGGCATAGTCTTGCGGCCGCAGCGCCTTGCCGTCGACTTCGATGGCATCGATGGGCAGGTTGCGGTCCAGGTCCAGCGCGAAACGCGAGATCGGCTGCGTGGTCAGGAAGGTCAGGCGCGCATCGCCGGCAATGCTGCGGCGGGCCGGATCGATGCGCAGGGTCAGGTCGGCGTGTTCGAACACCACCGCCAATTGTTCCGGCGTGCGTTCGGCACCCGAATTGAGGGTGTAGGCGGTGGGCGCGCGCGTGGCGCAGGCGCTGAGCAGCAGGCAGGAGAGCAGCAGGGGGATGTGTTTCATGGCGTGCGCGCAAGTGAACGGAGCACTGATTGTAGTGTGAAGTGACAACGTTGTCGTTTGGAAATTTCAAGGTGCCGATGGGGCAAGCGTGGCCGCGGTTGAGAAATGTCATGGGCTTCAAACTGTGCTGACGTAATCTTGCTGAGCGGCCTTGAAGTGCCGCTAGGAAAGGAAGCGCCATGGACAGCGAACAGCCGGAAGTCGTGGAAAGCAGGGGCATGGCGGCGCCGCCATTGCCTTCCCTGCCGCAATTGATCGCAGCGCTGCCGCCGAAAGGTGCATGCTGGTACTGCGACAAGCCGCTCGATGCCGTGCGCCGCTTCTGTTGCAAGAGTTGTTGCGTGGCGTATGCGGAAGAGGCGCAGTTCAACAGCTGAGCGGCAGCTCGCTGTACGCTAGCGGCGCCGCAGCAGCGCCGCCAGGGCGCCTTCGAAATCGAACTCGTGCGCGGCGGCGGCCACCTCCTGGTACACGTTCACGCCCAGGCTGGCCGCGAGCAGGCTGGCCGAGTTTTCCAGGATGTCGATGGCCGCGCCGTCGCCTTCGCGCAGATGGCTGGCCAGGCGCGCCAGCAGCAGCTGGATGGCGGGCGCGGCCGGGTCGGGCGCCACGTCCTGCGCCGCCGTGTGGTTTGCCTCCGGCGTGCCCAGCATGCTGCTGACCGCGCCGAGCAATTGATCCTGCGCCAGTTCCAGCTGCAGCATCTGCTGGGCCAGGTCGGGCGCCTGCGCACGCAGTGCCGATTCCAGGGTTTCCGACAGGCTGTGCACATGGCGCGCCCCGATCATGCCGGCGGCGCCTTTCAGGGTATGCGCTTTCAGGCGCGCGGAAACGTAGTTGCCCGTGTCGAATTCGGCGCGGATCTGGCACGGCGTGGTGCCGTGGTCGTGCAGGAAACGGCGCAGGATTTTCAGGTACAGGATGCGGTCGCCCATGATGCGGCCCAGTCCGTTCTCAACGTCGAGAATACGGACCATGTCGGATGCCGCAACGGCGGCATCATCATCGCAAGTGGCGTGTGGTTTCAGCATGCTGTGCAGAGCGCCCCAAAACTTGTCAATGTCAGTAAAGCAGGAACTGCTATTTTACATCCAGTCGTACTCTGCACTGCGTCCGCTTGGCGCCAGCTTGCCGCCTAGCGCGTCGTGAATGACCAGCTTTGCGTGACGTCCGCGCCATTGACTTTCCCGATGAAACTCACGTCATAGCTGGTGTTCGCGTTCAAGGCCGCCAGCGGGATGATGGATGCGGCCGAGACCGGTGTATGCACGTCATTGCCGCTGGTGAGCAGGCGCACGGCCAGGTCCGCGGCGGCGCCGCGCTGGCGCACGCTGAACGCCGTCACGCTGACGGGCGTGCCGTAATTGGCATGCACGCTGATCGGGTAGCCGACCACGTCCTGGTTCGGCACGGGATCGGGCGATTCGTTATTGCTGGAAAAACTGACGGCCACCTTCTGCTGTCCGCTGTAGGGGTAAGTGACGATCTGTCCCGCCGCCAGCCCCGGGCCATAGCTGCGGTTGCCGGCCAGGTCGGTGGTGAAATACGCATAGCCGGCGCTGCTGACGGCCGCGCCCGCGCCGCCTTCCTTGAACAGCGGCTCGAAAATGACGAAGCGGTGATAGATGGCCGTGACCAGTTCTTCGGCCAGGTAAAAGCCGGACGTGTTGCTCGCGCCGGCGATCACTTCGCCCTGCAGCGAGGTGACGACGTAGCCGGCCTTGGCCAGGCGGTCGCCCAGTGTGACGCCTGTAAAGCCGGGCTTGCCCTGCACCTGTTCGTGCGCCACCGTATTGTTGAGATTGAGATAGCTGGAATGGCCGAGGGCCGCGCTGTCGATCAGGCTATTGCGCACCAGCGGCGACAGGCCGATCTGGCTGCGCCGGTAGTTGAACCAGTTGAAGCCATCGGTGGCAATATTGTTGCTGAGAACGGGAGCACCCGGCTCCTGCGTCAATTGCCCGGCCGGGGTCGAGTTGCTCAGCGACGTATTGCCGCTATCGCTGCCGCCGCCGCAGGCGCTCAGCAGGGCTGCGCTCAGCAGGGCAGGTATCCAGTATTTCCAACGCAGTGACGAGGCAATCAAGTCGACTCCTGTAGAGGTAGGCGGGCAGCGGTGGGGGCAGCGTGCTGTCCTGTAAAACGATTCTAAGGTATTTTGATCACGCGTAGAGCATCCGTGAAAAGATATGTCGCGCTCGTGCGGGGACGGTGCCGCCGCTGCGCAGGGTAGAATGGGCGCAGCGCAGCGTTTGCCGCTGCATTGCCTTACTTCCGATTTTTTTGATTGCCCATACATTTGAACACATTGCCCAAGTCGCGCCTGCAGCGCGCCAAATACGCCTTGCCCAGCATGGTGACTTTGCTTTCGATAGCCTGCGGTTTTGCCAGCATCGTCATTTCCGTCGACAACGCCGCCGTGGGCGACGCGGATGCCTACCGGCTGGCGGCGGCGCTGCTGGTGCTCGCCGGCGTGTTTGACGCGCTCGACGGCTACGTGGCCCGGCTGACGGGAACCAGTTCGCAGTTCGGCGTGCAGCTCGATTCGATCGCCGACGTGATGAATTTCGGCTGCGCCCCGGCCGTCCTGTTGTATTGCTACGGCTTCGTGCAGATGGGCGTGCACGATCCGCTGCTGCTGCGCTTTGGCGGCATGGCCAGCTTTTTCTTTGTCGCCTGCGGGGCCATGCGCCTGGCGCGCTTCAATGTGAACGTGGGGCGTACCGATCCTCTGTATTTCGTCGGCATGCCGATCACGGCCGGGGCCGCTTGCGTGGCGGCCGTGGTGGTAGCCTGGCCGGCGCCCATCGATTCCATGCTGCACAGCTATCTATTGATGCTGCTGCTCGTCGGCGTGGGCAGCCTGATGGTGTCGACCTTGCGTTTCCCCAGCTCCAAGCAAAAGAAAAGCCTGGCCGCGCTGCTGGTGCTGATCCTTGCCATCGCCCTGCTGGTGTGGCTGAAGACGAGTTTCTTCGCCCTGTTCTTCGCCGTCTACATCGCCGCCACCCTGCTGCTCAACCTGGCATGGCATCTGGGCTGGCGCGGTATTGCCTTACCCCAGGTTTTTAACGACCCGGATGAGATTGATTAAACGTTAAGCCACCTCGTGCCCACGCGCGGCGCGCAGGATGGCGAACCAGTCACTGCGGCTGAGCGTGAACTGCGTGCCTTCCACGGCCACGCCCACGGCCTCGATGCGGCCCGTGCCCGTCAGCGGCAGGGGGCGGCAAGGCAATTGCATGATCCAGGCAAACACCACGCTGGCAAACGGACGCTGCAGCTGGTCGGCGATCTGCTTGATGACATTGCGCAAATTCTCCACATTCGCATCGCCACCCTGGAACAGGCGCCCGCCCGCTAGCGGTGACCAGATCATCGGCGCCACCCCCACGTCCTGCAAGCCGTCGAAGGTTTCGTCGAACAGGGGCGCCACGTGCAGCGGCGAGCATTCCACCTGGTTCGTCACCAGTGGGAAGCGCCGGTGCAGGCATTCGAACTGGTGGCGGCTGAAGTTCGACACGCCAAAGTGCAGCACCTTGCCATCTTTCTGCAATTGGGTAAACGCGCCGGCGATTTCGTCGAAATCCATCAGCGGGTCGGGGCGGTGGATCAGCAGCAGGTCCAGGCGGTCCGTCTGCAGCTGGCGCAAGCTGTGTTCCACGGAACCGGTGATGTGCGCCGCGCTCGTGTCGTAGTGCTGGATGGCGTGGCCGGGACGGTGCGGCGAGAGCAGCTTGATGCCGCACTTGCTGACCAGCTCCATCTTGTCGCGCAAGCCCGGCTGCAGGGCCAGCGCTTCGCCAAATAGCCCTTCGGCGCTGTAATCGCCATAGATATCGGCATGGTCGAAACTCGATACGCCCAGCGCCAGGCATTGCTCGATGAAAGCCAGGCGCTGCTGCGCCGACATATTCCACTCGCCGATGCGCCACATGCCGGCGACGATGCGCGACAGTTCGGGACCGTTGCTGCTTAAACGGCTGCGCGGCGCTTGCAGGCTGGCGGGAAATACATGGCTCATGGGCTGGCTTTCTGGTGGTGACGTGATGGGACTCGCCACGATTATAGCCAGCTAATCTACAGCATGCTGCGGATAAAGCGGCAGCAACGCTCCTGCAGGGCATCGTCGAGCTGGCCGCCCAGTTGCATCTGGTACACGAGCGCCGATTGCAGCATGAAGGCGAACAGGCGCAGGTCGAGGTCGGCGCGCACGCCGATGTTGACCAGGCGCTGCACCACCAGGGTGATCCATGGCGCGACGATCTGCTCGCGAAAGCGCAGCTGGGCCGCCGCATCATTGTGGATCAGCACCAGCAGGTCGCAGGTGAAGCGGCCGTCGGCGTTCAGGTTGTCGAAGATGCGCGCGCAGATCGCCTCGATTTCCTGGCCGTCCGGCATGTCGAGCGCGCGCTGCAGCTTTTCCGCCGTGCGTTTGACGAGCGCGTCGAGCAGCATGTCTTCGCGCCGCGGCCAGCGCCGGTAGATCGTCTGGCGCCCCACGCCGGCCACGTCGGCCACCATCTGTATCGTTACCGCCTCCAGTCCATGCTGGCGCACCAGCATGACGATCGCTTCCAGTACCGCATCTTCCACGCCCGCCTTGCGCGGGCGGCCACGCACTGGTGCCTCTTTTGTAGTCACGTCTCACCTGTCTCTGAATGTTTCTTTTAATTATGGTACGATGCGCACCGTAAATGCAAAGCTAGCGCTTGTCAATCATCTTGATCAATTAACCGGCAGGCGGATGCACTGCGCCGCGATACTCCAGCCATCTTTACGTGAAATCTGCCATCTCAGCGGCGCGTGTCCGCATTTTCTTTCTGACTCCCACATCCATCACTGTGGCGGCTTATGCCGCCTGAGGACAACCTATGAAAATCATCGGGATTTCGCCCCACCGGCGTAACTTCTTGCGCAAGGCCGTCGGCGCCGCGCCTGCCGTGGCCTTGCTGGCTGGCGCCGGCGGCGGCCTGGCCATGGCCGTCTCCAAAGACCAGCCTGCCTACAAACCGCGCTTTTTCGACGCCACCGAGTGGGCCACATTGAGCGCGCTGGTCGACCGCCTGATCCCCGCCGATGGCGAAGGGCCGGGCGCGCTGGAATCGGGCGCGCATGAATTCATCGATGCGCAGATGAACACGCCTTACGCGTATGGCGCGCTGTGGTACATGCAGGGGCCGTTCGTGCCCTCGATCGAACAGTTCGGCTACCAGTTCCACATGGCGCCGCGCGAGCTGTACAAGAGCGCCCTGGCCGGCGTGAATGCGGCCGTGCAGAAACAGTCGGGCAAGCCCTTCGTCCAGCTGAACGCGGCCGAGCGCGACGCCGTCATCACGCAATTGCAAAATGGCACCTTGGACATCGGCGAAGTGCCGTCGAAAATCTTCTTCAACCAGCTGCTGCAAAACACGCGCGAAGGCTATTTTTGCGACCCCGTGCACGGCGGCAACAAGGACATGCTGGCCTGGAAGATGGTCGGATTCCCTGGCGCGCGCGCCGACTACATGGACTGGGTGGAGCAGTACGGCAAGAAATACCCGTTGCCGCCGGTATCCATCGCCTGAAAACGTCCATGGCGGCGTTGCACTGCCTGGTCGTACTAGCGTACTGCCTGCGGCAATGCGCCTTGCCCTGAACCTTTTCAGTTATTCGTAGCAGATCAAAGAAAAAGAAAAACCATCATGAGTGATATCAAACCCGATGTAAAAATGAAGCCTGTCGATGCCGTGATTGTGGGCTTCGGCTGGACCGGCGCCATCATGGCCAAGGAATTGACGGAAGCGGGCCTGAACGTGGTCGCGCTGGAACGCGGCGAGTACCGCGACACCTATCCCGACGGCGCCTATCCGAAGACCCTCGACGAGCTGACCTATATCCAGCGCAGCAAGCTGTTCCAGGATATGTCGAAGAGCACGTTCACCTTCCGCCACAGCATCACGGGCGTGGCCGTGCCGTACCGCCAGATCGGCGCCTTCAAGCCGGGCACGGGCGTGGGCGGCGCGGGTTTGCACTGGTCGGGCATGCACTGGCGCGTCCTGCCGGAAGAGCTGCAGATCCGCAGCCACTACGAACGCCGCTACGGCAAGAAATTCATTCCCGAAGGCATGACGATCCAGGATTTTGGCGTGACTTACGCCGAGCTGGAGCCGCACTTCGATTTCGTCGAGAAAGTCTTCGGCACCTCGGGCCAGGCGTATAAGGTCAACGGTATCGTCGTCGGCGACGGCAATGTGTTCGAAGGCGACCGCTCCGACAATTACGCGCTGGCGCCGCAAAAAGTGCCGTACACGGCAGAATTGTTCCGCCGCGCGGCCAAGGCCGTCGGCTACCACCCGTTCGTCAACGCCTCGTCGAACGCATCGGGCCCGTACACGAATCCGTACGGCTGCCAGATGGGCCCGTGCAACTTCTGCGGCTTCTGCTCCGGCTACGCCTGCTACAACTATTCCAAGGCCTCGCCCAACGTCAACATCATGCCGGCTCTGCGTATGGTGGCCAACTTTGAATTGCGCGCCAACTGCAACGTCGTGCGCATCAACCTCGACGGCAGCAAGAAACGCGCCACGGGCGTGACCTACATCAATGCGGATGGCAAGGCCGTCGAGCAGCCGGCCGACCTGGTCATCGCCAGTGCCTTTGCCTACAACAATGCGCACCTGTTCCTGCTGTCGGGCATCGGCAAGCCGTACGACCCCGTCAGCAATGAAGGCGTAGTGGGGCGCAATATCGCTTACCAGATGATGTCCACCATCCAGACTTTCTTCAAGGAAGACACGAACACGAACCCGTTCATCGGCGCCGGCGGCACCGGGGTCGCGCTCGATGACTGGAATGGCGACAATTTCGACCATGGCCCGCTGGGCTTTGTCGGCGGCTCGCCCGCCTGGTGCAACCCGGCCGGCTCCAAGCCCATTTCCGGCATCGCCACGCCGGACGGCACGCCCGCCTGGGGTGCTGCCTGGAAAAAGGCCGTCAAGAAGAGCTATTTGAACACGGTGTCGTTCGATTGCCACGGCGCCAACATGACTTACCGCGACTGCTATGTCGATCTCGACCCGACCTACACGGACAAGTATGGCCAGCAATTGCTGCGCTTTACCTTTGACTGGAAGGAAAACGACATCAAGATGAGCCGTTTCGTCACCGACAAGATGATGAAGGTGGCCGAGGCCATGAATCCCGAGTCGATCAAGGTGTCCGTCAAGAGCGTGGGCGACCACCTGGACTTGCGCAATTACCAGACCACGCACTGGGCGGGCGGCACGGCCATGGGCGCGGACCGCAAGACCAGCGTCGTCAACCGCTACCTGCAAAGCTGGGACGTGCACAACGTGTTTGCCGTCGGTTCCAGCGTGTTCCCGGTCGGCATCGGCTACAACCCGACGGGCCTGGCCTGCGCGCTGACCTACTGGTCGGCCAAGGCCATCCGCGAGCAATACCTGAAAGATCCCCGTCCCCTGGTCGCTTGATAAAGAACAAGAAGATGAACAACACATTCACCCATACCGTGGGCGCGCTGCTACTGGCGCTCGCCTCCGGCACCGCCCTGTCTGCCGGCGCCACCGCCACCGTCCCGAACGCCCAGCTGATACGCCAGGGCGAATACCTGGCCCGCGCCGGCGACTGCATCGCCTGCCACACGGCCGGCACGCAGGGTAAACCGTTCGCCGGCGGCCTCGGCATGGAAACGCCGATCGGCAAGGTGTATTCCACCAACATCACGCCGGACAAGAAGGCCGGCATCGGCGACTGGAGCTTTGCCGATTTCGACAAGCTGATGCGCACCGGCGTGACGAAACACGGCTACACCGTGTATCCGGCCATGCCGTATCCGTCGTATTCGCGCCTGAGCGAAGCGGACATGCAGGCGCTGTACGCCTACTTCATGCATGGCGTGAAGGCGGACCCGACGCCGAACAAGGCGGCCGACATTCCATGGCCGCTGTCGATGCGTTTCCCCCTGACCATCTGGCGCTGGGCGTTTGCCCCCACGCCGCAGCCGTACAAGGTGCCGGCCACGGGCGACGCGCAATTGCTGCGCGGCGCCTATTTGGTGCAGGGCCTGGGCCATTGCGGCGCCTGCCACACGGCGCGCGGCGTGGGCATGCAGGAAAAATCGCTGACGGATGAGGGCAATACCACCTTCCTGGCGGGCGGCGGCGTGATCGACGGCTGGTCCGTGCCTTCGTTGCGCAATGAACATGGGGGCGGCCTGGCGCGCTGGAGCGCGGCGCAGATCGCCGAATTTCTGAAGACGGGCCGCAACAGCCATACGGCCTCGTTCGGCGCCATGAACGACGTGGTGGCCCATTCCATGCAGCACATGACGGATGGCGACCTGGCGGCGATGGCGAAATACCTGAAATCGTTGCCGCCATCGAATCCAAGCACGCCCGCCTTCGTGGCCGACGACAAGCTGGGCAAGCAATTGTTCAGCGGCGTCGTCAACTCCAAGGGCGCGCAACTGTACCTGGACCGCTGCGCCGGCTGCCACCGTTCCGACGGCAAGGGCTACGACAAGGCTTTCCCTGCGCTGGCCGGTAACGCCGTGCTGCAGACGAACGATCCGACCTCGGCCATCAATATCGTGCTGTCGGGCGGCGCCGTGCCGGCCACGCGCACGGCGCCGTCGGCGCTGACGATGGCGCCGTATGCCGACATTTTCAATGATGAGCAAACTGCGCAAGTGGTGACCTTCATCCAGACCAGCTGGGGCAACCGCGGCACGCCCGTGACGGCGGCGCAGGTGGCCAAGGTGCGCAAGGTCTCCGTGCCGGTGGCAGCGTCGCAGACGGAAGCGACGTTTGCGGCAGGGCGCCACGGCACTTTCCCGCCCGTGGCGCGCCAGCCGCACCTGAAGGATGCGCCGCTAAAGTAATTTGACGTAGCGCAAGACGAAAAAAATGCCCGCAGCATCTGCGGGCATTTTTTATGGGGAATGCTGACGGCTTATTTCATCCACAGGCGCATCGAATCCCAGGCGCGGCCGAAGATCGTTGCCTGGTTGATCGGTTCCAGCGCCACGACAGGCAGTTCCAGCAGGACCTTGTCGTCGACCATCATTTTCAGCTTGCCGACAGGGGCGTTTTCAGCCAATGGCGCGACCAGCGGGTCCTTGCGTTCCAGCACAGGTTTCATCTTGGCAGCCGTGCCTTTTGGTACGGTGACGAGCACATCGCGGGCGAAACCGATTTTCACGGTGCCTTTCGAGCCTTTCCACACTTCCGGCGTGGCCACGGCCTGGCCTTTCGAGTACAGCTTGACCGTATCGAAGTTCTGGAAGCCCCAGTTCAGCAGCTTCTGGCTTTCCTGCGTGCGGGCCTGGTCGGACGAGGTGCCCAGCACTACGGAGATCAAACGGCGCTCGCCGGTGCCGCCTGGACGGCGGGCCGAGGCGATCATGCAATAGCCGGCCGCTTCCGTGTGGCCCGTCTTCATGCCATCGACGGTCGGGTCCAGCCACAGCAGGCGGTTGCGGTTAGGCTGGGTGATCTTGTTGTAGGTGAAACTTTTGATGGAATCGATTTTGTAGAATTCCGGATAGTCGGCGATCACGCGCTTGGCCAGCACGGACAAGTCTTGCGCCGTGGAATAGTTCTCGGGGCTAGGCAAGCCATGCGGATTGGCAAAACGCGTGTTTTTCAGACCCATGCGCTGGGCTTCGCGGTTCATCAGCACGACGAAGGTGCCTTCATCGCCGGCGACGGCTTCGGCCAGTGCCACGGCAGCGTCGTTACCCGATTGAATCATCAGGCCGTGCAGCAAGTCGTCGATCGACACGGGCGTGGCCGGGTCGATGAACATCTTCGAGCTGCTCGAATCGACTTTCCATGCGCGCACGGACACGTTCACTTTCTGGTCCAGCGCCAGTTTCTTTTCGCGGATGGCGGCAAACGTCAGGTAGGCCGTCATGATCTTGGTCAACGAGGCCGGCTCGATGCGCGCGTCCGGATCTTGCGAGGCAATGATCTGGCCACTGGTGGCGTCAAGCAGCAGCCAGGACTTGGCGGCGATGGTCGGGGCTGGAACGGTTTGCGCGTAGGCGGCGGATAGGAAAAGTACACTGGAGGCCAGTGCCGCTAAAAGTTTTTTCATGGAGGCTGGTCTGCGAAAAAGATGAAGGCTGAGGGCCACGCAGTTGCTGCGTACGTGGCCGCGTGGAAAAAACGGATCAATTATAGCCGTGGAGGCGCTAGTAAGCCCACACTTCAATGATCATCTGCTGCGATTGCGGGTTTGTCACCATGCCACAGCGCAATCACGAGGTTCTTGATGTGGTTGAGCTTGCGGTGGAAAAAGTGGTCGGCGCCGGGGATCACGATCACGGGAATGTCTTGTGGACGGGCCCAGTCGAAGACGGCGGACAGGGGAATCGTGTCGTCCAGTTCGCCGTGGATCAAGATGGTGTCGGCCGGAATGTCGGCCATGGCCCATTTGCCGGCCGCGCTGCCGATCAGCGCCAGGCGCTCGGCGGGCGTGCCGGCGGCGGCCAGGCGTTCCTGCAGTTTCGATTGCACGTAGGTGCCGAACGAGAAGCCGGACAAGGCCACGGGCAAGCCCGGGTACAGGCCAACCATGTGTTCATACAGCAACTGCATGTCGTCCGTTTCGCCCGCGCCATGGTCGTGTACGCCTTCGGAAGCGCCCACGCCGCGGAAGTTGATGCGCGCCACCACGTAACCGAGGGCGACAAACGCGCGCGCCAGGGTTTGCGTGACCTTGTTATCCATCGTGCCGCCGTACAGCGGGTGCGGATGGGCAACGAGGGCGATGCCGCGCGGAGTGTCTGCCGGGAAATCGAGCAAGCCTTCCATGCTGCCTGCATGGCCGGCGAGGGTAAATTTTTCCGAGTTTCTGTTCATGATGCTCATACTGGTGGCTATCTCTTAAATTGGCATTAAATCTTCAGGCGCTCGACTATTTTTCCGCCCACCAGGTGGGTATCGATGATTTCATCGATATCGCTGGTGTCGACATAGGTGTACCAGGTCGCTTCCGGGTAGATGACCAGCAGCGGGCCTTCCTCGCAGCGGTCCATGCAGCCGGCCTGGTTGATGCGGATCTTGCCCGCGCCATTCATGTCGAGTTCCTTGATGCGGCGCTTGCAATGCTTTTGCGCCGCTTCCGCGCCATGGTCGCCGCAGCTGTTGCGGCCGTCTTCACGTTTGTTCATGCAGAAAAAAACGTGGCGTTCAAAATACGGTGCGTCGCTCATACTATGCTCCTGCTGATTCATCAATGCGCCATGATAGCGCTTATGGGTGGTCTTCGCGACGCTGGCGCTGCACATCGTCCTGCCGGTTCAGGCGGTGCGAGGGCAGGCACAGGAACCACAGGGCCACGAAGGGCCACAGCAAGGCGAGAAATTGCGCCGCGCCATTAAAGTTCAGGAACTTGCCTTGTACCCAGCCTTGCAAGGTTGACATGAAATAGGGATTGATCGGCGTCGTATTCACCATCACCAGGCTCAGCAGCAAGGTGGCGGCCGCGATGCGGCGCTGTGCCACATGCGGCGCGAAGGCCAGGCCGCCCAGCATGATCAGGCCGATCAAAAAGCCGCCCTGGGCGCCCGGCGTGATCCAGACGAAGGCGTTTTCAGGCGAAAACAGCAGCGCGCTGGCCATCGAGCGCACGGTCAGGGCGGCGGCGATCAGGGTCAGCGTCAGGATGGCGCGCGGCGCGGCGCGGCGCAGCAGGCACAGCAAGGTGAGCACGGCGCCCGTCATGCCGCAAGCCGTGATGATGGTTTCCGAAAGCCAATATTGCTCAACCGTTAAGACCACGTCGGGACGCAGATACGTGGCCAGGTCGATGTCGACGCCCGCCAGCTGCGACAGCCAGTCCGACAGGATGGGCAGCAGCTGGCCCAGGCCGAACAGATAGCCTTGCGGATAAATCTGCGCCAGCGGCCACAGGGCCACCAGCACCAAGCCCTGGCTGGCGTGCTGGGCAAACCAGCGCTGGCGCAAGCGGTACAAATGGCTGTGGTCGAGCAGCTTGCGCGCCGTCAGGGCGCCGATGATGGAACCGATGCAGCAGCCGGCCGCATTCGTATAGAAATCGAGATTCGACGATACGCGGCTGGGCAGATAGGTCTGCACGGCTTCCATACTGCCGGAAATCAACATGCCGCACAGGCTGGCGACGATGACGGCAAAGAAACCCGTGATCCTTGGAAACAGCGAATACACGATCAAGGCGCCCAGCGGGATGTAGCCGACGATATTTACGCCGACATCGAAGCCCGTCCAATAACGGGGCATGCGCGTGTTTTCCAGGAAGGTCAGCGGCGACAGGCCATTGCTGTGCCAGCCCGTGAACGGAAACCAGCTCGCATAGACGATCAGGAAGACGTAGGCGAGCAGGGTCGCGCGCGACACGGGCGAGGAACGGACGGGCGGCAGCGGCGCCGCCGGGCTGGCGGGGGATGCGGGGTCGGTCATTCTTTCGGAATATTCAGCGTGCCCAGCCAGGTGAGCAGGTCGGCGGCGATGGCATCCGATGCCGCCGCCAGCGCCTGCGCGCCGCCTTGCGCATCGGCGCTGCCGGCCGGACCGCTGCGGCTGAAGGTTTTCTGGTCGATCAGGCGGTGGCCGCGAAACAGCGAGGCGCGCAGCGACACATGGCCGCTGCTGTGCGTCTGCGTGTCAAACGCTTGCGAAAAATCATCGACGTCGATGCGCAGCAGCGGGATGCCGGCGGCCGCGTCCGTGGTCGACAGCACTTTCACGCCGCTTTGCGCCACGCGCGTTTTCAGGCGCTGGCTTAACAGTTGCAGCGGCGGCGTGTTCCAGCGGTTGTAGGCGTACGGCCGCGATTGCTGCGCATCGGCGTACAGCAAGCGGTAATACATGCGCTGGCTGTCCAGCCAGGAAGGACCGTTGGCGTCGGCGATTACCAGCACGGGCACGGCTGGCGCGGCCGCCGCTGCTTGCGGCGCGGCCGGGCCGAAATCATAGAACGTGGGCACGGGGCCGCGGCTGGCGCAGCCGCCCAGCAAAAAAGCGCCGGCGACGATGAGTGCGGTGAGATGGCGAGGAATAGGCATGCTGTGTTCTCCTTATTTGCCCGGCGCCGAAAAACCGGGCTCGCCCGGGCCGGGCGGGATGTCTGGGGCGCCGAACAGGATGCTCTGCGGCTGTTCATTGAGCGTGCTCATGGTGGTTTTCAGGGCGCGCATCGAGGAGCGCGCCTCGCCGCTCAGCTCGATTACCTGCGGCAAGACTTCCAGGGACACGCCATTGGCCACCGTTTCCACGGAATTGCCGACCCGGTCGACCGTGCCATTGACCTTGTCGAGCACGCCGCCGGGCGCCTGGATGTCGTTACCGAGCTTTTTCCACGTGGCCGTCAGGTCCGACACGTTCTTGCTGGCCGTACTGACGGCCGTCAAGGTTTGCCGCGTCTGTTCCGTCAGTTGCGGCAATTGCGTCAGGGTCGGTTCCAGCTGCTGCGGTATGGCGCCAAAGGCCTTGGCCGCCTTGCCCACTTCAGTGAAGGCGCCCAGCATGGCCGCCTGGTTGTCGGGGCTGAGCAAATTATTCACCTTGTTGGTGATCTGCTCGGCCTGGTCGAGGATGCGCTTGCCCCGTTTTTCCAGCTGGTCGAGCAAGCCCGCGCGCAGGGGGATCAGCGACGGCTTGTCCTTGCTGGTGCCCAGCAGTGTCGAACCCACGTGCTCGTCGTCGAGCTGGATGTAGGCGATGCCCGTCACGCCCTGGTAGCCAAGGGTGGCAAAGGTGGTATTCGTGACGGGCGTGTCGGGCGCCACGCTGATGTGCACGAGGATTTGCCCCGCCTTTTGCGTGTCGAAGTCGATGGCGTCGACCTTGCCCACTTCCAGACCCCGGTAGCGCACGGTCGCCTGCGGGTTCAGGCCCGGCACGGACAGGGTGGTGGCGAGCAAATACGGGACTCTTTCCACGCGGTCGCGGTTGAACCAGACGCCGAACAGGATGGCGGCCACCAGCAAGGTCAGTGTAAAAAATCCCGTCATCAGGGCATGTGATCTGTTTTCCATTACTTCTCCGCTTTCTTGTCTGTGCCGGCGTCGTCGCCTGGCTGCGCCGCATTGCTTGCTGCCGCCTGTTTTTCATCGAGGACGGCCAGCGCGCGCTTGCCGCGGTCGCCGAGGAAAAATTGCTTGATGAACGGGTGGTCGACTTCGATCACCTCGCGCGTAGGGCCGATGGCGATCACGTGTTTTTCCGCCAGCACGGCGATGCGCGTGGACAGGGCGAACAAAGTGTCGAGGTCATGCGTGACCATGACCACCGTCAAGCCCAGCTCGCGGTGCAGCGACTGGATCAAAGAGACAAAACTTTCCGACAAGTCCGGATCCAGGCCCGCCGTCGGTTCGTCGAGGAACAGCAGCTTCGGCTCCAGCGCCAGGGCACGCGCCAGGGCCACGCGCTTGATCATGCCGCCAGACAAGTCCGACGGCATTTTCAGCGCATGTTCCGGACCGAGGCCCACCATGTTCATTTTTAATAATACCGCGTCGTGGACCAGCGCTTCGGGCAACACGCGCAATTCGCGCATGGGCTGGGCCACGTTGTCGAACACGGTCAGGGCCGAATACAGCGCGCCTTGCTGGAACAGCATGCCCCAGTGGTTGCGCAACTGCTGCAGCTGATCGGAACTTGCCTTGTTGATATCTTCGCCAAAGACTTTGACGCAGCCGCGCGCCGGATGTTCCAGGCCCAGCATCTGGCGCAGCAGCACCGTCTTGCCCGTGCCGGAACCGCCCACGATGGAAAGGATTTCGCCCCGCTCGATTTCCAGGTTCAAGTCCTGGTGCACGACGGTGCGGCCGAACTTGGTCCACAGATTGGTGATTTCCACCACGGGCGCGTCGCCATGCAGATCGAACTGGCCGTCCTGGCCCTCGCTCGCCTTGCAGGCGATATCGGCGTCGTTCGCCATCAGTAGCCCACTCCATTGAAGACGATGGCGAACACGGCGTCGGCCAGGATCACCACGGTGATGGCCGTGACGACGGCGGTGGTGGTGCCGCGCCCCAGGCTTTCCGTATTCGCCTTGATGCGCAGGCCGAAGTGGCAGGAGACGAGGGCGATCAGCATGCCGAAGATCACGCCCTTGCCCAGGCCGATCATGTAGTTGGCCAGCGGCACGGCATCGGGCAGCTTCTGGATGAAGTAGCGTGCCGACAGATTCAGTTCCACCTTGGCTGCCACCATGCCGCCGATCAGCGCGGCCGTATCCGTCCAGATGACGAGCAGGGGCATGGAAATGGCCAGGGCCAGCACTTTCGGCATGATCAGGCGGAAACCGTGCGAAATGCCCATCACCAGCATGGCGTCGAGCTCTTCCGTGACGCGCATGACGCCCAGCTGCGCCGTGATGGACGAGCCCGAGCGGCCTGCCACGAGAATGGCAGCCAGGAGCGGCCCCAGTTCGCGGATCACGCTCATGCCCAGCAGGTTGACCAGGTAAATGTCGCCGCCAAAGGCGCGCAGTTGTTGCGCTGACAGATAGGACAGCACGACGCCGATCAGAAAGCCGACCAGGGCCGTGATGCCCAGCGCCTGGAAGCCCGCATGAAAGATATTGGCGGAAATTTCACGCCACGGCCCGCGCATGGGATGGCGCGCGAAGCGGCCGATATCCTGCGTCACCTGGCCGACAAGGGCAATAAAGCCCTTCAAATGTTCAAAAAACAGCAAGATGGCCATGCCCAGCTTCATCACGGGCGTGAGGCGGTTGGCGCGCGAGGGCGGCGTTTGCAGCGGCCCCGTCTCTTCGATGCGCCGGAAAAACTCTTCCTGCGACGGGGCCAGGGTCAGTTGCGCGGGGCGCTGCTTGCCCCAGGCATTCCAGAACAGCTGGGCGCCGATATGGTCCATGCTGTCGATGGCCGACAAATCCCATTGCGCCTTGGCATCGCCCTGCAGGGGCTTGAGCTGGGCCTCGATGGCCTTGATGGCATTGTCATGCGCCAGCGCGTGCACCTGCCAGGTGCCGCTGGCAGTGACAAGGGCTCCCTGTTGGGAGCTGGTCTGGGAGAGGGTCAGTTTCGGCGATTGTACAGTCGGCATCGTGCCAGTTTAAGGGAGAATGGCGCAGACCGCCACCGCTGTTCAATCGCCCGCCCCTCAGGACGCCAGGTGGCGCGCCTGCCGCTGCGGCAGGGCGACGTCCGGACGCACCTTGGCGTTGCTAGTACTCACTTCGCTTGGCTTGGCATGTGCGGCCGCCTGCGCGCCGCCCGCATAGTCGCTGGCCACGAGGGCGTTGGCCTCGACCGCGCTCATGCCGCGCGTCTGCAGCCATTGCGCCACCAGCTTGGCCAGGCGCTCCATGGCGATGCGGTGGGTGGCGTCCGTGTGGGCGTACAGCCAGTTCGAAAAATCCATGAAGTTTTCAAACGGCGACTCGCCCAGCATCCATTGCACCGTATTGGCGAAGCGGCCCGAGTTGGCCACCAGGTCCCAGTAGCGGGCGAAGCGCACGAGGCGCTGCATGCTCATGAAATCGAGCTGTTTATTGGCCAGGATGGTGTACGGCGGGTGCGGGTCGAACACCATGCCATAGTTTTCCGTATGGCGGATGATGGGCGTGCCGCGCAGCCGTTTCAAGATGCCGAACTGGATTTCATGCGGTTTCAGGGCCACCAGCTTGTTGAAGCCGGCCGCAAAGCTCGCTTCATCCTCGCCCGGCAAGCCGGCGATCAAGTCCACGTGCAAGTGGGCGTTTGATTCTTCGCAAAGCCAGCGGATGTTATCGGCCGCCTTTTGATTATCCTGCTTGCGGCTGACCAGCGATTGCACGTCGGGATTGAAACTCTGGATGCCGATCTCGAACTGCAGCGCGCCGGGCGGGAACTTGCTGATGCCTTCTTTCAAGGCGTCGGGCAAGTGGTCGGGCACCAGCTCGAAGTGGGCGTAGATGGGATCGTCCGGATTCGCTTCGATCTTGTCTAAAAAGAACTGCATGATCTTCAAACTGGTCTTGATGTTCAGGTTGAAGGTGCGGTCGACGAACTTGAACAGGCGCGCGCCGCGCGCGTGCAGGGATTCCATCTCGGCCAGGAAATTCTCCAGCGCGAAGGGCCAGGCCGTCTTGTCCAGCGCCGACAGGCAGAATTCGCACTTGAACGGGCAGCCGCGCGACGCTTCCACGTAAATCGTGCGGTGGCGGATATCGTCGTCTGTATACAAGGAGTAGGGCAGCTGCAGTTCCGCCAGCGGCGCCTGCACGCCCGCATGGATCTTCATCAGCGGCTTCGGGCCGTTGAGGATCTCGCCGCACAGCTTGGGGAAGGTGACGTCGCCCCAGCCCGTGATCAGGTAGTCGGCCAGTTTGACGATTTCCTGCTCGCCCGCCTCGTGCGACACTTCCGGCCCGCCCAGCACGATGATGACTTCGGGCGCCACGCGCTTGAGCATGGCCACCAGTTTCGTCGTTTCCTCGACGTTCCATATGTATACGCCAAAACCGATGATGCGGGGCTTGTTGATGAGGATGCGTTCGACCAGTTCCGTCGTCTTGGTGCCGATGACGAATTCCTGCAGCCGCGTCTGCGCCTGCAGCGGGCCCATATTGGCCAGCAGATAGCGCAATCCCAGCGAGGCGTGGGTATAGCGGGCGTTCAGGGTGGAGAGCAGGATGGTCATGGGAGGCGATGGAAACGGCGAATCCGCTATTTTACGCTGTCGCGTCAGCTGTGCGCTGCGGCTGCCAATGCCATGTTACCATTTGTCAACAATTACTAACTTGTCAATGCTACGGCAGGCTAAAAGGGATACAAGGTGCTGGCGAAAAAAGTACTCAATAAAAAAGTCCTGGTCGGGGCACTGGCCGGCGTGGCGCTGGTGGCGGCCGCGCTGGTCGGCTACCGGGTCTTCGGTTGGGGCATGCTGGGGCCGGTCAACGGCCTGAAGCTGGATTTATCGCGGCCCGACGCGCTGGTCCGCACGAAAAGCCTGTCGGCCTTGCCGCGCGACCTGCTGACGGTGCCGCTGGCGCGCGACGTGCTGCGCGAGGATTTCCTGTTCTATTACGAGCAGAGCGAAGACCGGCTGGGCCTCAAGGGCAGCTTGCGCCGCATCGCCTATGAGCATGAATTGGGCTGGGGTGACCAGCTGCTGCGCATGGTGCTGGACCAGCCGGCGGAAGTGGCCCTGTGGCGCGATGCCGACGGCTCGCTCAAGCATTTCGCCATCGCCGTCTCGCGCAGCCAGTTGACGCGCCTGCTCGAGGAAGCGGGCAAGATCGCCTTGAAGGATACGCAGATGCGCGTGGCCGGCAGCTTGCGCGTCGATGGCGGCCAGGTGCCCGTGTATGCGCTGAACTATGCCTACCAGCGCACCTTGTTGTTCGCCGCGCACGGCCAGCGCCTGGTCATCCTGTCCCATCCCGGCATGCTGTACGGCGGCAGTGACGGCAAGCATGGCGATGGCACGGCCGAGAAAACCGTGGCCAGCCTGCTGGCGCCGGAGCCGGCGAAACAAAACGTCTTTCATGCGCAATTTCATCTCGATCCAGCCGCGCCCGAGGGCCACAGCATCGCCGTCAAGGCCGACTTCCTGTCGTTCGGCTACCAGCCTTTCTTTGGCGCGCTCGAAGCGCTGCGCTTCGATTTTCAACAGGGCGCCTGGCAGTCCAGGGTGCTGCTCAATGCCGACAAATTGAAAAACGGTGCGTATGACAGCAGCGCCCTGTGGCCGCAGCTGCCGCATAATCCCAGCGCCTGCTTCAGCGTGCCGGTGGACTGGGCCGCGCTGCTGCCCGTGCTCAAGCGCCTGGGCAGCAAGACATCGGCGCCGGTGGTGCCGCTGGCCGGGCACTTGCAAGGCCCCGCCGCCGCCTGCTGGTACGGCAGTTCGCGCCTGCATACGCCCGTGTTTGTCGCCACCCGCAGTGCGCAGGCCGGTGACGACGCTGTCTATGGCAGTCTGTTCGCGGCGGCCATCGGCGGCAAGGACCCCGTGCGCAAGACCACCGGCAAGGATGCCAAAGGTGAGTTCATTCGCTGGGAGCGCAGCGTCGCCACGGCCCTTGGCCAATCCACGCCGGCGCTGGCCGTGGCCGGCAATACGGTTGTCTTCTCGGCCGACGGCAAGCTGGTCGACCAGGTGCTGGCCGTGCGCCGCAAGCAGGCGCCCGCCGCCAGCGACCTGCTGCCCGATGGCGCGCACTCGATCGGCCTGATCGCGCCGGCCTCGCTGGCCCGCCTGATCCAGCTGGAAGCCTTTGATACCCTGCCGGCGAATAACGAACCGGTCTTGCGCGCGGCCGCCAACGAACACCTGGTGCCGCGCCTGAACGCCCTGAAAAAATATCCGCCGCTGCGCATGGTGCTCAAGCGGCAGCCAGCCAGCGGCACGTCGTGGGAAACGCTGGAATGGCAGGAGACGGCGCGATGACGGTGTCGCATGGACGGCGCGCTGCGCTGGCGGTGTGCGTCGCCGCTGTCGCCGCACCCAAGGCCTGGGCGCTGCGCGCCGTCGCCGAGCCGCAAGTACTGCTGTCGCAAGCCCAGAGCCGCGCCTTTCAGGCCTGGATGCTGCGCATCGTCAACGCGCAGATCGAACGGGGGCCGTCGCCGCGCTGGACGCACCGCGATTGCGCCGGCCTGGTACGCTTTGCCGTCAACGAGGCGCTCACCGTGCATGACGCGAAATGGCTGCATGCGAACGGCATCGCCAGCGACCGGCGCTTGCCGCCCGAGCTGGAACTGGACGCGAACCAGGCAGCCCTGCGCAACCGCTGGGTGCAGACGGATGGCAAGGTCGGCCACTTCGTCACGGCGCTGGCGCTGGTACAGCACAACAGCCGCTTCGTCGCCCGCGAGATCAGCCAGGCGCTGCCCGGCGACTTGCTGTTTTTCGACCAGGGCGACGAACAGCACCTGATGGTCTGGATGGGCGCGCGCATCGCCTATCACACCGGTACCGTCACCCCCGACGACAATGGTCTGCGGACCGTCGATATCAAAGAACTCACGAGCTGGAAGGACACGCGGTGGCAACCTGTGGTCAACAATCCGAATTTCGCCGGCGTGTTCCGGCTGGCGTTTTTATCATGAAGCCGATTTTTGTCATGAAGCTGTTCCTTGCCAGCCTGCTGGCCTTGGTCCTCATTGGCGGCGCCTCTGCGCAGCAGCGCGAACCGAGCAACTACAGCACCTTCAAGGGCGAGCCCTTCTTTTTGCTGTCCGACGCCAGCTACGGCAGCACCGACGAGGCGCGCGTGCGGCTCGAGGTGCCCGGGCGCGACATGGGGCGCATGAACCTGGAAGCGTATTCGGGCGCCGACATTGTCGTCTACCGCGTGCCCGAAGCGATGGAATTCCTGAAAAAACAGCGCAATCTGCACCGCATCCAGGTCGAGGGCAATTACCAGGGCGAGGGCCTGGCCAATACCTTGAGCTTTCTGTGGGATAGCTGGTGGAAGCAGTCGCGCCTGGCCTGGCGCAAGCTGTTTTCCGGCGAAGCGCGCCTTGCGGTTACGAAAGAACAGCCGCAACTGGCGACGAAGGACGCGATCCGCAAGCCGACCGTGTTCGCCAATCATCCGCAGTACAAGCCGATCCAGGGCATGGAGCTGGTCGACAGCTTCCGCTATCCGATCTGGCAGGCCAAGGCCATCGCGCCGCCGAAAGGCGTCAAGCTCGATGGCTCCAGCAGCGACTTCATCGTCGCCGGCGCCGGCAACGTGATGATCCCGCTGGGCAAGCGCAAGCCGGGCTTGTACCTGGTCGAAGCGATCATCGGCGAGCACCGCGCCACCACCCTGGTGTTCGTGTCGGACACGGTGGCTGTCACCAAGGTCTCTTCCGGCCAGATGCTGGTATGGACGGCGCGGCGCGACAACAGCGCCGCCGTGGCCGGCGCCAGCGTGGCGTGGACGGACGGCACCGGCGTGCTGCAGTCGGCTGTCACCGGCACAGACGGCGTCGCCTCGCTCGAGCGCGGCAGCCCTGAACATACGTATGTGCTGGGCCAGGACGGCGCCGGCGGCGTGTTCGTGTCCGAGAATTTTTACTATGACAGCGAAATCTATAACACCAAGATTTATGCGGTGACCGACCGGCCCCTGTACCGTCCCGGCGACGAGGTCAACGTCAAATTCCTGGGCCGCGAATTCACCTCGGCGCGCGCCTCGCAGGCGGCGGGTGCTGCGCCGATCAGCTTGAGCGTGCTCAATCCGAACGGCACGCCGCTGCTGACGCAAACGCTGCAGCTGTCCGGCGACACGGGCGTCGACACGCGCTTCCGCCTGCCGACGGAAGCGACCGCCGGCGGCTATGAACTGCGCTTCAATTACAAGGATGGCGTGTATGGCGCGGCCTTCCGCGTGGCCGAATACGTCAAGCCGCACTTTGAAATCAACGTCCAGCCATCGAAACCGGAATTCAAGACGGGCGAGGCGGTCAAGGGCAGCATCGCGCTGCGCTACCCCGATGGCAAACCGGTGAAAAACGCGAAGATGACCTTGTCCTTGCGCGGCCAGCAAAACACCATGGTCGAGGGGGAGCTGCGCTACAGCGGCCTGTTCCCGGTGGCCCTGAAGACCGAGGAAGTGACGAGCGACGGCAGCGGCAATGTGGACTTCACCCTGCCGCCCGCCGCCGATCCCTCGCGCTACATACTGACCGTGCTGGCGACCGATGGCGCGGCCTACCGCGTCAAGGCGACGCGCGAGCTGATGATAGAACGCTCGAGCAGCAGCTACCAGTTGAAGGCGACGCGCCAGTTTTCCGATCCGGGGCAAAACGTGCATTTCGACTTGCTGGCCGATGGCCAGGGCGCGGCGAAGCCCGTGCGCTGGGAGATGGTGCAGCTGGAAAAACAGAGCAAGACCGAAGGCGCCTTCGATCCAAACGCCAAGGGCTGGGACGTGACATTCCCGGCTTCCGGCTCGTATCAGCTGGCGCTGCGCGACGAACGGGGCAACCTGCTGGCCGCCGCCAGCCACTGGGTCGCCGGCGATGGCGTGCAGACGACGCCGGGCAGCATCGAGATCGTGCTGGACCGCGCCCGCTACCGTCCGGGCGACACCGCCGAGGCATTGATCACTTTCTCCGACAAGGTCGACCAGGCGCTGCTGACGCTCGAGCGCGACAAGGTGGAACACCATGGCTTGATGGCCGGCGCCGCGGATTGGTACCAGGCGAAGCGCGTGGCGCCGCGGCAGTGGAGAGTGCGCATCCCGGTAAAAAAAGAGCATGGCCCGAACATGACGTTCTCGGTGGCGTACACGCGCAATGGCGATTTCGTGTTCGAGAACGCCGGCCTGCAAGTGATCGAGCCGCGCATCGCGCTGCAGTTCAAGAGCGACAAGGAGGTCTACCAGCCCGGCGAAAAGGTCACGCTGGACGTCAAGGCCACGCTGGACGGCAAGCCCTTGAGCACCCTGGTGGCGCTGGGCGTGGTCGATGAAATGATCTATGTGCTGCAGCCGGAAATCGCGCCCGATATCGGCGACTTCTTTTACCATCCGCGCCGCAACAACGTGCGCACCACGGCCAGCCTGTCCTTCATCAGCTACGACATGGCACAGGGCCGCACGGCCGGTACGCCCGCGCGCCACAACTATAACGAGCGCGGCGTCAAGGTGCTCGAACGCCCGCGCCGCGACAATATCGATACGGCCTACTGGGCGCCGTCGTTGAAGACTGACGCCAATGGCAATGCGCGCGTGAGCTTCACCATGCCTGACGCGCTGACGCGCTGGAGGATCACCGGCCGCGCGATGGATGAGCAGGGGCGCGTGGGCCAGCGCACCGCCTATCTGCGTTCCGACAAAAACTTCTATGCCAAGTGGACGGCGCCCGACTGGATGCGTGCCGGCGATGCGCCGCGCGCCTCGGTGGCCGTGTTCAACCAGACGGGCAAGGAGCAGGCGCTCGACGTCGTCCTCTCGGGCGGGGCGCAGCCGAAGACGGAAAAGCTGTCCGCCAAACCGGGCGTCAACTACGTCGAGTTCCCGCTCGCTGTAGGCGCTAGCGGGCCGCTGCGCCTGGAGCTGAAACAGAACGGCAAGCTGGTCGACGCGTTGGAGGCGGCCATGCAAACCTTGCCCGCCGCCTGGAGCAGCCCGCGTTCGCTGGTGTTGCCGCTCGATGGCGCGACCGGTGATATGCCGCTCAAGCTGCCGGCCGACGCGCGCAATCTCCGCGTCTCGTTCGCTCAAGGAGCAGCCAGCCAGTTTGCGCGCATTGCCGACGACCTGATCGATTATCCGTATGGCTGCGTCGAGCAGACGGCGAGCCGTTTGATTCCGCTGGCGCTGGCCACGCAAAGCCTGGGGCCGGACGCCGGCGCCCTGCAAACGCTGCTCACGGCGCAGCGCCTGCGTCTGGTCTCGATGGCCGGCCCGAATGCCGTCTTCGGCTGGTGGGGCAATGCCACGGCCGGCAATGCCTTGATGACGGGGTACGCTTATTACGCCGACTGGTACGCGGCGCGCGCGCTGCATATCGAACTGCCGCCCGAACACTGGAACAAGCTGCTGGCCGTCTACAGCGAGCATGGCTTGAAGGATGCGATGGGCGACCGCGCGCTGGTGCTGTGGATGGCGCGCGAGATGGGCTTGCCCACGCAGACATTGGCAGCGGGCCTGGTCGACGACAGCGCCATCGCCGTCCTGGGCGGCAAGCCGCGCCAGGCGGGCGACAGTAGCAGCCTGCTGCTGGGCGGAGCCCTTGATCGCGAAGCGCAAGCGATGAGCCTTGGCCTGGTGGCGCTGGTCGCCAGCCAGAATGGCGTCGCCTTGCCGCATGGGCTGCAACTGCAAGTAGCCAGCGCCTGGCAGGTGTTGCGCGAGTCCAAAGCGCCGGTGGCGCAAGCCTTGCTGATGCTGGCCGGCGAAATACCGCCATCGCAGGCGGACGCGGTGCTGGCCGGCGTGCGCGCCGAGATGCCGACCCTGGACCGCGCGATGACGTTGATATGGGTGCAGAAGAAGCTGGGCGGCGTATCGTTCGGCAAGGGGCCGGCCGTCGCGCTGGACGGCGCCTGGCAAAAACGCGACAGCCGCAGCGGCCAGCCGTTGTGGCGCTGGCTTGACGCCAAGGGCATGCCTGACAAACTGCGTCTCGCCGCCCCGGCGCCGGCCGGCACGGTGGCTGTGGTGCAGTACGACAGCTATGCCGCCGAAGCGCAGACCTTGCCGGTCGCCGTCGAACGGCGCATCCTGCGCATGAAGGCGGGCAAGGGCGGCTACACGACGGAGCTGGTCAAGCCGGGCGAGGCATTCAGCACGGACGCGCTGTACCTCGATGAAATTACCTTGAAAGCGGCACCGGGTGCGAAGCACCGCTTTGGCTTGCTGGAAGTGGCGCTGCCGCCCGGTGCCATGGTGGAATCGACGACCTGGGGCATGGTCATGGCGGGCGACAAGCCGGCCGCGCTGGAACGCGCGCGTCACACGGAGCGCCGCGACGGTTATGCCGTGCCGATCGAGCCGTTGGAAGGCGCCGTGACCGTGCGCCATTTGCTGCGCTTTGCGCAGAAGGGCAGTTATGTGCTGCCGCCGGCGCGCTTTTACCGCATGTACCAGCCGGAGCAGAAAGCGCTCGAGGGCGGCGGCAAGAGCACGCGCGCGTTGAAGGTCGAGTGATGCGTTTTGTGCGTCCTGCATTGATGGCGGCAATGCTGCTGGCCATGCCTGCCTGGTCGGCTTCATTGGATGTGGCCTGGTGGCGCGACGGCAAGCTGGAGGTGCGCCAGCTGCGCCAGGGCGGCACCACGCTGCCACTCTCGCCGCCGTTTGACGGTGCGCGGCAAGTGCCGCTGGCCAGCCTGTGGAAGCTGTTCGTGTATGTCTACGCCAGCGATAACAAGGTGGCGATGCCCGACTACCGCTGCGGCGGCCGCGATCCGGAAGAAGTATATTGCTGCGATGCGGGCCAGAGCATCGGCCACGATGCGGCGCTGGCGCAGTCTTGCGGCCCCTTCTTCTCGCCGCGGCGCCTGATGATCGCGGCCGCGCCGTGGCGCCGGTACTGGACCACCCGTTTAGGTAGCGCCCCGGCAGGCGACTTTGCCTGGCTGGCGGACCCCGCGCAGCTGGCGCCGGGGCGGTTGTTACGGCTGGATAGCCTGCTGCGCGCGTTGGACAGCATACCGGCTGCCAGCCGCGTGGGCGCCGAAGCGGCGCTGCTGCGCGTGGTGCTCGATGGACGCGGTGCTGGCACGGCGCGCTGGTTCGGCAGCCAGCTGCGCGTCAAGACGTATTCCTGGCACGAGCAGCGCCGGGCAGATGAACGGATTGGCGGCGCGGCCGGCTGGCTGGCCGATGGCACCCCGATCTGGTTTGGCGGCGCAGGCGGCAGCAGCAATGTCTTTGAACAGTGGGCGCCCAGGCTGGCCGCCAGTCTGCCGCCAGTCGGTGCGGCCGATGATGGCGGTTGCGTGGTCGTCGATTACTTCAAGCGCTATCCGATCCGTGCCGTGCGCGGCGAGCGCGGCGTTGCCGCACCCGGGCCGCTGAATGGCCGCCACCATGTGCAGTTCGAAAATGGCCAGAACCTGGCCTTGCGCAGCAGCGGCGAGTTGATGCTGGTACAAGAGCAGGGAGGCCGCCCGCAATTGCGCGGCCGCTTCGGCGTCAATGAATATGTGGCGCGGGTGCTTGACCGCGAAGCGAGCGCGAATGAGCCGGAAGCGGCCAAGGCGCTGGCGATCGCCGCGCGCACGTATCTGCAGCAGAACGCGGTGACGGTGGCGGGCTGCCAGCAGATTGCCGACAGCAGCGCGACCCAGCGCGTCAGTCCTAGCCCCGCCACGCCGGCGGCGTTGGCGATTGCGCGCTGGACCGACCAGCTGATCGTCGATGGCGTCACCGTGCGCTATCACAGCAACCAAGCGTCCGAGGGCACGATGGCGTGGAGCGAGGCGGTACGCCAGGCGAAACAGGGCAAGCACTATGATGAATTGCTGGCGGCGGCCTATCCCGGCGGCGCGCTGAGCACCGTTGGCAATACCGGCGCGCGTTGCCGTCGCCTGGCGCAGAACGAGGATTGGCTGGCGCGGTCCGTACCGCGCTGGCAGCGCGTGCTGCTGCGCGAAGCCGGTTACGAGGCGCCGCCGCAAGCGCCGCTGGTGTGTGCCCTGTCCAGCGGCGCGCCGTATTCGGAGCAGTCGCGCAACCGCATCTTCATGCGCCCGCTGGCCACGCGCGAAGACCGCATCACCTTGGCCCATGAATATTTACACCTTGGCCTGCGCCGTCATCCGCGCGGCCAGGACGAAGAATATGTCGAGCGGCTGGCCCGCCGGCTCGTCGATCTTAACCTGGAGGCTCTGTGAGTTTTTATATCCGTTGCGCGATTCCGCTCATGTTATTGCCACTCTGGGCGCAGGCCCAGGTCACCATCGATGCACCGAAGGGCGGCTGGCGCAATTCGGCCGGCGCGCAGGAGGAATACACGCAAGCGGTCAATTACCCCGCCGCGTCGGTCAACCTGCAGCCGGGCCAGGCCGAGACGGCGCAGATACGGGGGCGTATCGCGGGCGCCGTCAAGGGCAAGCCCGCTACTTTGGTGGTCAATGGCGTGGCGATGCCGATGGAGGTGGGGGAGGATGGCAGCTACGGTCGCCCCTATGGTTTCGGCAGCGGCTCGAACAGCGTGGAAGTGCGCTCGCCCGATGGCAGGAGCCGCGCGCGGACCCAGTTTGTCGACAGCTACCAGGGCAAGACGCAAGCGCGCTTGCGTATCGTGCTGTCGTGGGACAGCGCCGGCACCGATCTCGATCTGCATGTGGTCACGCCGGACGGCGGCCACGCCTGGTACGGCAACCGCGTCCTGAAAGATGGCGGCGCGCTGGATGTGGACGTGACGACCGGCTATGGCCCTGAAATCTTTTCCAGCGCGGCACCCCTGAAGGGCAATTATCACGCCTATGTCAATTACTACGGCAGCGGCGAGAACACCGCCATGCTGACCGTCGCCCGGCTGTCGATCATCACCAACGAAGGCACGCCGCGGGAAAAGCTGCAGAGCTTCCAGGTGCCGATGCGGGCCGCCGGCGAGCTGACCTTGGTGAAATCGTTCGTCTTGCCATAAATGGCTCTTGCGGAGCCGCCGCACCTTGGCTATAATTCGCCCCCTCGCTGAACGACGCATGCAAATGCCGAGTAAAGCAGGGTAAAAAAGAAGGTTGACGAATTAGCCGAAACGCTTCATACTCTTCCTTCTTCGCAGCTGACAAACACAACGCTTTGTCGATAGCGCGAAAGCAGTAACCGAATACAGTTCTTTAACAATTAACAGTCGATAAGTGTGGGCATTTGATGTAAGTGCAGCGTCAATCTTCGGATTGGCGTCTAACTTAAAATATCAAATGTTCACAAGAAATAATGAAATAGGCGCTACGAAAGTAGTGGCCTGTCAGTTTTTTGAGTGAGCGACCCGTCGCAAGACGGTGCCAATAAAATGGCAAAGTAACAGAGATTAAACTGAA
>NZ_PDZN01000026.1:0-103308 GCF_002735765.1 Janthinobacterium sp. BJB304
GGCGCCAGGGGGAGGTGCGATGAGGCGGGATGGAGGGGGCGGAGCGTGGCCCCGCGAAATTACAGCGCGTTGAGCGGAATCTTCAGGTAGCGCACGCCGTTGTCTTCCGGCTCGGGCAGCTTGCCCGCGTTGATGTTGACCTGGATGGCGGGCAGGATCAGGGTCGGCATGTCGAGGGTGGCGTCGCGGCCCGTGCGCATGGCCACGAATTGTTCTTCCGTGATGCCGTCGCGCAAGTGGATGTTGCTGGTGCGCTGTTCCGCCACCGTCACTTCCCAGCGCGGCGCGCGGCCGTTGGGCGGGTAATCGTGGCACATGAACAGCCGCGTCTGCGGCGGCAACGAAAGCAGCCGCTGCACGGAGCGGTACAGCAGGGTAGCGGAACCGCCGGGGAAGTCGCAGCGGGCCGAGCCTACGTCCGGCATGAACAGGGTGTCGCCCACGAAAACGGCGTCGCCGATCTGGTACGCCAGGTCGGCCGGCGTGTGGCCGGGCACGTGCAGGGCGCGTACTTCCAGTTTGCCGATATGAAACACCTGGTCTGGCGCGAACAGCTGGTCGAACTGCGAGCCGTCGGCTTTGGCGCCGTCCTGGTGGTAGACGGCCGCGAAGGCCTGCTGCACCGTCTGGATGGCGGCGCCGATGGCCACGTCGCCGCCCAGCTGCTGCTGCAGGTAGGGCGCGGCGGAAAGATGATCGGCGTGCGCGTGGGTTTCCAGCAGCCAGCGGCACTGCAAGCCGTGTTCGCGCACGAAGGCGATTACCTTGTCGGCCGAGGCGGTCGAGGTGCGGCCCGCCTTCGGGTCGTAGTCGAGCACAGAATCGATGATGGCGCAGTCCCGTCCATCCGCTTCGTAGACAACGTAGGTGACGGTGGCGGTGGTCGGGTCGAAGAAGGCTTGGATTTGTGGAGTCATCACGGCGGCAAGGGACGGGCAAGGGAATGGCATTATATCGCCAGAGTTCGCCAAAAAAATGCTGCAAATTGACATTTGACATGCGGAAAACAGATAAGCGGGCATGCATGCCTCCGTCGCAGCCGTGCGCACGCTCGCGCTTGCAGCATGGTAACCTCATTCTTCCAAGGAGGAATTCATGAACGATATCACTGCACGCAGCGAACAGTACCGCGGTTTTACGATTTCCGTGACCCCGCAAAAGGATAACGACGATTTATGGGATTTTACCTACCGCCTGCAGCGCGAGGGCGAACCCGAAGCGCAGGCGATCACGCGCAGCCGCACCCTGGGCGGCTACGCGGCGCCCGAGACCGCTTGCACGGCGGGCCTGGAAGTGGCCAGGACGGAAGTGGATAATCTGCTGCGCCCTTGAGCCAGCGTAAATCGTTTAGCCCGAAAACGCGCCTGACTACGGCCGGCGCGTGAAACACGTCGCTGCCGGCAGCGCTTCGTGCTACGATTTCCAGTATTGAGTCAGTCAAAGGAGGCACCCCATGAATAGCAGTTCTAAAATTCACTATAAAGGCTGGGAAATCGTTCCCCTGGCCGTGCCCACCACCGATGGCAAATGGTCGGCCAGTTGCGACATCGAACGCGCCACGGCGGAAGGCCTGGAGGTGTTCGAAGGCTCGACCATGCAATTCGTGCGCGACGACGAGGAGGGCGCCATTGCCGCCGCCTGCGAAGAAGCCGTGCGCCAGATCGACAACATCATCGCCAACCCGCTGGTGCGGCTGGCCTAGTTTTCCCTGTTAGTCTTAGTTGTATAGCTCACTCAGCCGGCACCCGCCGGCTGTTTTTATTGCGCGTCCTTTTCATCGTGCTCTCCTCATGCCTGTTGCATGTTTCATCTAATGTTGCAAGATGCGTTACATGAAACAATAGTGAAACATTTTTGACGTCAAACGTGACATCGCTGTTCCGCGGCGTGACAGCCCCGACGCGACGCCTGATCGGCATCTTCCCTGCGTTTACACTCTGCGGCAGTGGCTTTTCCGCCTGGCAGGCTAGCCCTGGCACGGCATTTGCTGTACTGATGCTCATAGCCACTCCGTGAAACATTCGGGACCATCCGAAACCCATAAGGTGAACACATGACTCAATACTCCGCAGGTGCCGCATTCCGCAAGGCCGTCCAGGAAGAATCCCCGTTGCAAGTCGTCGGCGCCATCAACGCCAACCACGCCTTGCTGGCCAAGCGCGCCGGCTATAAGGCCATCTACCTGTCCGGCGGCGGCGTCGCGGCCGGCTCGCTGGGCTTGCCAGACCTGGGCATTTCCAGCCTGGACGACGTGCTGACCGACATCCGCCGCATCACCGACGTATGCGACCTGCCGCTGCTGGTCGACGCGGACACGGGCTTCGGTTCCTCCGCCTTCAACGTGGCGCGCACGGTGAAATCGATGATCAAGTTCGGCGCGGCCGGCCTGCACATCGAAGACCAGGTGGGCGCCAAGCGCTGCGGCCACCGTCCGGGCAAGGAAATCGTCAGCAAGGAAGAGATGGTCGACCGCATCAAGGCGGCCGT
Organism: Janthinobacterium sp. BJB304; assembly: GCF_002735765.1. Lineage (NCBI taxonomy): Bacteria > Pseudomonadati > Pseudomonadota > Betaproteobacteria > Burkholderiales > Oxalobacteraceae > Janthinobacterium > Janthinobacterium sp. BJB304. The sequence goes on from NZ_PDZN01000026.1 coordinate 2,488, forward strand.
CGATGCGCGCACGGACCCGAATTTCGTCATCATGGCGCGCACCGATGCGCTGGCCGTCGATGGCCTGGAAGCGGCACTGGAGCGCGCCGTCGCCTGCGTCGAAGCGGGCGCCGACATGATCTTCCCGGAAGCCATCACGGACCTGGACATGTACGCCACGTTTGCCAAGGCCGTCAACGTGCCGATCCTGGCCAACATCACGGAATTCGGTTCCACGCCGCTGTTCACGCTGGACGAACTGCGCAGCGCCCACGTGGGCCTGGCCCTGTACCCGCTGTCGGCCTTCCGCGCCATGAACAAGGCGGCGGAAAACGTCTACCAGGCGCTGCGCCGCGACGGCACGCAAAAGAACGTCGTCGACACCATGCAGACGCGCATGGAGCTGTATGAATCGATCAACTATCATGATTTTGAACAAAAGCTCGACGCGCTGTTCGCCGCGCAAAAGAAATAAGCAGAAATAAGTAAAGAAGCAGGGACCGCATGCCGGTCCCGCAGTGACGCAACCGAGACTATTCAATCTGGAGAACACAATGACCGCACCGCAAGTCGCCACTTTCAAGCCTAAAAAATCCGTCGCCCTGTCCGGCGTCACCGCCGGCAACACTGCGCTGTGCTCTGTCGGCAAGACCGGCAACGATTTGCACTACCGCGGCTACGACATCCTGGACGTGGCCGACAGCTGCGAATTCGAGGAAATCGCCTACCTGCTGGTGCACGGCAAGCTGCCAACCTTGGCGGAACTGAAAGGCTACAAGGCCAAGCTGAAGTCCTTGCGCGGCTTGCCGTCGGCAGTGAAAGCGGCGCTGGAAGCGCTGCCGGCCGCCGCCCACCCGATGGACGTGATGCGCACGGGCGTGTCCGTGCTCGGCTGCACCTTGCCGGAAAAGGACGACCATAACGCGCCGGGCGCGCGCGACATCGCCGACCGCCTGATGGCATCGTTCGGCTCCATGCTGCTGTACTGGTATCACTACAGCCATAACGGCAAGCGCATCGAGGTGGAAACGGACGACGACTCGATCGGCGGCCACTTCCTGCACCTGCTGCACGGCGAAAAGCCGTCGGCGTCGTGGGAAAAAGCCATGCATACCTCGCTGATTCTGTACGCGGAACACGAATTCAACGCCTCGACCTTCACCAGCCGCGTCATCGCCGGCACGGGTTCGGATATCCACTCGGCCATCACGGGCGCCATCGGCGCACTGCGCGGCCCGAAACACGGCGGCGCGAATGAAGTGGCGCTGGACATCCAGAAGCGCTACGACAATGCCGACGAAGCGGAAGCGGACATCCGCGAGCGCGTGGCCAACAAGGAAGTGGTGATCGGCTTCGGCCACCCCGTCTACACGATTTCGGACCCGCGCAACGTGGTCATCAAGGAAGTGGCGCGCAATCTGTCGCTGGAAGCGGGATCGACCAAGATGTTCGACATCGCCGAGCGCCTGGAATCGGTCATGTGGGAAATCAAGAACATGTTCCCGAACCTGGACTGGTTCTCGGCCGTGTCGTACCACATGATGGGCGTGCCGACGGCGATGTTTACGCCGCTGTTCGTCATTTCGCGCACCTCGGGCTGGGCCGCCCACATCATCGAGCAGCGCATCGACAACAAGATCATCCGCCCGAGCGCCAATTACGTGGGCCCGGAAGACCTGGAATTCGTGCCGATCAAGGACCGCAAATAATGAGCACCGCAATGAGTACCCCCATGAATACCCTGTACCGCAAACCCTTGCCGGGAACAGGGCTGGACTACTTCGACACGCGCGCCGCCGTCGATGCGATCGCCCCAGGCGCCTATGCCACCTTGCCCTACACCTCGCGCGTGCTGGCCGAAAACCTCGTGCGCCGCTGCGACCCGGCCACCCTGAATGCCTCGCTGAGCCAGTTCATCGAACGCCGCCGTGACCTCGATTTCCCCTGGTTTCCCGCGCGTGTCGTCTGCCATGACATCCTGGGCCAGACGGCCCTGGTCGACCTGGCCGGCCTGCGCGACGCCATCGCGGCCCAGGGCGGCGACCCGGCCCTGGTCAATCCGGTGGTTCCCACGCAGCTGGTGGTCGACCATTCGCTGGCCGTCGAATGCGGCGGTTTCGACCCCGACGCCTTCGCCAAGAACCGCGCCATCGAAGACCGCCGCAATGAAGACCGTTTCGACTTCATCGACTGGACCAAGAAGGCCTTTAAAAACGTTGACGTGATCCCGCCCGGTAACGGCATCCTGCACCAGATCAACCTCGAGCGCATGTCGCCCGTGATCCAGGTGCAAAATGGCGTGGCCTATCCCGACACCCTGGTGGGCACGGATTCGCATACGCCGATGGTCGATGCGCTGGGCGTGATCGCCATCGGCGTGGGTGGCCTGGAAGCGGAAAGCGTGATGCTGGGCCGCGCCTCGTGGATGCGACTGCCCGATATCATCGGCGTCAAGCTGACGGGCAAGCCGCAGCCGGGCATCACGGCGACCGATACGGTGCTGGCGCTGACGGAATTTTTGCGCAAGCAGAAGGTCGTCTCGTCCTACCTGGAATTCTTCGGCGAAGGCGCGTCGCACCTGACCCTGGGCGACCGCGCCACGATTTCCAACATGGCGCCGGAATTCGGCGCCACGGCCGCCATGTTCTACATCGATGCGCAAACCATCAAGTATCTGAAACTGACGGGCCGCGACGACGAACTGGTCAAACTGGTGGAGCTGTACGCCAAGGAAACGGGCCTGTGGGCCGACAGCCTGGTGGACGCCCAGTACGAGCGCGTCTTGAGCTTCGACCTGTCGTCCGTCGTGCGCAATATCGCCGGGCCGTCGAACCCGCACAACCGCGTGCCGACGTCGGAACTGGCCGCGCGCGGGATTTCCGGCGTGGTGGAAAACGAGCCGGGCAAGATGCCGGACGGCGCCGTCATCATCGCCGCCATCACCAGCTGCACGAATACGAACAACCCGCGCAACATGATCGCGGCCGGCCTGATCGCGCGCAATGCGAACCGCCTGGGTCTGACCCGTAAACCATGGGTCAAATCGTCGCTGGCGCCAGGATCGAAAACCGTGGAACTGTACCTGCAGGAAGCGGGCCTGATGCCGGAACTCGAAGCATTGGGCTTCGGCGTGGTGGCTTTCGCCTGCACCTCGTGCAACGGCATGTCGGGCGCGCTCGACCCCGTCATCCAGGACGAAGTGGTGTCGCGCGACCTGTACGCCACGGCCGTCCTGTCGGGCAACCGCAACTTCGACGGCCGCATCCACCCGTACGCGAAACAGGCTTTCCTCGCCTCGCCGCCGCTGGTGGTGGCCTACGCTATCGCCGGCACCATCCGCTTCGATATCGAGAAGGATGTGCTGGGCCATGACGCTGACGGCAAGCCTATCCTGCTCAAGGATATCTGGCCGTCGGACGAGGAAATCGACGCTATCGTCGCGTCCAGCGTCAAGCCGGAGCAGTTCCGCAAGGTGTACATTCCGATGTTCGCCAAGCAGGCGGACGACGGCATCAAGGTCAGCCCGCTGTACGACTGGCGTCCGCAGACGACGTACATCCGCCGTCCGCCGTACTGGGAAGGCGCGCTGGCAGGCGCGCGGCCCTTGAAAGGCATGCGTCCGCTGGCCGTCCTGGGCGACAACATCACCACCGACCACTTGTCGCCATCGAACGCCATCATGCTCGACAGCGCGGCCGGCGAATACCTGGCGAAGATGGGTTTGCCCGAAGAAGACTTCAATTCCTACGCCACGCACCGGGGCGACCATTTGACGGCGCAGCGCGCCACGTTCGCCAACCCGACCCTGAAAAACGAGATGGTCATCGAGGACGGCAAGGTGAAGGCCGGTTCGCTCACGCGCATCGAGCCGGAAGGCAAAATCTCGCGCATGTGGGAAGCCATCGAGGTGTACATGGAGCGCAAGCAGCCCCTGATCATCATCGCCGGCGCCGACTATGGCCAGGGTTCGTCGCGCGACTGGGCCGCCAAGGGCGTGCGCCTGGCCGGCGTGGAAGCCATCGTGGCCGAAGGTTTTGAACGCATCCACCGCACCAACCTGGTGGGCATGGGCGTCTTGCCGCTGGAGTTTTTGCCTGGCGTGAACCGCAAGACCCTGGGCCTGGACGGCAGCGAAACCTACGACGTCGTGGGCGAGCGCACGCCGCGCTCCACCTTGACCCTCGTCATCCACCGCAAGAACGGCGAGACGGTCGACGTGCCCGTCACCTGCCGCCTCGATACGGCGGAAGAGGTGTCGATTTACGAGGCGGGCGGCGTGCTGCAGCGATTTGCCCAGGATTTCCTCGAATCTTCGAAAGCCGCGTAACGGTAGGTCGGATTAGCGCTTGCGCATAATCCGACCTTATCTGCCAAAACGCGCCAACAATGTGTCGGATTACGCGTGGCGAAGCCACGCTGATCCGACCTACCTCTTCCAGGAAAACTCATGACCCACGTACCCCAAATCAAGATCCCCGCCACCTACATGCGCGGCGGCACCAGCAAGGGCGTGTTCTTCCGTCTGCAGGATTTGCCCGCCAGCGCGCAAGTGCCGGGCGCGGCGCGCGATGCGCTGCTGCTGCGCGTGATCGGCAGCCCCGACCCCTACGGCAAGCAGATCGACGGCATGGGCGGCGCCACGTCGAGCACCAGCAAGACGGTGATTCTGGCGAAAAGTACGCAGCCGGAGCACGACGTCGACTACCTGTTCGGCCAGGTCTCGATCGACAAGCCTTTCGTGGACTGGAGCGGCAATTGCGGCAACCTGTCGGCCGCCGTCGGCTCGTTCGCCATTGCCAGCGGCCTGGTGGACGCGGCCCGCGTGCCTGCCGATGGCATCGCCACGGTGCGCATCTGGCAAGCCAATATCGGCAAGTCCATCATCGCCCACGTCCCCATGACGCAGGGCGAAGTGCAGGAAACGGGCGACTTCGAACTCGATGGCGTGACCTTCCCGGCCGCCGAAGTGAAGCTGGAATTTCTCGATCCGGCCGCGGACGAGGAGGGCGGCGATGGTGGCAGCTCAGCCATGTTTCCTACTGGCAACCTCGTCGATGACCTCGACGTGCCCGGCATCGGCGTGTTGAAAGTCACGATGATCAACGCCGGCATCCCGACGATTTTCGTCGATGCGGACGCCATCGGCTACACGGGCACGGAACTGCAGGACGCCGTCAATGGCGATCCGGCCGCGCTGGCCCGCTTCGAGACCATCCGCGCGCATGGCGCGCTGCGCATGGGCTTGATTTCTCATCTCGATGAAGCGGCGAAGCGCCAGCACACGCCGAAGGTGGCCTTTGTCGCCAAACCGGCCGGCTATGTGTCGTCGAGCGGGAAAAAGGTGGAGGCGGGCGACATCGACCTGCTCGTGCGCGCTCTGTCCATGGGCAAGCTGCACCACGCCATGATGGGCACGGCGGCAGTTGCCATCGGCACGGCGGCGGCTATTCCCGGCACCCTGGTCAACCTGGCGGCCGGCGGCGGACCCCGCAACTCGGTGCGCTTTGGCCACCCGTCCGGCACCCTGACGGTGGGCGCGCAAGCGCAGCAGGTCGATGGCCAATGGCGCGTCACCAAGGCCATCATGAGCCGCAGCGCGCGCGTGCTGATGGAAGGGCGTGTGCGCATCCCTGGCGACGCGTTTTAAGGCCAGGTAGGCCGATGCGCAGGCAGATCAGTTGATATTTCTGCTAGCAAAGAAACTGAACGGCAAGGAAAATGGGGGAGCGCCGGCCGCGATGCGTGCAGCGCAGACGCTGGCGACCTCCCATACTTCCCGACGGGTGAACTGATGCTATTTAACTCTTACGTCTTCCTGTTCGCGTATCTGCCCATCACGGTGGCCGGTTTTTTCATCCTGGGACGGCGCAGCGAATTATGGGCCGCCGCCTGGCTGGCGTCGTCGTCGCTGTTCTTCTACGCGTACTGGGATTACCGCTACCTGCCGCTGTTGCTGGGCTCCGTCGTCTTTAACTATGGCTCCGCGGCCTGGCTGGCGGCCAGCCCCCGGCCGCGCAAGAAATGGATACTGGCTGCCGCCATTGCCGCCAACCTCGGCTTGCTTGCCTACTATAAATACGCGGGATTTTTCGTTGCCAGCCTGGCGCAATTGCTGGCGCAGCCAATTCCCGCTTTGCACGTGATTCTGCCGATCGGCATCTCGTTTTTCACGTTTACGCAGATCGCCTTCCTGGTCGACACCTGCAAGGGCAAGGCGCAGGAAAGCCGCTTCGTCCACTATCTGCTGTTCGTCACGTATTTCCCGCATCTGATTGCCGGTCCTGTCTTGCATCACAAGGAAATGATGCCGCAATTCGCCGACCGGCGTACCTTCCGCCTGTCGGCCAGCAATATCGCCATCGGCAGCACGATTTTTTTCATCGGCCTGGCCAAGAAGGTGCTGATTGCCGACAATATCGGCGCCTATTCGGCGCCCTTGTTCAGTGATCCCGCCGCGCGATCCTTGCTGATCGCCTGGGCTGGCGTGCTCGCGTATGCCTTCCAGCTGTACTTCGATTTCTCCGGCTATTCCGACATGGCCATCGGCTTGTCGAGATTATTTGGCGTACGGCTGCCGCTGAATTTTGCTTCGCCCTACAAGGCGCGCAATATCGCGCAATTCTGGCGCCGCTGGCACATGACCCTGTCGCGCTTCCTGCGCGACTACCTGTATATCCCGCTGGGCGGCAACCGCTGCGGGCCCGTGCGGCGCTACCTGAACCTGATGATCACCATGGTGCTGGGCGGCCTGTGGCATGGCGCCGGCTGGAATTTCATCGTCTGGGGCGCGCTGCATGGCGCTTACCTGGCGATCCACAAGGCCTGGAGCACGGTGACGCGCAAGCTGCACCTGCCGTCCGATACGCGCGTTGGCAACATCCTGGCGACGGCCCTCACTTTCATTGCCGTCTGCGTCGCCTGGGTCTTCTTTCGCGCACCCGACATGGCAACCGCCCTGACAATCATCCAAGGTATGGCGGGCGGCTTTGGCCTGGATTTGCCCGATGCGCTGGTGCCCCATTTGCTGCCGCTTCAGCCTGTGCTGGCCGCCATGGGCATGGGCTATTACCTGGGCGGCGGCACGGTGTTCATTGAAAGCTGGACGTGGATAGCGGTGGCAGCGCTGATTACTTTTTCCATGCCGAATACGCAGCAGATCATGCGTCACTTTGATCCGGCGCTGGATTTTCCTGCCGGTGGGCGACACCTGCGTGCCTGGCTCACCTGGCGCGCCTCGCCTGCGTGGGCGGCCGCCATCGCCGTGCTCGCGCTGGCGAGCATGCTGGCCCTGAACCGGCCCGCTGAATTCCTGTATTTTCAATTCTAGAGAGGGCGCATCATGACGGCATCCCCTTTTAAATCCTATCTGGCCGTACTGGCGCTGGTGCTGGCGGGGGGCGCCGTGCTGGCGGGCGCCTTCGTTTTCGTTGTCGACCCTTATGGCCTGTATGGCGTCGTCCGGCGCGATAATTTCAATGCCGTCAAGCCGGGCCTGAGCCGCTACCAGAACCAGATCAAGCAGGAACATGCGCTGCGCAGGCAGCCGCGCTTCATCATCCTTGGCAATTCGCGCGCGGAGATCGGCTTCGATCCGCGCGCCAGCGCCTTGTCGGCGCTGGGCGCCGGCTACAATCTGGCGATTCCGGGCACGGGCCTGGCGACATCCGCCAGCCAGTTTGCGCAACTGCGCCAGGCCGGCGTCCGGCCACGCACGGTCATCGTGGGCATGGAATTCATCGATTTTCTCAATCCCGCCGTCGCACCGTCCGCACGTCAGGCGCCAGCGGCCCCCGCGCCGGCGCATGGCCGCGCGTTCTGGCGCTTCGATGCGCTCTTTTCGCTGGCCTCCGTCAAGGATGCCGTGCACACGCTGCGCATTCAGCACGACGATGAGGCGGCCACCTTGTCGGCCGATGGCTTCAATCCCTTGCTGGAGTACGGCGCCCATGCGCGCCGGGATGGCTACCACAAGATGTTCACGCAGCGGGCGCAGGAAAGTGCCGCCAACTTGCGCCGCAAATCGACGCGGAGCCTTGCCACCGAAGACTTTCAATTGCTGCGCACCTTTTTGCTGGCGATGGCGGCCACCGAGGCCGATATCAAGCTGGTGATCTATCCGTATCACGCGCAAATGCTGGCCATGTTCGAGGCTGCGGGGTTGTGGCCCCTGTTCGACGTATGGAAAGCACAGCTGGTGCGGGAAATTGGCGCGGTCAAGGCGCGCTACCCGGATGCGCATATTTCCCTCACGGATTTCAGCGGCTATGGCGCATACAACTGCGAGCCGATACCCGCCGCCAATGAGCGCGGCACTGCCACGCGCTGGTATTGGGAGGCCGGACATTTCAAGAAGGCGCTGGGCGATATCGTATTGCAGCGCGTGATGTCGCCGCAGGATGTTGCGTCTGGCGATGGGCAGTTTGGCATGCCGCTCGATGATGCCAGCCTCGAGGAAAACCGCGCGCGGATCGCGCAGGAACGCAACAGTTGCGCGGCGGCGCAGCCGGCATTGTTTTCAAGGCAGCTGCTCGCCACACAGCATAGCCACACTGGAGGAAGCAGATGAACAGATAAGCAGAACATGCACGAACAAAAAAACACAGATTGCACGCCTACCGGAGGAGACATGAATTTCGCAGCATTTTATCAACGCTCGATCGACACGCCTGACGTTTTCTGGCGCGAGGAAGCCGACAAGATCGACTGGCATACCCCGTTTTCGCAGGTCCTCGATTATTCGCGCCCGCCGTTCGCCAAATGGTTCGTCGGCGGCACCACGAATTTGTGCCACAACGCCGTCGACCGCTGGGTGGACAGCCAGGGCGATGCCGCCGCGCTGATCGCCATTTCCACCGAAACGAACACGGAGCGCAGCTACAGCTTTCGCGAGCTGCAGCGCGAAGTGGAGCGCTGCGCCGCCATGTTGCAGTCGCTGGGCGTGGTCAAGGGCGACCGCGTATTGATCTACATGCCGATGATCGCCGAGGCGGCGTTTGCCATGCTCGCGTGCGCCCGCATCGGCGCCGTGCATTCCGTGGTGTTCGGCGGCTTTGCCGCCAACAGCCTGGCCAGCCGCATCGACGATGCGCAGCCCAAGCTGGTATTTTCCGCCGATGCCGGTTCGCGCAACGGCAAGGCGATTGCCTACAAGCCTCTGCTCGACGAAGCCATCCGCATCGCCGCGCACAAGCCGCAGCATGTGCTGCTGGTCGACCGCCATCTGGTGCCGATGGAACGGACGCCGGGCCGCGACGTCGATTACGCGGCCCTGCGCGAACGGCACCTGGACGCGCGGGTGCCCGTCGCCTGGCTCGAATCGAACGAGCCGTCGTACGTGCTGTACACCTCGGGCACGACGGGCAAACCGAAGGGCGTGCAGCGCGACGTGGGCGGCTATGCGGTGGCGCTGGCGTCGTCGATGCAGTACAACTTTTGCGGCAAGCCCGGCGAAACCTTCTTTGCCACCTCGGATATCGGCTGGGTGGTGGGACACTCCTACATCGTCTACGGCCCGCTGATCGCCGGCATGGCCACCATCCTGTACGAGGGCTTGCCCATCTGTCCCGATGCGGGCATCTGGTGGAGCATCGTCGAGAAATACAAGGTCACGCGCATGTTCTCGGCGCCGACGGCCATCCGCGTGCTGCGCAAGCACCCGGTGGAACTGATGCGCAAATACGACTTGTCGTCCTTGAAGGCGCTGTATCTGGCGGGCGAGCCGCTCGATGAAACCACGTCGCAGTGGATCGCCGACGAACTGAAAGTGGACATCATCGACAACTACTGGCAGACGGAGACGGGCTGGCCCATTCTCTCGGTGGCGAAAGGCGTGGCCGACACGCCGACGCGCCTGGGCAGCCCCGGCCAGGCCATGTACGGCTACCGCGTCAAGCTGCTCAACGAGGCGACGGGCGAGGAGTGCGGCGCGAACGAGAAGGGCGTGCTGGTGCTGGAAGGTCCGCTGCCGCCCGGCTGCATGCAGACGGTGTACGGCGACGACGAACGTTTCGTCGACACCTACTGGTCCACCTTCAGCGGACGGCAAGTGTATTCCACCTTCGACTGGGGCGTGCGCGACGCGGACGGCTATTATTTTATTCTGGGCCGTACGGACGACGTGATCAACGTGGCTGGCCACCGCCTGGGCACGCGCGAAATCGAGGAAAGCATCACCAGCCATCCGAACGTGTCGGAAGTGGCGGTGGTGGGCGTGGAAGACAAGCTCAAAGGCCAGGTGGCGATGGCTTTCGTGATCCTCAAGGACCCGCGGGGTTTCGACAGCGTCGAGGCGAAAACGGCGCTGGAACGCGAAGTGATGGCCGTGGTCGACCGCCAGCTGGGCGCCGTGGCGCGGCCCGCGCGCGTGCTGTTCGTGGCGCAGTTGCCGAAGACGCGCTCGGGCAAGCTGCTGCGCCGTTCGATCCAGGCCATCTGCGAAGGACGCAGTCCGGGGGACCTGACGTCGATGGACGATCCGGCATCGCTGCAGCAGATCCAGGCAGCATTGGCGTCAGCGCCATGATGGGAACGAAGTTTATCAATTGATAAACTTCGTTCTCAGATCCGGTCGCTTTCCTTGCGCACGACCCTGCCGACGATCAGGCATTCATTGCCGCGGCACAGCTTGCGGTGGTATTTGCGCTGGTCGGGGTTGTCCGACGTCAGCCACCATTCGCCGATGTCGCGCGCCATGCGCTTGACCACCGGTTCGCCTTCGTAATTGATGGCAAACACGATGCCGTCGGCCGGCCGGTTGTCGGCCGTATTGATGATCACCACATCGTCCTCGTACAGGGCCGGCTCCATGCTCTCGCCCTTGACCTTGATCGCCACCAGTTTTTCAGGGTGGTAGCCATTGCGCTCGACCCAGCTGCGCGGCACGCTGATGGTGCTGCCGTCGTGCGTTTCCGGTTCGATGGCAAAGCCCGTGATGCCGGCCGACAGGCGCAGCTTCACCTTGCGGATCGGGTAGAAGCGTTCATCTTCGCCATCTTCCACGACCACGGGCTGCACGCCGGCCAGCGCGCGCGCGGCCATGGCCGCCTGGTCGGGCGCCGCGCCCTGGTCGAAGTACATGCTGTCCAGCTGCAGATCCGCTTCCAGCTTGCGCGCGATCTTTTCGCTGAACGCGCGTCCCTCGCGGTAGGTGGGCGAGAGGATTTGCGAGATGCGCGCCTCGCTCCAGCCGCTGACGTCGGAAATTTTCTTGCGCGTATTGTCGTAGTGCTCGCGGATCAGGGCCAGCAGGCGGTCGCGTCTGTATTGATACATATTCATCTCCACATTAAACCTGAAATTTACCGTTTGATAAATTACCAAATGCTTGACTTTAACATTAGCGATTGATAAAGTCCACTCGTTGCCTGTCGCAAACGCACTACAGCGTTTGCCGGTTGGCGACACCACGGGAGGTCAGGCAGATGTTGAACAGCAGTCAGTCGGTTGAAAGCAGGGCGGTGCCGCGGCAGGGGCGCCAGTTACAGGGACGCAGCAAGAAGTCGCAGCTGCATATCGCCCGCATCGCGCAGTACATCCGCGAGCAGGGCCAGGCCAGCGCGGCGCAGTTGTCCGCCTTGCTGGGACTCGACGCGGGCACCATGAGCCGCTATTTGCGCCACATGTGCGGCATGGGGCAGATCCACCTGGCGCAGCGCCATTGCACGGAGCCGGGACGCCAGCGGCCCGCCCTGTACGCGCTGGGCGAGCAGGACGACGAGGTCGACGGCTGGGCCGAACTGCCGCCGCAGGTGCGCCGCGTGGCCAGCTGGCCACGCGGTGCGGCGCGCCGCGATCCGCTGGTGGCGGCCCTGTTCGGGCCGGCGCGGGAAAACTAAGACAAGAATCAACGAGGAGAAAATCATGGGGTTTGCAGAAAAATTCATCGCATCGCTGTCGTCGCAGAACCTGCGCGACGATGCCGTCCACCACGACCTGGACGTGATCGCGGCCGCGGCGCTGGCCGGCGACATGGGCGCCTTGCTGTGCCGCGTCAAATACGTGGACGGCACCGTCAGCCGCTTGTTCGAGGGCAATGCCGGCAACCTGGCGCAGCTGCTGCGCGCCTGGACGGCGGCCGTGACGCAGAAGGGCCGCGCGCGGCGCTGGGTCAAGGCGCAGACGGCCTGGGATGCGCAGGCCGCCAATACCTTGTACCGCCGCGTGGCCGAAGCGTCGCTCGCGCATTGGCTCGACAGCAAATGCAAGGTTTGCCACGGCACGGGCGTCGTCGCCGCCATGCAGGCTGGCGCGCCCGTCGTCTGCAAAGCGTGCCACGGCGCCGGCGAAGCGGCCATCAGCTGCTCCGGCGGCTTCGAGCTCGAACGCATCAAGGATATGGTCAGCGAGCTGGAAGGCATCTTCCAGTCGCACGGGGCCCGCGCCATGCGCCGCCTGGGGCACTGAAAAGTTTTTTGCAATATGCCTGACGCTGAAAAAAATGCCCCTACAATAGAGTCTCGATCACGCAGTAACAGCAACACCGGCAACACCGCAGGACCACATGCTTCTCCACTCGTAATAGACGCGCTTTCGGCGCGACACCGATAGGGGAAATCAGCGCAGCGAACGGCCTTCATGGCCCCTTCGCCCAACATCCATCCGGCATGGCCCCATGCCATCCGGACGCCAGCCCGCCGTCTCACCGCGCGCGGGCTTTTTCGTTTCATCTCCCATTTTTCAGTTTCTCCCACAAGACCGCCCCGGCGGTTTTCATCCCACGAAAGGTATTACTTATGGCATCGACAGCAAACGGCATCGACAGCTTGATCGTTATCAGCAAACAAAGCGCCGAAGGCAGCAAGGCCGCCGCCGGCGGCGGCCAGATTTATCCCCGCGTCACGGCCACCTTCGACACGGAAGCGGACAAATATGCGAGCGCCGAGATCGACGCCAGCCAGCAGCAGGGCGATACCCGCCTGGGCAATTTCCGCACCACGGGCGCCATCAAGGCCGAAGCGGCGTGCGGTACCTACGCGCCGCTGATGGCGGCGCTGCTGCGCCGCGACTTCACGGCCGGCGGCGTTGCTGCCGCGCAAACCACCATCGCTGCCGCCGCCTCCGGCCTGACGCGCAGCGCCGGTTCCTGGCTGGCAGAAGGCTTCCGCGCCGGCAGCGTGGTGCGCATCACCGGCATGACGGCGCCGGCCGCCGCCAACAACGCGAAGAACTTCTTCGTCACGTCGGTGACGGCGACCAACCTGAATGGCCAGTTCATGGACGGTTCGGCCATGATCGTCAAGGCGGCCGGCGACCCGGTCGGCGTGGCGGCCGTGGGCAAGCGCAGCTTCACCCCTTTGAGCGGCCACACCACCGACTGGTTCACGGCCGAAGTGCAGGACCCGAAGATCGGTGTACACCGCAGCTTCGTCGATCAGCTGGTCAGCAAGATGGATATCGCCGTCCAGCCGAACGGCATCACCAGCCTGGACTTCACCCTGATGGGCAAGGCGGAAGGCCCGACCACGGCCGTGCCGTACTTCCCCACGCCGCTGGCCGCGCCGGGCACCGGCAAGTTCTCGGGCGCCACGGCGATGCTGTCCGTGAACGGCATCCCGTCGCAGATCTGCACCGGCATGTCTGTCTCGCTCGACGGCCAGGTCAAGGTCGACCCGGTGATCGGCTCGAAGTACGCCACGGCCGCCTCACGCGGCAAGGTCATGGGCTCGGGCCAGTTCACGGTGCTGCTGCAGGACGCCACCTACCTCGACTACTTCAAGTCCGAGACGGAAATCCCGCTGGCCTACGCCATGGCGTCGGGCACGGCGCCAACCGCCGACGTGCTGGCATTGGCCATGGGCCGCATCAAGATCACCTCGGCCAAGATCGACGACGGCGAGAAAAACAAGATCGTCACCTGCGCCTTCGACGTCCTGCGCTACAAGGGCGCCGATGCGCAGCATGAAGCGACCACCTTGAGCATCCAGGACAGCGCGCTGTAAGCGGCTGACGCTTGACCCGGGGCCGCCGTGAGGGCGGCCTTTTTACTTTTTACCTTTATCAAGAAAGAAAATACACATGAACAACGCACAAATGATCGCCTCGGCTGGTTTTGATATCTCCCTGCTGAATGACGGTAACAAGCCTGTGGACCAGGTGCACCTGGTGTCCGTCCTGTTCGACGAAGACGGTGCGCACAAGGCGGGCTTTGAAATCGTCAGCAAAAATTCCGACCAGTACCGTGCCGTGATCCGCGAAACGTCGGTGGTGGCGATCAAGCGCTCGGTGCAAAAAAGCAAGCAGATCGACGCGAAGACCGACGAAGGCGCTGCGGAACTGTATGACTTGGCGGAAAACCGCAGCATGAAGATCGCCATCGCGGTGGTGGTGGGCATGCCTGGTTTCGTCGACAAGGGCGTGCCGGTACAACCGTCCCCGGCTTTGCTGAAGGCGATTTTTGAAAAAATGCCGTCCTGGCAGGAAAAAGTGCTGGCTGCGCTTGAGGCGGACGGCAATTTTTTGACGGTCTAGCCGCCGCCTTGCTGCTCTTTGCCGACGAACAGTTTGAGCGTTCGGCGAAGGCGGCTGATGGCAATGCGAAAGGCGAGCACCTGGATGCCGCGAAGCGTCATCCACTCTACCGGGAGCCGCAGGCTCCCGTTTGCGCGCAACTGCCGTTTGAACTGGCGCACGTGTGGCAGTTTTTCGTGCAGATGAGCCGCAAGCGGCAAAACAGCATGGCGGTCAATCCCTTGAGCAGCCTCGATATCCTGGCTTGGCAGTTGCGACACCGCATACGCCTGGCGGTATGGGAAGAAGAGCTGGTCGATCAGCTTGACGCGGCCTACATGGTCCATCAAAACAGTTCTCATTAGGCTGGCCTTTACCCGGCCTATCTATAGCAGAGGTGACGCCAAAAACACAACTGTCATCGCCAGGGTGGCCTCGATTTGCATTGCCACCCTTCGGTGGCTTTTTTTATGGGTAAATTATGACCGTTGATATTGCAACACTACAGATACGCATTGATACGCTCAATGTGCGCATCGCGGCAGATGACCTGGAACGCATGCGCGAGGCCAGCGAGAAGGCCGCCAAGTCGACTCTGAAACTCGAAGATGTCACGAAAAAATACACGGAGATACTCTCCAGCCTGGGTATTTCCAACAATATCGGCCAGATCGTTAAATTAACTGATGAATATACGAAATTGACAGCGCAACTGCGCATGTCGACCAGCTCTACACAGGAATATGGCGAGGCGTACGACAATGTCAAGCGTATTGCAGCCTCGGGACAAACGGATCTCGCCGCTACGGCGGGTCTGTATACCCAAATGAACGATGCGACCAAGAAATTGGGCATCAGCCAGGCCGAAGTGGCCGGCATCACCGAGGCCCTCAATCTGGGCGTCAAGATCAGCGGTGCATCGGCAGCCGATTCCGCTACCGTCTTCAAAGGGCTGTCCGATGCCTTCGCCGATGGTGCCCTGAGCAGCCAGCAATTTAACGCCATCAGCCAGGCCGCCCCTGAGGTCATGGCGGCAATGGCCGCCGGCCTGGGCGTGTCGAAAGAAGCGCTTGCCGGGTTTGCCGGCGCAGGATTGATCACCGCCGAGGTGATGGCCATCGCGCTGCCGAATGCGCTGGGCGAGTTGCGCAAGGAAGCCGTGCAGTTCGAAACTATCGGCGGCAGCTTTACCGTTCTGAGCAATAACGTGATGGAATTCACGGCGAGGCAGGCGGAGTCGAGCGGCGCCGTGCGCCTGATGACGAGCGGTCTCGAATTTTTGTCGAATAACCTGACCCTGGTCGTTGGCGTGCTGGAAACGCTGACCACCGCGAAGTTTGCCACCTGGGCTGCCGGCGTCGTAGTGGCTACTTACAGCAAGGTCGCGGCCAACCGGGCCTTGCTTGCATCCACCCTGGCGGCGGCGAATGCCGACGTGACGGCGACCGCCGCCACCTCGGCACTGGCGGCTGCACGGGTAGCTGAATTACAAGCGACGATACGCGCCAGCCAGGCCGACGTGGCGCTGGCGCTGACCACCAATGGCCTGATACCGGCCCAGGCCCGCGCTGCAGTTGCCACCGAGGCCCATGCGGCCGCATTGGTGGCGCAGACGGCGGCAATGCGTGCCGCGTCCGTCACCGCTGGCGTGTTGCGCGGTGCGTTGGCATTCCTGGGTGGCCCAATCGGCTTGATTGTCACGGTGCTGGGCTTGGGTGCAACTGCCTGGGCCATGTGGGGGAATTCATCGAAGGACAATGCGGAGAAGGCCGTAGAGCCAATGCGCAAAAGTACCAAGGATATCATTGCTGAACTCGACAAGCAGATGGTCCAGCTGGCAAAGCGCAATGAGCTGGCAAAGCTGGGCGTGTCGGAAAAAGGATTGGATACCCCGGCTGGCGAGCGCATGGCAGAGATATCGACGGAGATGGATGCAGTGCGCAATCGCACGGGAAAATATCAGTCCCTGGACAAGGCGGCGCGGGACAGCAACATGGCAAGGCTGCAAGCCGAATTCGATGCGCTGCAGGGCAAGCTCAAGCAGCTTGAGCAGCAAGGCGCGTCGGGTAAACCGACGAGCGGAACTGGTACAGGCGCGCCATCACTTCCCGCTCCGCCAACGCCTTTCGAAGCCATGATGGATGACATGCGCGGCAAGGCCCGCGACCTGAAGCGCGAAGTTGCCGGCTATGCCGAGATGAACGAGGCGCAACAGTTCGATTATCGGTTGAAGGAACTCCTGGCGGATCGGACGAAAAAGGTGACCGCAGCACAGCAGGCGGGATTCGAGGTTGCACGCAAAGTGATACAAACTCGCCTCGATGAGATCGAGGTGGACAAGCAAGCCAAGGCAGTGGCGGAGCAGGCGCAGGCGGACGCGAAAGCGCTGTCCGATACGCGGACGCAGGCCGTTGCCGATGCCGTCAAGGAAGCGGAGGCTGGCGAAAAGCTGGTAGCGGTGTATGGCATGAGCAAGACCGCTATCGCGCAAAATGAAATGGCGTTGTTGAAGGAACAGCGCGCCGCGCTGGCGGTGGGCAAGGAAAATGCGGCGCAGATCGAGTATTTGAATGCCTTGATCGATGCCAAGCAGCGCAGCATGACGGCGACGGAAGAACTGGCCGCCAAGGAAGCGTCTGCCGCTGCGGCCAAGAAGGCCTCGGATGACTGGGCCGCCAGCGCCAAGGACATCGAAAAATCGCTGACTGACGCCTTCATGAACGGCTTCGAAGGCGGCAAGAACCTGGCGACGATGTTCAAGGACAAGTTGAAGAGCATGTTCAACAACCTCGTGCTGCAACCGATCATGTCTCCCATTGCGGCCGGCTTTGCCTCGTTTCTGAATCCGGGTGCGGCGCAGGCGCAGGGCAGCGTGGCCAACGGCGGGGGTATTCAGGCGTTCATGAGCTCGGCGAAGGGCATCTACGATTCGCTGTCGACGGGGCTGTCCGGCATCGGTAACTCGGTGGCCGATGGGGTGCAGCGTGGAATCAACATGCTGCAAGGTACCTCCTATTCTCCGTTTGTCAGTGCCAATGGTTCGTTCGCCACCGGTGTAGGCGCGGCGGCAAGCGTTGCCGCCGGCGTCATGGGTGGCGTGTACGGCGGCAAGATGATTTCGGGTGAATATGGTCGCAACGGCGTTGTCAATGCCGGTACGGCCATTGGCGCAGGGCTAGGAACTGTGGTCTTTCCTTTGGTAGGCACGGCGATGGGAGCCCTGGTCGGCGGCTTGCTGGGAGGCGCCGCGAACCGCCTGTTCGGCATGGGCGAGAAAAAGGTCAGCAGCGCAGGTATTTCCGGCAGTCTCGGTGTCGATGGCTTTACGGGCGAGAGTTATTCGAACTGGACCCAGAAAGGCGGTCTTTTCCGCAAGAATAAAAAGGGTACCGACCATTCTGAAGTCGATGCCGAGCTGGCCGCATCGTTAGGCGATACGTACGCGCAGATGAAGGCGGTGACGGGCACGTTCGCCAACACACTGGGCGTGAATACGGATGGCCTGGCCACGCGCACGCAGTCGCTCAATATTGTCATGACCAAGGACGATGCGGCCAATCAGAAAGCCATTGCCGACTTCTTTACCGGCGTCGGCGATGCCATGGCCATGGAATTGGTTCCTTCCTTGTCGCAGCTCAAATTGAAAGGCGAGTCGGCGAGCGCTGCGCTGCAGCGCCTGGCGGGTAGTTACGCCACTGTTGACGCCGTGCTGGCTACCTTGGGCAGCACTTCGCAGCAGGCATTTGGCGCCGTCGGCGTGGCATCCCTGGCGGCGCGCGAGCAATTGGTCAAGGCCGCCGGCGGCGTTGAAGCACTGGGCAATCGGACTGCGTTCTTTGCCGAAAACTACCTGACCGAAGCCGAGCGCCTGGCGCCCGTGCAAAAACACGTGACGGAACAGATGGCAGCCCTGGGCTATGCCAGCGTGACCACGCGCGCGCAATTCAAGGACACGGTATTGCAACTGGCCAATTCCGGCGCCTTGGCCACCAAGACGGGCGCCGAGCAGTATGCGGGCCTGATGGCGCTGGCCGATGCGTTTGCGAAGACGCATGCGGCGACGGAAGACCTGACCAAATCGGAGCAGGGTATCGCCGACGAGCGTAAGAGCATCCAGGAAAAACTTGACCAGATGACGATGACGTCGGCGCAATTGCGTGCCCGCGAGCGTACTTCGGTCGATGCTTCCAACCGGGCGCTATATGACCAGCTGCAGGCGCGGCAAGACATCGCCAGCGCCTACGAGACGGAATCCTCCGCCCTCAAATCCACCATCGACCGCCTGAAAACCTTCGGCGATGGCATCCGCTCTTTCAAGGATTCCCTGCTCCTGGGCAGCTTGTCGACCCTGACGCCGATGCAGAAAATGGCTGAGGCGCAGCGCCAATATGAGGAAACGCTGGCCAAGGCGAAGACGGGCGATGCGGCGGCGCAATCGGCGCTGACGGCGGCGGCCACGGCGTACCTGACGGCGAATCAGGTAGTCAAATCGTCGAGCGACGCCTATGCGGCCGATGCGGCGCGGGTGCAGGCCGACCTGGCGGCGCTGGCGGCGATTGCCGGCACGCAGATGAGCGATGCGCAGAAGCAGTTGACGGCCCTCGACACGCAGGTGGGGCAGTTGATCAATCTAAACAAGACGGCGGTGGGCATCCAGGAAGCGGTCGATGCGCTGGGCGCTGCATTGCGGGCAGGTGGCAACGTCGATATTACAGGCGGGATGCAGTTCGCATCCGCTTTCGGCATGCCGCTTGCCGCCGTTGACGAGGTGGTGGTCGACGCGCCGGCGGCGCAAGCGATGCAGCGCTATTTCAGTGCCGGCGATGGCGTCAACGAAGCGCTGGTGGCAGAGATCAAGGGCTTGCGCGAGGAAGTGCGTCAGCTGCGCGCCGATCAGGACCAGCAGACGGGCGCCATCATCAGCAGCAATTACGACGCCAATGAACGCGCCGCCGACAAGGTGTCGGCCGGCGCGTCGGAAGCGGCCCGCGCCTCGGTTTGGGCCAGTCAATCGAAAGCGAGCATAGTATGAACGAAACCTTGAATGGGTCCATGAGCGACGCGCAGTTCACCGCGTGGCTGCGCAACGCCTCGGCGCGGCGTCTGGTGCTGATAGAGGTGGCCGTGCGTAGCGCTGGCCAGGAAAGCACGCGCTTCCTCAGCACGGGCGCCTATGTCACGGCCCCCGATGACACGCCGCCTAACCTAGCCTACCAGTCCATCGTCTCGACGGGCATGCAGTTCACCGAGCAGCTGTCGCTGGGCGGTGAGGCCAGCCTGTCGGCGGGCGATATCGAGATCCACAATCCGTCCGGCATCCGTGATGCCTGGCTCGATGACGTGTGGATGAACCGTCCGATTCGTGCCTGGATCGGCGATCCGCGCTGGCGCCGCAGCGACTTTCGCATGATCTTCAATGGCGTGGTGGCCGACATCGCGCCGAAAGGCCGCGACAAGCTGGCGCTGAAACTGCGCGACAAGCTGCAACGCCTGAATACGCCTGTCAGCGAGGCAAAGCTGGGGGGCGCGACGCCGAACAAGGATGCCGTGCTGCCACTGGTTTTTGGCGAGGTGCACAACATCACGCCGCTGCTGGCCGATCCGGCCTTGCTTCAATACCAGGTGCATGACGGCGCCATCGAAGGGATCATCGAAGTGCGCGACAACGGGTTGCCGGTGCGAATCACGGCTGACAAGGCCAGGGGCACCGTCGTCCTGGCGGCGCCACCCACCGGGACAGTTACCGTGACTGTGCAGGGCGACCGTCCTGGCGCCTATGCCAATACGGTGGCCGCGCTGGTGCGGCGCCTGGCGACAGCCTACGGCAAGGTGGGCGACCGCTTTGCCGATGGCGACCTCGATACGGCCAACCTGGCGGCGTTTGATGCCGCGCATCCGCAAGCGGTGGGCCTGTTCCTGGCCGGCCGCACGAATGTGCTCAATGCCTGCCAGATGTTGGCGTCCAGCTTGGGTGCGCAGCTGGTGATGTCCCGCCTGGGGCAGCTGCGGCTGCTGCAACTTAGCCTGCCTCCCGCCGGCTCGCCGACGCAGGTAGGGCCGAAGCACATGGTGGCGGGCAGCCTGACGCCAGTCAGCCGCAGCGCGCCGATGGCATCCGTCAAGCTGGGCTTCTGCAAGAACTGGACCGTGCAAACGGGTTTGCTGACAGGTATCCCAGTCCAGCACAAGGATTTGTTTGAAACGGAGTGGCTGACGGCCACCCTTGTGGACAGTGCGATACAGGCGGCCTACCGGCTCGACGCGGAACCGCTGCAGCAGGACACCATGCTGCTGCGCCGCGTCGATGCCGAGGCAGAGGCGCAGCGTCGCCTGGCGATTGGCCGCGTGCCGCGCATGGTTTACGAATTCGACGGCACGGCGGAGATGCTGGCGCTGGAATTGGGACAGGCCGTGACAGTCACGCATCCACGCTTTGGCATGGAAAACGGCGTGGCGGGGCAGGTTGTATCACTGGCCCCGGATTGGTTGACTGGACATGTGAAAGTGGGGTTTGTCGTATGAGTACCATCATGAATGACCGCGACGTGCTGTTGCAGGCAACGTCGCCACGGCTGATGGCGCCGGAAGCGGGGGCCGCGCTGCTGCTGACGGTGGACACGCCCGTGTTCCACGTCAGCACCAGCGGCGCCGGCTCGCCGGCCGCCATCAATTTCAAGGCCACGCAAATCAATTTGCCCGGCACCGTGCAATGGAGCTGCAGCGCTGGCGGCGTCCTGAGCGGTAGCGGTAACACGCGTAGCCTGGCCTATAGCGCCATGTCGGTGCAGCAGGTCACCGTGACCGCCACTTTGCTGCACGACAGCGGCGTGACGTTCACGGCGCAGCAGATCGTCAACAAGGTGCAGGACGGCGTGAATGGCGTGCCTGGATCGAATGGCAGCAGCGGCAAGTCAGCGCGCCAGTGCTTCACGCTGATCGACGGCTATGCGCTGGCCTTCAATCCGGCCAGCGTGACGGTGCAGGGCGACGCTTATCCCCCCGTGGGTACCTGGGGCGAGACGCGCCCCTGGGGCGCGGCCATCAATGGCGCCCCGGCGGAACGGCAGGTGTGGTTCCAGTCCAGCGGCAACTACGATCCGGTAACCAACCAGACTGTGTGGACGACTCCTTTCCAGAACTATGCCAAGTTTGGCTCGCTGGAGGCGATTTCGACCAAGACGGGGGCGTTGACGTTCAGCGATACCTGTAAGTCCGCCAATGGCAATGTCGTCATTAATGCGGATGGCACGTTTTATTTGCGTTCGACGCCCAGCGAGGTGACTGGATATCAACGAATTGAACTCAATGCGAACGGATTTTACGTGTTCAATAAAGACGGCCGGGCGGTGATAGAACTGGGGATGGCTTTATGAGGGCCGCCGCGTTGATACTTCGTACCGATACAGGCCGGGTGATATTCGATTCACGGCAGGCGGCAGGCGGAGTCTGTCTTGGGATCTTCGCCATTCCGGCGACAGGAAAAACCATCATCTTTCCTGGCTTGCCGCGTGGCCGCATGCCAATGGTGGTGTATGGCGATGGGCAAAATCATGTGGAGTGGTCCTATGACGAAACACCTGGCTATCCGCGTTTTATTTTCCCCGTTAGCAGCGGTTTGCCATCAACCAGTATGACGACTGCGGGAGTGTATTTGAAATGACAAATACATTGCGCATTTTGAATGCCGCTGGCGATCTCGTGGTCGATAGCGATACCCCTGGCACCGCCTGCATAGGTAAAGCGAATTTCTTGAAAACTGTACAGCCTTACTACAAGGATAGCGCATGGCAGACGGGCTACTCACAATATACGTTTGCGACGGATCGCCCGGTGCTGTGGGCGTTCGATTTGCCGCTTGGCCGGCGTGTCGGCATTTTTGGCACATCGTATCAGGATGGTGTCCATACGGTGGGGGTGTATTGCGGTACCGGAGGAGATTGGGAAAAATTTGACAGGCAGGAAGCTGTGGATGTTTGGGCCTTTTCCACCATATCCCAGGCACGCTCAAAGTTTGGTTTGATCTTACGGCATAGTAAGGAGCACTACGTGACCCATGATTTTGGCACACCGAATATCACTTTCCCGATTGCGTCCGGATCGCTGGGTGAAAGTGTCCGGATTCCTCCCGTTGATCGTCCAATCGCCATTGGAAATGCACCTTTCTACAATGTTTCGTATTTTGATCTTGAGCCTGGCTACATCCTGACGAATAGCCGCTATTTTCTTTTGCGCACCGCGAACAATACAGTGGGATATTCGGCAGGGCTCACATTCAAGAGGATTGAATCGCAAGGTCAGCGGGGTAAAGACTCAACGGTAAGTCATCCTTCGCCATTCCTGGTAATAGATGGAAGCTTCCTGCCGTAGAGATATTTTGCAAATTTCAGGAAAGAATATGTCATGACGAATTTACGCATCATCCACCACAATGCGGCTGACCTGGGCGTCATCACGGCATCGAGCCAGTCGGGGGGGCTCACCGCAGCAAACCTGTTGACGGACATTAAATCCGAAGTATGGCGGTCGACAGGCACGAGCGCCACCCTGCGCGCTGTTTTTCCCTCGACCGCTTTGATCGGCGCCTTAGCGCTGCCATTTTGCAACTTGAGTTCGGCCGCCACCTTGCGTGTGCGCGGCTACGTATTGGCGAGCGATTCGATACCCGCATTCGACACGGGCACGGTGCAGGCTTGTGCACACCAGCCGCTTGGCGCCTGGGACTGGGGCCTGGAACCCTTGGGCGTGAATGCCTTCTCGTATGGCGGCGGCGCCTACGGGCGCATCTGGTTTGCACCGGCTTGGGTGGAAAAGCTGGAAATTGACATCGATGACGCGCTCAATCCTGCCGGCTACATCGAGGCGTCGCGCCTTGTCGCCGGCATGTACTGGTCGCCTGAAAGCAATGCCGACTATGGTGCTTCGGTGACGGCCGACGATGCCAGCCAGCATTACCGCAATGAAGGCGGTGATTTGCTGACGAATGTGGGACCGCGCAGCCGCAAGCTGGCTCTGAGCCTGACTGCCATGTCGCCACCCGACCGCAGCAAGTTGATGGCCATCTTGCGCGGCAATGGCAAGTCGCGTCCGGTGTTCATCAGCCTCTTTCCGGAATCCGACGACCCCTTGCTGGAGCAGGATCACCAGGTGTACGGCAAGCTGCCCGATGCGGCTGCCGTCGCCACGCCGCAATTCGAACGTTATTCCACATCCATTACTGTAGAGGAAATCTAATGCCAGCCAATTTCTATCCAGGGCAGACTGACTATTTGCGCAAGCTCAACGACTTGGCGCTTGCTAAGGATGTCGCGGATATTCCGCGCAATGCGGCTGCTGCTGCGGCCAGTGCGGCAGCGGCGGGACAGGCCGCTACCAGCGCCAGCGCAGATGCAGTTAAAGCATCCGCGCAGGCCGCATCCGCAAGCGCCGCGTTTGCTTCGCTCGACGCGCGCTATCTCGGTGCTAAAGCGCTGGCGCCGACATCGGACAACGCTGGCGCAGCGCTGCTGGCCGGCGCGACCTACTGGGACACGGTGCTGAACGGCGGCTGCCTGCGCGTATTCCAGGCTGGCGCCTGGGTAACGATACCGTCCAACGTGGCGTCGCAGATAAGCAGCACGCCGGTGGGGGGGATTATTGCGACGAATGTGCAGGCGGCGTTGAATGAGCTTGAGCTGAAAAAGGCGACAACCACCAGTCTGGCCAAGGTGGCCATTTCCGGTAACAAGATTGATGTTGGCTTGGGGAATGTAGACAATACGGCAGACGCGGCAAAACCAGTTAGCGCTGCGGTGGACAGTGCGTTGTCATTGAAAGCCAATGCATATAACGCGGTGTTTGGCGGTGTCATCGGTGGGGATTTTTCCAATGCGAACCACGATGCCCGGGTGCTGTTGCGTACGACAACAGCGAATAGTTCCACTATTATTGGCGCAATTCCTAACGGTACCGGTACGGTCGCGCAATTCAATGCCTATGCCGACGACAATCCGCAGAATACCTCCTTGGCCGCGCTGGGCGTCGTCAGGGCTGATAGTGTCAGGCTGTCGTCTGCGCAAATTGGTACGGGAAGCTTTCTTCCATTGAAGTTTTATACGGGTAATACGAACACCATGACTCTTGGTATTAACGGTAACGTGAGCGTGGGAGAGCAGCGTCCGGTTGTCGGCTACCGGTATCTGGATGTGGTGAACGAGGCCGGCGGAGCGGGCAATTGTTCGATCATACGGCTGATTACAAAGGCGGCATCGGGGGGCGCGTCCACCTCGGCGGATATCCTGAAGAACTCCAACGGTCAGTTTTCGATTATTAACTATGAGTCGAGCAGCGCCGGAACCATTTACTTCAAAACCAGTACGTCAGACGCGACGTTGTTTCCGGGAGGCTTTCAGGTCAATGCGCCTGGCCAGAATACAGTGGCCGTCAAATCTTTAGGGGGCTACACAGCGCTGGCGCTGGACGCAGCGCAGGGCCAGGCATCGTATATTTTCAGTTATAACAACGCGATCGAACATGGACGTGTCTGGTTTGATAATAATGCAACACTGGGAAGTTTCACTATCGCAGTAAAGCGAGCCGGAGTGTTAACTGCCGTATTATGCGTGCAAGGAGACTACGTCTACCCTTGGGAAGACAATGTAATTGGACTCGGCAGCTTTAACCGGCGCTGGACCAATATATACGCCTCTACTGGCGTGGTCCAGACATCCGATGCCCGGCATAAAACGGCAGTCGTTGCCTTGTCTGGCAATGAAATCGCCGCTGCCACCCAATTGGCCAGAGAAATAGGAAAATATCGCTTCCTGGAAGCGGTGAGGGAGAAGGGAACGGCAGCGCGTCAGCATATTGGCATGACGGTGCAGCGGGCAATCGAAGTGATGGAAAGCCACCGGCTGGATCCGCTCGCCTACGGCTTTATTTGCTATGACGAGTGGGATGAAAAGACCACCGAGCATCCGCAGATCCAGGTGCCGGACAAAGTGCACCCACCCGTCGTGGTCCGCCATGCAGCCACAGAGACAGCCGAAGCATACGACGAGGTACTCACAGAGGGGTATACCGAACCCGGTGAAGTTCAGCCTGCTCGAACGGAAGTCCAACTCGCTGGCAGCATGTACAGTTTTCGTCCTGATGAGTTAAATCTGTTCATTGCACGCGGCCAGGCCGCCCGCCAGGATCAGCTGGAACTGCGGCTGGCGGCACTCGAGCTTGCTGCCTAGCCATCTACTTTTCACCACTGTAACCCGCTTCGGCGGGTTTTTTCATTTCCACCACCTGAAAGGCAACCATGGCCCTCGAAACCACCGCCGCCGGCGGCGCATTGATCAAACTGTTTGGCGTGCCCGTGCTGGCCGGCGCCGCCGCCACGTCGCTGGGCTTCATGTTCATGTGGCCCCAATCCACCAAGGAGGCATTTATTCGTTTTTGTTCCAGCATCATCATTTCCACCTTTCTCGGCCCCGTGCTGGTGGCCGCCGTGCTGTCGTGGTGGCCCAGCCTGTTCGACAGTGCGAAAACCGTGGCGGGCCTGTATGGCGGCGACCCGGCCACGGGATTTTTATTTATCGCCGCGCCGCTGATGGTGGCGGCCGGCTTGCCTGCCTGGTGGGTACTGGGCGCCTGCGTGCGCTGGTTCGACAAGCGGCGCGGCAAGGATATCGGCGAACTGGCGGCCGATGCGGCCGCTGCCGTCAAGGATGTGCGGGGCATGCTGTGACAGGCGCGCAATTGATGCAGATCATGCCGTTGGCCGGCCGCCGCGCTACGCTGTTCATGGCTCCGCTGAATGCGGCGATGAGCGAGTTCAGCATCGATACGCCGCTGCGCCAAGCGGCGTTTCTGGCGCAGGTGGGGCACGAATCGGGACAGTTGCGTTATGTGCGCGAGCTGGCCAGCGGCACTGCCTATGAAGGACGCGCGGACCTGGGTAATGTGGTCGCTGGCGATGGCGTGCGCTTCAAGGGGCGCGGCTTGCTGCAGGTGACGGGGCGCGCCAACTACGCGGCGTGCGGCGTGGCGCTGGATATCGACTTGCTGGCGGCGCCGCAGTTGCTGGAGCAGACGACTTTCGCGTGCCGCTCGGCGGGCTGGTTCTGGCAATCGCGCGGCTTGAACCGCCTGGCCGATGCGGGCGACCAGGAACGGGTGACGCGTCGCGTCAACGGTGGCGTGAACGGCCTGGCCGAACGCCTGGCCTTGTACCAGGCTGCGCGCAAGGTGCTGGCATGAAGCCGTCCTGGAGCATTGTGGCCATGCTGCTGTTGCTGGGCACGGCCGTGTTTTGCGCCCAGCGCTGGGGCCGCGAAACGGGCCGTGCCGCGTGCGCGGCGCAAGTACTCGAAGTGCAAGCCGTATTGCGGCGCCAGAGCCAGGCGCTCGACACGATGCGGGAAGAGGGCGCACGCCGGTCGGCGCGGGTACGCCAGGCGCTGGCCACGGCGCAGACCGGGCAGGCAGAGGCGCAAGCGGCGGCAGCGCGCATCCTGGCGCTGCCGCCCGAAGGCGACGCCTGCCGTGCCGCCGAGGCCTTGATCGCCAGAGAAATGCCATGAGGCCGCCAGGCGAACGTGCCGGAAGGCATGCAGGCAGCCTCGCCAACCGTTTAGCCAGTTTATTGCTGGTAAGCTTGTTGACCGGCTGTGCGGCATGGGGGCCAGCATCGCAGGTGCAAGCGTGGCCGGTGAGCGCGCCATGCATCGCCACGCGCCCCGCCTCGCCCGCCTTGCCGGCGGTGCCAGCCCACGGCATCTTCGAGCAAGTGCAAGCCTTGCTGGCGCGCGAGCAATTGCGTGCCGCCCATGTGCGTCAGCTGGAAGCGCTGCTCGATGCCTGTACCGGCGGCTAACAACGCCTGATGGCGCCTGATAGCGCCCACCAAAACCGTGACGAGCGCAGGGAACGTCCGGCGCCCCGCTGGCCCGAGAAACGCCACTGCACGAAGCAGCGTGCCGCCGAGGCAGTGAGCATCGCCGGCCGCAAATGACGACGCGCATTGGTTTTTGACAGGCGTTCCAGGCAGCAGTCCCCATTCACCAGTGGCCTGCCAGCGCCGCCGCCTTCTGGTGCAGATGCGGGGCGGCATGCGAGAAAACGGTGCATTCACCGCCTAATTAGTTGATTTCTGGTGACTTTCGGCACAATCTCTGTATACAATCACCTGGCACGAAGCGTGCATGGCTACCTCGGTCATTCCATCCAAGGAGCTTCGCATGCATCATCGGCCGCTAGTGTGTTTCTGTCGTCCCGTTTCTGTCTTGCTTTTCCTTTTCACCTGCACCCATCCGGGCCGCGGTAACCCAGGAAATGGAGCGTAAATGGCCTCTCCCCGTCTGAAATCCATCCACCGCGGCGTGCCCGGTACCACGCCTGCCGCTCCGTCCCCCGTCGATGAAGTGCTGCCGGCCGGGAAACTGTTCACCCTGGGCTTGCAGCACGTACTCGTCATGTATGCGGGCGCCATCGCCGTGCCGCTGATCGTCGGCCGCGCGCTCAAGCTGCCGCCCGAGCAGGTGGCGGCGCTGATCAGTGCCGACCTGTTCTGCTGCGGCCTCGTGACCCTGATTCAGTCCTTGGGAATCGGCAAACATTTCGGCATCCGCCTGCCCGTCATGATGGGCGTGACCTTTGCCTCCGTCAGTCCCATGCTGGCCATGGCGAACAATCCGGCCCTGGGCATCACCGGCATCTTTGGCGCCGTGATCGGCGCCGGCGTCGTTTCCATGCTGATCGCGCCCTTCATCAGCCGCCTGCTGGCCCTGTTCCCGCCCGTGGTCACGGGCAGCATCATCGCCGTGATCGGCGTGTCGCTGATGCGCGTGGGCGTGAACTGGGCCATGGGCGGGCCGCCCGCCATGGCGCAGATCGCCGATCCCGTTTTCCTCAAGATGGCCGCTGCCGCCACGGCGGCCGGCTTGCCCGCGCCGCCTGGCCCCGTGCCCATGATCGCCAACCCCGGCTACGGCGCGCTGGACAACATGGGTATCGCCTTCTTCGTGCTGGCCGTCATCTTGTTGGTGGCCAAGTATGGCCGTGGTTTCCTGTCGAATATCGCCGTGTTGATCGGCATCATCGCCGGCACGGCCCTGTCGTTTGCGCTGGGCAAGGCCGACTTCGCCAAGGTAGCCAGCGCCAAGGCTTTCGCCATCGTTACGCCGTTCCAGTTCGGCATGCCGACTTTCGACCTGGTTGCCATCGTGACCATGAGCCTGGTGATGATCGTCGTCATGATCGAGTCGCTCGGTATGTTCCTGGCCTTGGGCGAGATGACGGGCAAGCGTATCGAACAGGCCGACATCAGCCGCGGCTTGCGCGTCGATGGTCTGGGAACCTTGATCGGCGGTATCTTCAATACCTTCCCGTATACGTCGTTTTCGCAAAACGTGGGCCTGGTGGGCGTGACGGGCGTGCGTAGCCGCTGGGTCTGCGTGGCGGCCGGCATCCTCCTGCTCATCATGGGTGTGATCCCGAAGATCGCGCAGACGGCCGAAGCCGTGCCGGCGTTCGTGCTGGGCGGGGCGGGGCTGGTGATGTTCGGCATGGTCGCCGCCACGGGCATCCGCATTCTGGCCGGCGTCGACTACAAGAGCAACCGCAACAACCTGTTCATCGTGGCCCTGGCTATCGGCTTCGGCATGCTGCCGCTGGTGGCCGAGCAATATGCGCAGCACATGCCGAAAGTCCTGTCACCGTTGCTGCACAGCGGCATCCTGCTGGCCGCCATCGTTGCCGTGCTGCTCAATCTGTTCTTCAACGGGCTGGCGTCAAGCGAAAAAGCGCGGCAGCAGGCGCGCGAGAACAGTCATGGCAGCGATTGAGGCACCGTCGGCGCCGTTAACGCGGCGCTGCCGGTCAGCCAGGCGGCAGCACCCTGAGCACCACGCAATTGCGCCCCTCATCCTTGGCGTGGTACAGCGCGGCATCGGCCAGGCGCAGCAGGGCGTCCGGATCGGCGGCTCCCGGTGCCGGCTGGACCGCGATGCCGACGCTGATCGTCACCTGCCGCGCCTCCGCGTTCGCGTGGGAGATACCCAGATCTTCGATCGCCCGCCGCAGTGCTTCGCCGATCTGGCGCGCCTCGTCCGCGCCGGTGTTGGGCAGCACGATCGAAAACTCTTCGCCGCCATAGCGCGCCGTCAGGTCGCCCGCGCGCCGCATGCCGGCCGCCAGCGCATGCGCGACCCGCACCAGGCATGCATCGCCGGCCTGGTGGCCGTGACTGTCGTTGAAGCGCTTGAAGTAGTCGACATCGAGCATGATGACGGCAAGCGGCCGGCCGACGCGCGTGGCACGCGCACATTCGGCACGCAATACGTCGTCGAAATGACGCCGGTTCGCCAGGCCGGTCAGACCGTCGGTGATGGACAAGGTCGCCAGTTTGCGGTTGGCGTCTTCCAGCTGTTCCGTGCGTTCGGCAACGCGCCGTTCGAGGCTGTCATGCAGCCTGGCGCTGGAGATCGAGATCATCGCCTGGGCGCCGAGCATGCGCAGGAACGCCACGCGTTCCTCCGTGAACGAGGCTTCTGCAAGCCGGTTCTCGAAATACAGGATGCCGCCGATCTGGCCGCCGTGCCGTATCGGCAGGCACATGACGGCGCGCGGCAGGTGCAACTGCACGTACGGATCGGCGGCAAAGCGCGAGGCGCCCGTGATGCAGTCTTCGATCACCTCGGCGCCGGTGCGAATGACGTAGCGCAGCAGCGACAGCGGGAACTGCGGGTCGCTGGCGGCGTTCAGGTCGAACTGGCGCGATTGCAGGACAGTGACGACATCGCCATCGATATTGGCCTCCAGCTGGTAGCTGCCTTCGGACAGCAGCAGCAGGCGCGCCACCTGCGCGCCGGCGTTTTCGCACACGATGGTAATGAGGCGCGTCAGCACGCTGCGCAGGCCCACTTCGTTCGACAGGATCTGCGACGCTTTCAGCAGCGACGCCAGGTCGAGCGCTGAACTGCCGTGCGTGTGGGAGACGGAATGACGTTGTGCGCCGCGGCCATCCATCCTTGACAGCAGTGCGCCATGGCGCGCCTGCAGCTGCGCCACCTTGCCCTGCGCGCCCCACTGGCCGTAGTGCGCGATGGCGTCCTGGATGAAGACGCCGGCCACGCGCGCGTGGCCCTGATCTAACCAGCATTCGCCGCACAGTTCATTGCCCAGCGCTTGCATGTTGACGTAGCCCGCCAGGCCGGCCGCGTCGATCGCCTGCTGGTAGCAGCGCGTGGCCAGCTGCAGGTCTTCCCGGTAGCGTGCCATCTCGGCCATCACCAGCAGATGCTTGGCGTCGCTATTGTCCGAGCCTTGCCTGGCCCACTCGGCGAGGCTCGTTTGCAGCGTGTCGACCACGGCCTGCACATCGTTCGCATCGGCACGCGCAGGATCGCGCCGCAAGGCGCGGATCAGGATCAGCGCGGCGTAGAAGCTGCACTCGGCAACCTTGGCCTGACCGCGCATGATCTGGGTGACGCTGCCAAGCTGGCCGGCCAGCGGCTCGGCGTCGGCGCTGTCGAACAGGTAGGCGTTGCGTATTTTCCCCTGCAAGAAGTAGGCGCGGTACAGCTGCGAGCCGCCATACTGATCGAGGAAGCGCGCCTCGCTGAAGACCCCATCGTCGTAGCTGTCGTGACGGGGCAGGAGACCCATCAGGCATTTGATCGGCTGGACCGCGGCGGCGACGCAGCAATCGGCCATCGCCTGCTGGCCGTTGGCGCGCATCAGCGCCAGGTCGTGCTCGATGTCGTGCATCAGGTGCGGCAGGTAGTCGCCGAGGATGATACGGTCGGTGGCGCGCACGGCCGCCACCACGCCGACCTGCACGAAGTCGGCGATTTCCAGCGCCCAGCCAAACGCTTCTTCGTACAGGGCGTCGGAGCTGCGCAGCGGCTGCGTCCAGTGGTTGCTGAGCGCGCCGAACATCAGGCCCGTGAGCGTGCGCGTCTGCAGGTTGGCACGGCGCCTGGCCAGCGCCATCGCCATCGCCCCGAAGGCGTAGCCGCGCGCGATGTCGCCGCTGTACAGTGCAAGCATCATCGCGTAGCCGACATAGGCGACAGCGCTGAAATCGCTGTTCCCCCGCTGCATGGACAGCCGCGTCATCGACACCACCATCAGCGCGCTCAGATCTTGCTGGCCGGCGTAGTAGCTGGCCATCCACAGGCCCTGCATCATCTGCATCGCGGCCACGGCGTCCGGCTCGCACATGTCATCGGCCGCCAGCAGGGTGTCGGGCGCGTGCGCGCCAGGCTGCTGTCCGATGTCGGCGAGAATGTCGCTGAAGCGCGCCTTCATCTGCGCCACATCGTGCGGAATGTCGATGTGCAGCAGCGCCAGGCCGTCGCGCTGCACGGCAATGGCGTCGAGCAGGCGGCCCTGCAATTGATACTGGTGCGCCTGGATGGCAATGCAGCGCACCTGCTGCAAGGGGCTCAGGGAGCGGGCGCGTACCAGTGGATAGATCGCCTCGGCCGTATCGAACTGGCCGCACAGGTAAGCCGCTTCGGCCGCGCCCAGCTGCAGGTCGAGCCAGAGGCTGGCGTGGACGCTCC
Source organism: Janthinobacterium sp. BJB304 (assembly GCF_002735765.1). Lineage (NCBI taxonomy): Bacteria > Pseudomonadati > Pseudomonadota > Betaproteobacteria > Burkholderiales > Oxalobacteraceae > Janthinobacterium > Janthinobacterium sp. BJB304. The sequence continues at coordinate 34,446 of NZ_PDZN01000026.1, forward strand.
ATGCGTGCTCCGGCAGCAGCTCGAGACTTATGCGCATGTGTTCCAGCGTGGACTGGAACGCGGCGGAACGCCGTGCCTTGACGCCGGCCTGGAGATTGAGCGTCGCCAGCTGCACGCGCTCGTCCGCATCTTTGATCAGCGCGCGACCGGCGTTGAGCTGCTCGACGATTTCAAACAGTGTTGCGTCCTGGTGCTGCGGCGCCGTATGCCGCAGGAGCAAGCGGCCGATGAGCAGATGGTTGGCCACGCGCGTAGCGTCGTCGGCGACCAGGTAGGCGGCCTGCTGCACCCGGTCGTGCAGGAAGCGGTAAGCGACGCCGCTGTTGGCCGCATCGCTGTCGCCACTGACGTACTTATAGCGTTCGTCGAGCGGCTGGATCAAGCCTGCCCTGAGCGCCGGCCACAGGTCTTGCTGCGTTTTGCGGTGAGCGCGGTCCATTGCAAGCGCGAGCGTATCGAGCGTGAAGCGGTTGCCGCAGGAGGCGGCCAGTTGCAGCAGATGCTGCGTCACCGTGGGCAGGCGGCGGATTTTTTCCAGCAGCACCTCGACCACGTTGTCGGTATATTTGGCCTGTTCTATCGCGGGCAGGTCCCAGTCCCAGCAATCGTCGTCGGCCCGGTAGCGCAGATGGCCCGTCTCATTGAGCGAAGCGAGGAACTGGTTGAGGAAAAAGGGATTGCCGGCCGTCTTGCGGTAGCAAATACTGGTCAACGGCGCACAATCGTGGGTTGCCACGCGCACGGTGGCCGAGACCATTTGCGCCACCTGCGGCTCGGTCAATGCGCTCAGTAACAGCGTCGACAGGCGTACCTCGCGGGCGAGCAGCTTGTCGCGCAGCGCGATCAGCGGATGGTCGGCGCTCACCTCGTTGTCGCGATACGCGCCGATGAACAGCATGCAGCTCTTGTGGCAGGAGACCATCAGCAGTTCGATCATTCGCAACGTGGCCGCATCGGCCCATTGCAGGTCGTCGAGGAACAGCACCAGCGGATGCCCGGCGCAGGCGAACACTTCGACGAAGCGGGGGAAGAGGCGGTCCAGGCGCAGCTGGGCCTGTGCCGGGTCCGACGCGGGCACTGCGTCCGTGGGGCCGACGATCAGCGCCAGTTGGGGAATCAGTTCGATCAGCATGCCGATGCCGCTGCCCAGCACCTCGTGCAGTTTGGCGGACCACTGCCGCAGCGTTTCCTCGGGTTGGCCGAGCAGCTGGCGCACCAGCTCCTGGAAGGCCTGGATCAGCGGGGCATACGGCACGTCGCGCTGGAGCTGGTCAAATTTACCGGACAGGAAGCAGCCGCGCCGCGCGATGATGGGCTTTTGCACTTCGTTGACGACCGCCGACTTGCCGATGCCCGAATGGCCGGCCACCAGCAGCATCTCGCACCTGCCCGCGGCGCTGCGTTCAAATGCCGCCAGCAGCACGGCGATGGCATCCTCGCGCCCGTGCAGCGTTTGCGGCACGAGGAAATGGCCGTTGTGGTCGGACAGCTTGAGCGTCTGCGCCGGCTTTTGCGCGCGGCATGCTTCGAGATCGCTGCGCAAGCCCTGCAAGCTTTGGTAGCGCTGATCGGCATTTTTTTCCAGCAGCCGCTGGATGATCGGCAGCAGCTGGCCAGGCAAGCTTGCCAGCGCCGGGTGCGACCAGTCGGGACTGCGCGCAATGTGGCAATGCACGAGTTCCATCTCGTCGCCCGTCTCGAACGGCGCCTGGCCGGCCAGCAGCTCGTAGAAGGTGGCGCCCAGCGCATAGAAATCGGCGCGCCAATCGACGCGCCGGTTCATGCGTCCGGTCTGTTCCGGCGCCATGTAGCGCAGCGTGCCTTCCAGCGTCTGGAGATTGGCGATGCCATGGCTTTCGTACGGCAGTTCGCAGGCGATGCCGAAGTCGATCAGCTGCAGCAGGCGCCGGTCGCCATTCCACACCAGATTGGCGGGATTGATGTCTTTGTGGATCACGCCCTGACGATGAACCTCGTCCAGCGCCGCGCACAGTTGCAACGCGATGTCGAAAAAGTCGTCCAGCGCCAAGGCGGGTTGCGACGGCATCCTGCGCGCCGCCACCTGCGCACGCAACACCTGGTCGAGCGCCTGGCCGCCGCAATCTTCCACGATCATCGTCCAGCACCCGCCGTGCAGCTGCAGCGCCAGCGGATGCGCCACGCCAGGATGGCGGCAGCGGCGCGCGATCGCATACTCGCGCTTGAATTGCGCCAGTTGCTGAAAGGAGGGGAACTGCTGATTGGGTTGCTTGACGATCAGCGCGGTGCCATCGGCAGCCCTGGCACGGTAAACCCGTGAGCGGACACCGCTGTGCAGCTGTTTGATGATCTCGTGGTCGAAAAGAGAGCGCATGGGCTAGCAGTACACAGACGGTTGCGGGAGCCTGGAGGCGCACATTTCGGAATATTACTTGATTGTAAGTATTATATCAGTAGGGGGCTTTGGAGGAGGGAGAGGGGGGCGGGGTGTTGTAAAAACGTCAGTGGGAGCAGGTTAGCCCGGGTGTGGGAATTGATCGTGATGACAGTCGCGGCAAGGTGAAGAAGTAGAGGTGATGGAGGTGTCGGAATTTACAGACAAGGAAGAGTTACGCGTAGATGCCGCACCTCGGCCAGCACATGCTATTGGGCAAGATACAAGAGGATTTTCTGGAATTGAGGAAGCCTCCATACCTTTCTTGAACTAGTTATCACTTAGGTGCAAGTCCATCGCCTTGCAATATGGGTAGCCACACATTGTGCGCAATTTTTTCGAAACCCGTCGACGTTGGATGAAGCTCGTTAGCCCAGTCGTCGTCACCTAAGGTGCCGCGACTATCGACAAGACGAACGCGGCCGGGATAACGAGCGACCAACCCCTTCAACCGCAAAGTGAACTCGTCGATCAAAAAACGGATGCAGGAATCCTGCAGGTGGGTACCCGTTCTGGACGGGCGAGCTGTTCAACAAGCGCCGCGCCAAGGTCGACCAGGTGAATATCGATGTGAGCCACGGCCGCCTCTCGTCGGGCTTTACGGGCGAGGACAAGATCTGGCGCCAGATCGTCACGATCCTGGACGCCGAGCGAGGCGGCTGCAACCTGTTCGACATCGACGAGCTGCGCAACTTCGAATACAGCCCGGACCAGTTCGACAACCTGCTGATGTGCAATTTTATTGACGACTCGGCCTCGGTCTTCCCGCTGGCCGAGCTGCAGCGCTGCATGGTCGATTCCTGGGTCGAGTGGGACGACTACAAGCCCTTGCTGGGCCTGCGCCCGTTCGGCAACCGGCCCGTGTGGATCGGCTACGACCCGGCCTTGAACGGCGACAGCGCCGGCTGCGTGGTGCTGGCGCCGCCCATGACGGCCGGCGGCAAGTTCCGCATCCTGGAGCGTCACCAGTGGCGCGGGCAGAGCTTCGAGGACCACGCCGACGCCATCCGCCAGATGACGCAGCGTTACAACGTCGAATACATCGGCATCGACACGACTGGCATGGGCATCGGCGTGCTGCCCATCGTGCGCGGCTTCTTCCCCGCCGTGACGGCCCTGAATTACTCGCCCGAAGTCAAAACCCGCATGGTCTTGAAGGCCAAAAACATCATCAGTAAGGGGCGGCTGGAGTTTGACGCCGGCTGGACGGACATCGCGCAATCGTTCATGGCCATCCACAAGACCCTCACCCCCAGCGGGCGGCATGTGACCTATGTCGCCGGCCGTAGCGACGAAACCGGCCACGCCGATCTGGCGTGGGCCTGCATGCACGCCCTCGATCACGAGCCCTTCGAAGGCACCACCGACAACCACCACTCATTCATGGAGATTTATTCTTGAGCAAAGCACGACACTTGCGCGGCCGGCAGGCCGAGAGCGCGCCATCCACAGCGGCCACGGCGCCGGCCGCCGCCGGCATCGAGGCGTTTTCCTTCGGCGACCCCACGCCCGTGCTCGAGCACGCCGACATTCTCGACTGCTTCGAATGCTGGAAGAACGGCCACTGGTATGAGCCGCCCGTCAACCTGGCCGGCCTGGCCAAGTCCTTCAATGCCGGCGTGCACCACAGCAGCGCCATCCACTTCAAGGCCAACGTGCTGACCTCCACCTTGATGCCGACGAAATACCTGTCGCGCGATGGCTTCAAGCGCATGGCCCTGGACTATCTGACCTTCGGCAACGCCTACCTGGAAGACCGGCCCAGCCGCAGCGGCAAGGCGCTGGCGTACCAGCACGCGCTGGCCAAGTACATGCGGCGCGGCGTCGATCTGGATACCTATTTTTTCGTGAACGGCTACCAGGCCGTGCACCAGTTCGACAAGGGCCGCGTGTTTCACCTGATGGAACCGGACGTGAACCAGGAGTTGTACGGCGTGCCGCAGTACCTGAGCGCGCTGCAATCGGCCTGGCTCAACGAGGCGGCCACGCTGTTCCGCCGCAAGTACTACAAGAACGGTTCGCACGCCGGTTTCGTGTTCTACATGACGGACGCGGCCGCCAACACCCAGGACGTGGACAACCTGCGCCAGGCCATGCGTGACAGCAAGGGGCCAGGCAACTTCCGCAACCTGTTCATGTACGCGCCGAACGGCAAGAAGGATGGCATCCAGATTCTGCCCGTGTCGGACGTGGCCGCCAAGGACGAGTTTTTCAACATCAAGAGCGTCACGCGCGATGACCAGCTGGCCGCGCACCGCGTGCCGCCGCAGTTGATGGGCATCCTGCCGAACAATGCCGGCGGCTTCGGCGCCGTGGAACCGGCCGCGCGCGTCTTCGCCCGCAATGAACTGGTGCCGCTGCAGGCGCAGTTCGAAGCGATCAACGAGTGGGCCGGCGTGGAAGTGGTGAAGTTTGCCCCGTATGACCTGGCCACAGGCGGGGAGGGCGCGCAATGAGCGACCACATCGATAACACCGACAAGATCATCTTCGCAGAGGTGGCTCGCGGCTTGGCCGCCGTGCGGCGCCGGCCCGCCCTCATGGCGCGCGGCTGCTGCCACTACTGCGACGAGCCGCTGGCGCCCGGCCTACCATTCTGCAACGTCGATTGCCGCGACGACTACGAGAAGCAGCAGGCGGCGAAGGCGCGCGCCGGTCGCCCAGGATGACCGCCACGCCGCGCTGACCGGCAGGGCAGGGCCGCGATAGCCCAGCCGCGCCGGAGCGCCCCAGCCACCGCACAAGCCGCCCATGAGGCGGCTTTTTCACGTCCTGACGATTGATGTTGCTCTTGAAGCAAAAAAAGGGCCCGTTTCGGCCCGGCGCGCGCAGTTGTCCCCCCTCCACACCTGCCCGCTATATAGGGCTCTTTTGACTCAAATTTGCACCATGGCCGAAGGCGCATGAGGACTGGCGCGGCGGGGTGAAGAGTGGGGGCGCGATTTGACGCATTTTGACGCACTTTGAGCGTTTTTTGGTGCGGGTGGTGTGGAACCGTGGGAGCGGCGCTATTTTCGCGCTGCGCCGCGCCCTAGCGCGGTTCTGGCCCATGTATTGGCGTCTGCATTCTGCGCATCATTCATCTTCACGCCCTCGCATCATTGCCGGGTATTGCGGCCTCAAGAACTCTTGATATACTGTATGTATATACAGTATTTTACTCAGGTGTCACAATGATTGTTAAAATGTTAAAGATGCGCCTTGCTGGTGTAGAGGTGCCCAAGCGACGGCTGCATGATCGCTACAACTCAGCACGGCCCGGAACGTTGGAAGTTGTTGAAACGACAGACCAGGGCTTACACCGTCTGGTAAGGCTGGCCCGCTTCACTTACGGAGAGAGCGGAAAATACGTTGACACACTTTTCGATGTCAATTTGCTCTGGTATCGGGATGGGCGCATGGTGTTATCAGGGTTTGAACGCAGCAAAAAAGATATGCAATTTTGCGACTATGCGCAGTCCTGGCTGTGTTTTGTCGGGACGGAGCCGCCACCTATGCCGGAAGGCAGGTAGAATAATTTGCATGTGCGCCGACTATACCCCCAGCCGTAGCGATCAAATCGAACAGCATTTTGCTGTCCGTTTCCCTCAATTTGATCTGCCGCCGGAAGCCTGGCCAGGCTACATGGCGCCGATCATTCGCGCCTCGCACGACATGCCCGGCGAGCTGGAAGTCGCGCCGGCATGTTTCGGGATGGTGCCCCATTGGGCCGATATGAAGCTGGCGCGCCAGACCTACAACGCACGTACCGAAACTGTGGCGCAGAAGCCATCATTCCGCAATGCCTGGAAGCGCAAACAGTTCTGCATTATCCCTGCCGATAACTTCTTTGAACCCTGCTACGAAACAGGGAAGCCGATCCGTTGGCGCATCGAGCGCGCCGATGGAATGCCGGCCGCCATCGCCGGGATATGGGAGTTCCGGCCGCAAGACTTGCTGCTGTCGTTCTCGATGCTGACGATAAACGCCGATGGCCACCCGCTCATGCAGCGCTTCCATAAGCCGGATGATGAAAAACGGATGGTGATGATTCTCGACCCGGACCAGTATCACGGCTGGCTCGATGGTTCCCTTGTGAGTGAAGAGGATTTGTTCCAGCAGTATGCAGCAGAACGCCTCGTTGCTGTGGCTGATCCACTTCCGCCGCGTGTGAAAAAATAAGCACGAACCCGTGTTGCTATGTGCAACCCGACACCGTCGCGTTACCCTGTCGTGCGGATTAGAGTGTCCGCTAAATTCTGGAGGGCTTGACCTGAAACCGCCCCGCTCCGAACCATCTACCTCTCCTCCGTTGCCCAGGGTGCTACGTGAAGGGGAACGGCCATACGGGAATTATGAGCGTCGCGCGAGACTGTGGTTTAGCTTGTGCAGACGCTCGCATGAGGTTTAGGCGCCGCCTTGCAGAAGCAGTTCGTGGGATTCGTCCTCATAAATCGCCCATTTGTGCAGATAAAGTGGGTTTCTAGGAGTATCACTTACCAGTCCAGTATCAATGTCTACAGCACTTGTTTGTCCGTGTTTTTGATAAATGAAATAAGTTTTCTCCCCAGCTATAGCTACCAGCAACGGGTCTTCGGGGCGCTTCTGGCCTGCCCAACCACTAGCGTCCCTTGGTAGCTCCATGTAAACAGATTGAGTCAATCGTTGCACTTTTTCTCTATCAAGGTACTCAACCTCACCGATGTGATTACCTGCCAAGATAAGAAATCCTACGTCCTTGTTGGCGTCGCGAATAGCGAATGCGGTAGTAGTTTGCTCATCAATCGTCAACAAGATGAGTTGCCCTGGCAATACATCGTCAGCGGAAATAATTTCATACGGGGATACTGTTCTCACTTTAGCTCCGTTAATTAGTTGGCAACCATCGCAGCGTACCCCGCCTTTGTTTTTTCTGCAATGCATTGTTGCCCTGTTCATCAGGAACCCCGAATTGACGTAGCTTTCTCCATATGCTTTCTGCCCGGTGCCGGGTCACAGCGCATAACGCATCAGTCCACGTCTGACGGAAGACCTGATCTTCGTGTAATTTATACTTGTAAATAATTCATTTGCATGATGAATATTTTAATATTTATCTCTTGTAAATTGATGGCCAGCACCAATTGTTAACCCGTCGATAGAATTGTCTTTCGGCATCATCCTGAAAGGTGACAAGCAATGGCAAAAACTCCAATTAAGCCGGGTACTACTCCTGGCAACAAAGGCGGCATTTACCAAGAGCAAGGGCCGCGTGGTGGCATGAAGGATAATTTCGCAACGATCCCAGATCATCACAAGGCACCGCCTACGTCTAAGCCCGGCAGCGTTTGGGTTCCTACTGCTATTACGCCAGATAGTAAGCGGTAATTTTCATCTGAAAGACGCCTGGACTCCTGGCGTCTTTCACTGATAGATTTGTGCATTTAGTACTCAGGTTTTTGGTGTTGCCATTGGAAAATCGCTTCCGCATCTCATGTGATGGGTGTTGAAAACACAGTGTTTCAAAGAGCTAAAATCATGTTGCTTGCGGAATAAAAAATTCCGCAAGTGGCTGATATATAAAGAATATTTTTAAGACTTGAAAACTAGCGACGGCTTAACCTGTTCGTGACGTTCGAAGGAATGGGCCTACCGGCCCAGCCCACTCCGATTCCTCAAACTGCAGCTACGCGGCGACCTCGAGCGCCGCATACGCGCGGTATTGATCCTAATTTGCTTTCCGACTTAGCCAGCTTCTACGCCCCCGCGCGTCAGCCCGTGTCTGGATGGCGAATATTCCCCTCGCGTCGCATTGACAATTTCTGTTTGCTACTCTCACTCGCATGTTACCATTTGGATAATTTAGTTTCCGGGGAGGAGCAAGCTATGCATCAAGATCTATCCTTAGTGTGTACCGCACTCGACCAGTTCGCTGATGAAATAGTGAGTTCATTTCCCCATAATACGGACCAGATCTTCACTGATTACTGGGGGTGGCCAGCCCCAGCCTTAAACCGGCAAGATTTCTCTTGGGTCGTTCGCAGTATTGCTGATGATCTACGCTCCGTGAACGCCGAAAAGTACCCCGATGAGATGAAGCCATGGGTATTGCATTTGTCACATCGTATTTCTGTAATGCAAACCCAGACGCTGCCGAATACCTACAACGGAGGCGTACAGGGGTTTCCAGCCATGTTTGAAACCCTAAAATATATACGTGATAAATTGCTACCTTCGTCAGGGTGGGTGGCCGTATCTAATGCTTCTTTGCCAGCCCAGCTTGCCCGACGCTCGGTTGCCGCACAACGTCGCGTGGAAGACATTGAGTCAGCTATTCCAGGCCTGGCCGAGAAGGTTGCAGCAATCAATACCGCGCATCATGTAGCAGAAAATCTTGAGTTGGATTTGCAATCCTTGAGAGAGGCTCGGGAGGCAGTCGAGCAGACCGCTCAAGAAACCGACAGAAATGCCTCCAAAAGCGCCGAGTCAGCAACAAAGGCGGCGGAAGTACTCGATTTTATAGAGAGCAGAGCCAATACTGCCTGGGGCGAGGTTCAGGTGAAAACCGAGAATGCATTGGATGACATGCAGAAGAAAGTCCAGGCTACTTTGGAGAGCATGAAAAAAAATGAAGACGTGGCTGAAAAACTCATCGCAAAGTGTGAGGAGGCCTACCACATCACAACGACCAAAGGACTTGCAGGAGCATTTGACCAAAAAGCTGCTTCGCTGGGTAATTCTATGCAGTTATGGGTCGGGGGCTTGGTTGTTGCCTTGATCGCCGGATCTGTAATTGGTGTCATCCGTTTGTCCTCATTGGCTGCGGAGCTGCGCGCAGAAAATCCAAACTGGCCTGCCATAGTTGCTCAGATACTCCTTGCCTTCTTAGGTGTCGGCGCACCCCTATGGTTCTCTTGGTTAGCCACCAAACAGATTGGCCAGCGATTCCGCTTGTCGGAGGATTATGCCTTCAAAGCATCTGTTGCCAAAGCCTACGAAGGTTACAGGAAAGAGGCTGCTGTTCTTGATCCTGAGTTTCAGGCGACGCTCTTCCGCTCCGCATTGACGCGTTTGGATGAGGCACCGCTGAGGTTGGTGGAGGCGGTGCAGCATGGTTCTCCTTGGTCCGAGTTGCTCAACTCTGACACGGTAAAAGGCGCTATCAAAGAGGCGCCCGATCTACCAGCGAAAATAATGGCGCTGATCAGTGAAAGCCTTCAGCAAGCAAAGAGTGCGAAGGCTGAAGCTGTAAAGGTTGTCGAAACAGCAAAGTCAATCGTGGCGACGGATGAACCCAAGAAGGAAGATTGATCCTGTCAGCAATGCTGCTGGCTATACTGCTTCCGGTCGTGAACACGTATAAGAGCGGTGTGACGCTGTCGGGTAACGTGGCGTTGTAGGTATGTGTGTCGGTATAAGCTTTTGAATTGGTCCACAAGCGGCATCAATTCACGATATGTGCATTACACCGCTTCAGGCGGGAGTTACCCAAGCTTGGCCGCCATATCCTCGGCGCTCTCGTTGTAATAGACCTGGAGCATACGCAAATCCCTGTGGCCAACCATGCGCGCCAGGTCCAGCACGTTCAATTTTTTGGCCAAACGTGTGATGGCCGCATGCCGGCTGTCGTGGAAGGTCAGCCCCTCGATGCAGGATCGTTCGCGCGCTTTGCGGAATAGGGCATCGAGCGAGGCCGTGGAAATGCCGAACAATGGCGCATCGCCTGAGTCCGGCAGCAGCGCCAGGAGTTCCAGCGCGCGCGTCGATAGGGGCACATCGCGTCGCACGCCGTTTTTATTGATCGAGGCGGGGAGGCGGGCGACGGCACCGTCAACCCAGGCGGGCATCAGCCCGCAAATTTCCCCGGCCCGCATGGCCGTCTCGATGGCGAAGAGGTAGGCGACCGCCACGGCCTGGCTCTTGGTCGCCACAGGCTCGTCGGCGAAGCCAAGTGCGTTGCACAAGCGTTCGATTTCATCCTCGCTAGGAATGCGTTCGCGTGAGGCGGCAGGTTTGGGGCGGCGCACGTCGCTGGTCGGACTGGCCGCAAGCCATTTCCATTCCTTGCGCGCAGTTGTAAAAACGTGGGAAAGCAAGTTCAGCTCACGATTTACGGTGGCGCCACTGACTTTGCTTTCCCCGGTCATGCGCTGATCGCGCCAGGCGCCGAGTAGTTCAGGTGTCACGTTGGCCAGTTTTATATCTCTAATTTTCTCGCCGCCAATGACCACTTCGCCAATGGCATTGAGGCGCAGGCGCTCCCATCGCTCGCCACGCTTGTGGATCGAGACTTCTTCCAGATACCTGTCGAATGCGTCGCCGCAGCTTTTCCCGATGACGATGCCACTGTCGGCGCCGCGCCGGATTTCGGTTTCGCGTTCCGACGCCCAGGCCGCAGCCTCGGCCTTGGTGCTGAATGTTTTAGATTCCCGAGTGCCGTGGATGGCGATCTCTGCCCGCCAACCGCCAACCCGTTTCCTGAATGAAGCCATGCATCCCTCTCGTTGAGGCGTAATCATGGCGTAAATTTGGCGTAATCGCTACTGGTTTTTGTCGGTTTTAATCTGGATTAAGCCGAATGCCTGGACGTAAAAAAAAGCCACTAACCCGTTGATTTTATTGGGTTTAATGGCTTTTTTGATGTTTCTGAATTCTGTGCGCTGGTGCCCGGAGCCGGAATCGAACCGGCACGCCCTTACAGGCGGGAGATTTTAAGTCTCCAGTGTCTACCAGTTTCACCATCCGGGCAGCGCGGCGAGATTCTAGCACAAGTGATATCGATAGCGCCATGTTGCGCCGCATTTGCGTCAGTCTTGTTGCTCGAGTTACTTCGTCAGATCGATGCGTGGCTAGCCGGCCTGCCATGTGTGTCGTCGCGCCAAAAAACGAGACTCAGCAAACGCACTCGGCGCGCCACCGTGCGCGCGATTTTTGTCGCACGCTTATCTGTCAGCGGCTGCGGATATTGGATGACGTGAACGGCACACCGGTCTGACGGATAAGCTGGCAACAACTCGGCGGCAAAAAGCCCGGCGGCTTTTAAGAGCCGACAGGTGTCACTCTCATCGTGGAGTGGAGAGTCATCTCCCGCCAGGCGCCGGACAGATGTGGAACACTTATCAACACCTAATGCGCGTCGTAATTTGCGGTCTGCGATGCTTATTGGCTCAGCGCCCCAGTACCTTGGTACAGTTGCGCTTCTCAAGTCGACGGTGGCACCTAGCCTTCTTTCCGCTCGCCAGGGTTTGTCAGGCGTTGTTAAGCTTGCCTACTTACATCATACAAAATCAGCTTGCAAAAGGAGGGCAACTATAGGATAGATAGCCATAGATTTTCACGGCCGCAAGGTCAATGCAAAGAGGACGCCCAAAAATTAACACCTCCGTCTCATGCGAGGCAGATGGATTATTGCGGGCCTTGGGCAAGGTGCTCAAGCATTTCTCGCAGTCATGCGGCCAGATCCTTGTCGTCACTGCCCGCAAGACTTGAATCACGTGTCCCGCACGCCGGAACGCTTCCCTAATTTCTTGTTTGAAAGTTGTCATGCAAAAAAAAGTCGCTAGTACCGAACCGCACACCATTACTGCTTCTGAGGCCGGACGTGCATTGAATGCGGTCCCGCTGAGTCTTGATCTCAGTGTGCCGAAAGGATTGACATGGCTCGACGATACCCTGAGCGGCATTGATCTGTACGACAAGGGGTTTGTTCGCCGGCCTTCCTTGTTTTTCGATCCCAGCGCCACATCCAGCCTTGGATTGGGCACCTTGAAACATCCGTATTTCACGCAGGCCCAGTTAATGCTGGTAATCAATGGAAATATGTCCGGGCAGGTGCTGGGCTTGAAGCGGGGAACGACCTTGCGCGTGACGGGAACAATGGGGCTGCAACTGGATGTGTACGGTTCGCCTGGCAAGCCATTCACCATTTGTCCCTATGGCGATGCCGAAGCATTACCCATCATTACGAGTGGTGCGGTCGTCCTGAACTGGACGCTGGAGGACGGCGCAGCGAATATCTGGTCTTATCCCATGGGCGCCATCGAGCATGACTGCTGGCAAAATGAGGTGCGTCTGTGGAAGAAGACCTTTGCGGGCAGCGCCGCGGCAAGCCTGACCACGGAAGGCAGCAGTGCGTACGTGAACGGCATCTTGTACGTGCGCCCCTATGCCGGTGAGGATCCGCGTCTGGGGCAAATGGAGGTCTCGAGTAGCCAGCATGCCCTCATGATCAACTACTCGAACGTGCCACACACCGGGTACATCCATGTCTGCGGCGTCGAGGCGCGCAAGGCACGCAATGTCTCCATTTCGGTGGCGCCTCCGACGACTGGAGTGGTCGATGCCATCGTCAGCATCAACGATATCAGCCTGGTCGGTTGCCGCGCCACTCAGGCTGGCGCCGATGGTCCTATGCTTGCCTCGGACGGCATCACTATGATTGGACTGTCAGATGCGATACGCCTGAAGGGGGGCTACGTGGCAGGGAACCGCATCGACGACGTGCTTAACAACGCGATTGAGTACAGCTGCACCTCCGGACTTATCGTTGAAAAGAATATCAGCAGCAATTGCGGCGGCAATTCAATCGTGGAGCTCTGGTCATCCAACGATAACAGCATTATCCGCTACAACTATGGCTATTACAGCACTACGCGCGACCGGCGCCAGCTTACCTATGCTTCCGGCGGTATTTGGTTCGCCAACAACTATCAAAGTGCCGGTAGCCTGGCCAATAACGATGCCACGAACACCAGGAATTTCGATAACGTTGCGCATCACAATATGATTGTCTTGCCAGGACTTCGCGGCGTGCGCATATCGGGAGGGACGGGTTTGAATGTCTATCAAAACACCATCTATTACGATGAGGCGCTAACCGATCCCGCAGGCAAGCAGCAGTGTACGGCACTGTATATCGATGGGGCCGCAGCCGATGGCTTCGTCAATTTCAGCAACAACCTTGTATATTTTAAGCGCGATCCGCTGGTGGCGCGTTTCCCCCGCATGGTCAATCTGAACCCCGGAGCTGGCCGTCCGACGGGCGACCGGAATATTTATTTCACGGAAGGAAGCGGCATGAGCGGCGACGGTTTTTACACGGGAGCGGATGGAACGACGAACAATATCGTGACCTATAAGGCGCGTATGGCCACCAGCAATTTTGATCAAAATAGTATCTTTGGCCCGTATTTCATCGGTAGTAACGCGACCGTGGCCAGTATGGGGATGCATGACGAAAGCATGCGCATCGTGGCAGCCGGACACATCGGGAAGGCAGTGTCGACTATCGGCAGGCGATACTTTGACGGACAGCCTTACGCGCCCGACAATGCCACGATAGGCGCATTGGCAGGACGCTAAAGCGGAGTGGCCAACGGAGGGCCTGAAAGAATGCCGCTCAGCTGGCGCTGACGGCATTCCTCCGCGCGCGGTGCTCGCGCATGCATTCCCCGCAGCTATCAGAATGTCGCCTTGAACTGCACCCCATACGTGCGCGGTTCGTTGACGATGCCTGTCAGGTTGTCGAAATCGATCGCGCCCAGCGACTGGATCTGGTTGGTGATGTTGCGGCCGTACGCGGAGAGTTCGTATTTGTCCCATTTGTAGCCGACACGCAAACCGCCTTCGAGCAGTTCCTTGGCCTTGTATTCCTTCGCTTCATACAGGAAGAAGTTGTAGCTGGTGCGGTAGGCCCAGTCCGTGTAGGCGTAGAACTCGCCATTGGCGAGGGGAATGCTGTACTTTAATGTGAAGTTGGTTTGCCATTCCGGCGCGCGCGGCAGCGGGTTGCCGTCGATGTAGGCCGTGCCCTTGAACGGGCCCAGCGGGTCGGTCACGGTGCAGCCGCTGGCCGGGTTGTTTTGCGCGTTGCCGCAGCTTTGCACGAACAGCTTCTTGTCCTGGATTTCCGTGTGGTTGTAGCTGCCGCCCAGGGTCATGCTGAGCGAATCGCTGAGGTTCGCCTGGAAATCGAGTTCCACGCCGCGGCCCGTGGCCTTGTCGGCGTTGATCAGCTGGTTCATGTTGACGGCGCCGCTGCCGGCCGTCAGTTGCTTGTCCTTCACGCGGTACTGGAATATGGCCAGGCTCAGGCGCGCTCGCTTGTCGAACAGGTCTTGCTTGATGCCCGCCTCGACGGACAGCGCTTTCTCGGCGCCCGCAAACGAAGGGCGGTCGGCCAGGCCGTTCAGGCGGCCCTGCATCGACGGCGCGCGGTAGCCGGTGGCGATGCGCGCGTAGGCATTCGTTTCCGGCGTGAGTACATAGGTGCCGCTCAAGTCCCAGCTGACGTTGTGCGAGGTGTCGTGCAAGTCGAAGGGGCCGGCCGTGGTCGCCTCCACCCGCTTGGCGGAGAAATCCTTCTTGTCGGTCGTGTAGCGCAGGCCGGCGCGCAGTTTCAGGGCGTCCGAGACCGTGTAGTTGAGCGAGCCGAAGGCCGCGTACGACTTCGAGCTCTGGTTTTGCGTGGCGTAGTTCGGGCTTTGTGGGTTGCCGGGCGCCAGGCTGTTGAAGCCGATGCTGTCGATCTGGATATCTTCCTTGAAGTAGAACAGGCCGGCTATCCATTGCAGCGGGCCGCGGGCAGACGACTCGGCGCGGAATTCCTGCGAAATCTGCTTGTGGTTGGGGATCACGTCGGCCGTTTCCACGACGAACGGGATGAAGCCGGGACCCATCGGCGGCGCGTACACGGCGCCATAGCCGCCGTCGACGTCGGCGCGGCTGAAGAAATCGAGTTTTTCGTAGCCGGTGATCGAATGCAGGGTCACGCCGGGCAAGTCCCATTTCAGGCGCATGCTGGCGCCCTTGGTTTTCAGGTGCTGGCGGTTGATGCCGTCGGTCGGGTAGTTGTCATAATCAAAGCCGTCGACGAGGTCGTTCGTGCCCTGTTTCAGGATATTCGCGCGGAACAGGGTGGCCGTGCCGTCGAGGTTGCGCGCGTGCACGTTGAACAGGGCCGTGAAGTCGCGCGTGGGCTTGACCAATACCTGCAGGCGGGCGGCGCTGTCTTCATAGCCTTCGAAGTCGCGCGTGCCGGTGGGGCGCGGGTTGTGCACGCGGTCGTCGCGGCGCTGCGTCTGGCCGGAAAAGCGCAGGGCGACCGTGTCGCTGACGGGCACGTTGAACGCGCCTTCCAGGTTCTTCATGCCATCCTTGCCGAAGCCGCCGCTCAGGTAGCCTTCCGTCTTGAAGACGGGCTTGGCGGAATCGAACTTGATCACGCCGGCTGGCGAGTTACGGCCGAACAAGGTGCCTTGCGGGCCGCGCAGCACTTCGACCTGATCCACGTCGAACACGGGAAAACCTTTCAGCATGGCGTTTTCCTGCACTACGTCGTCCATCACCAGGCCCACGGGCTGCGAGGCGTTCAGGTCGAAGTCGGTATTGCCCAGGCCGCGAATGTAGAAGCGGGGAAAGGTGCGGCCGTAATCCGATTCGACGGACACGCTGGGCGAGCGGCTGTTGAGGAAGCGGATGTCGGCGCCGCCGGCCGTCAGGGTGTCGAGCTTGTCGCCCTTCAGGGTGGCGATGGACATGGGCACGTCCTTGATGTTTTCCGCGCGCCGCTGCGCCGTCACGATCACGGTTTCCAGCTGGCCAGGACCGGTCTGTGCCGCCGGGACGGCAGGCGCGTCGGCGGCTGGCGCCGGGACGCTATCCTGTGCCATCGCCTGCAGCGGAAAGGCGGCGCTGATTGCCAGGGCAATCAGGGTGTGACGTACTGTGCTGGCATGCGGTGTCATCATGAAACGGCTCCTGTCGGTCAAGGTTGTTGGGGGCATGCAAGCTGGCGCTGGCCAGCTGAACGAAAAATCATGCTAGCACGGGAAATTTTGGTATTCATGCCATTTTCCAACGATGGCTATTCATATCCGTTTCGACTCAATACGCGAATAAAATCGTATTTGTCGTCACTATCTGGCGGGTGCATAGTGGAGTGCCGGCAGGCTTGTGCAGGAGCAAAAGAGGCAGGGCAAAACGAGGCGGTTTCCTGCGGCGGCGCAAAAAAGCATGCGCTATTTCGGCGTAGTAGCGGGATCCGGGGCGGCACAAATACAACAGTTTCCGCGGATTTTTTATGTGAGGGGCGTGTTGTTGCAACGCGACAGGGGAGGCCGGCTGCGGCTCTCCCCTGTGCGTGTGAAGCGGGGCATGCGTGGCTGCATGCCTGTATATGCTTAAAACTCTTCCCAGTCGCCGGCCGTCACGGCTTCCGCTTGCGCCGCACGGGGTTTTTCCGGGGCGGCCTGGCGCTTGGCGGGGCTGCTGGCCGCTGCTGCCGGTACCAGGCGCAGCGGCTTGTGGCTGGCGCGTGCCGGTGCTGGCGCCGGTGCGGGTGCCGCCACATGGCTGTCATGCGTCTTGAAGATGCTCACGGTTTCCACCAGGTGGCCGGCCTGCTCGCGCAGCGATTCGGCCGCCGCCGCCGCTTCTTCCACCAGTGCCGCGTTTTGCTGCGTGACGCTATCCATCTGGGTCACCGCCTGATTGATCTGCTCGATTCCTGCGGACTGTTCCTGGCTGGCCACCGTGATTTCAGCGATGATGTTGCTGACGCGGGCGACGCTGGCGACCACCTCGGACATCGTCGTGCCCGCTTGTGCCGCCAGCCTGGAGCCCGCATCGACGCGGCTGACGGAATCGTCGATCAGCGCCTTGATTTCCTTGGCTGCGCTGGCGCTGCGCTGGGCCAGGCCGCGCACTTCGGTCGCCACGACGGCGAAGCCGCGACCCTGTTCGCCGGCACGTGCCGCTTCCACTGCGGCATTCAGGGCCAGGATATTGGTCTGGAAGGCGATGCCGTCAATGACGCTGATGATGTCGACAATCTTGCGCGACGATTCGCTGATCAGGTCCATGGTGCCCATCACTTGCCCCACCACGGCGCCGCCCTTGCTGGCGACGTCCGATGCCGTCGTGGCCAGCACATTGGCTTCGCGGGCATTTTCCGCATTCTTGCGCACGGTGCTGGTGAGCTCTTCCATCGACGACGCGGTTTCTTCCAGCGAACTGGCTTGCTGTTCCGTGCGCAGCGACAGATCGCTGTTGCCGCTGGAAATTTCCGCGGCGGCAAGGGAAACGGTGTCGGAATCCTGGCGCACGGACGACACTACCGTGGTCAGCGACTCCTGCATGCGCTGCAGCGCCGACAGCACGCTGGCGGTATCGCGCGGTGCAACGTTGAGTTTGCCTGTCAGGTCGCCGCCGGCCAGCAGGCTGACGGCGTCGCACAGCTGCTTCGGTTCTGCGCCCAGCGCCTTGAGCAGGCTGCGTGTGATGAGCCCGCCCGCCAGGCCTGCCAGCACGATGGACAGCAGGCTGGCGCCGATGAGGATATTCCTGTTGAGAATGTAGCTCTCGTTGTCTTCCTGCAAGATGGCGGTAGAGCGCTGGTCCGTCAGGGCGAAATATTCATCGCTGGCGGCGACGAGGGCGGCCAGCAGCGGGCGGCATTCCTCGTTCATCTTGACGATGGCCTGCTCGGTTTTCTTTTGCAGCGCCAGGTCCACGATAGCCAGCGCCACGGGAGAATAGCGTTTTTCGATGCCGTCGATCTTGTTGACTATGGCGCGCACTTCATCCGATACCTCGGGCTGCTGTGTCAGCTGCAGCAGATGCTGCATGTTCTTGACGACATCGGCCTGTGCCTGCAAGACCTGTTTGCGTTCGCTTTCCAGGTCTTCCGGCTTGGTGACGAGCACCAGGTTCCTGGCCGCCACGGCACGCATGTCGATCGCGTCACGCACGCGGTGCGCCGTATTGGCGCGGGCGGTGATGCCGTTGACATACTGGTCAAAACTGGCGTTGAAGTTGGAAAGGTTCCGCACGGACAGGATCGATATGCCAATGAGGAAAAAGACCAGCAGGCCGAAAGCCAGAGTGAGCTGGGTGCGTACGGTGAATTTGTCCATGATGTCTCTCCCAAATACGTGATGATGATTAGAAAGGGGGCTTGCGTGGGACGGGTGGCAGGCGCTTGCCTGGCGACGGGTCGTGCCCTGCGCAGTGCTTTTCTATCCAAAACACGGATTCGTGGTGTGAGGATGGAATTAATTCAAAAAACCGATTTCAATAATTTATTTGTTTTATTTATTAAATTCATTGTTGCACAAAAAATTCAGTAAATCAATGAGATTTTGCGTGTCAAAAAACAACTTTTCGGCATGGATGCTGATTCCTGCGCCGCTTGATCGGGCGCAGGACAGTATCTTCCGGGAGGTGGATCAGCCGGGAATGGGCGTGCCCTGGTGAAAAATCATTTGCCAGCGGCCATCGCGCCATTTCCACAAGGAACTGCGCAAGCTGGCGCTGGCGGGCAGGGTGCCGTTGGCGTGGCGTTGCGAGCGGTAGGTAACCAAGGCAACATCGTCGGCCAGCAAACGGGCCTGAAAATCGCGGATGCTGCGCTGGCAAAAGTCTTCCACCGGCAAGTCCGCCAGGGTTGCCGCGCGTGTCCAGAGATTGCCCGAGCTGCCGAACTCGACGAAGTCGTCGGCCAGCAGGGCCGCCAGTCTGGCCCTGTCGGCGCGCACCGCCTGGCTTTGCAGCGCCGCTTCCAGCGCCTGCAGCTGCACCGCCAGGCTGTCCTGCGTATTCTCCTGTGCGTCTTCCATTGCCAGGGTCTTCAGATAGGAAATGCGCCCGCGCCCGATACATTCAGGCAGGCGACCTTGTCGCTGGAAAAGTACTTGATTTGTCCCAGGCCGATGGCGTAGCAGCCGTCGCTGAGCGGGGAAATGGGGCCGGTGAGTTTTTCACCGCCGACCAGGGTCACCACCCAGGGCGTGGTTGCCGGTTTGCCCGCGTGGGTCAGGGCGTGTTGTACCAGGTCTGACATGCTGCCTCCGTTGGAAATCAAAACCCGATGATAGCAGTGTCCGGTGTCGGATAGCCGCTGGATTGACGACACGAAGGGCGGGCACTTTACGCGTCGGCCAGCAAGTTTTTTGGCAGGGCCACCGATACCAGCTTCCAGTGCCACAGGCCGTCGCGCGTCAGGGTCAGTTCGCCGATATGGCTTTTGCTGTGGGCGCGCTGGACCACGACGCTGTTCCACGAGGTGTAGCGCAGCCTGTAGTCGGGCTTGGTGTTGCGCTTGCGGCCGCTGATGTCGCTGACCTTGGCGATCGGGTTTTCGTAGCGGTCATTGAGCTTCATCAATGCGACGATGCCTTCGGGCATCAGCATGGTGTCGAGTAAGGGATCGATGACCTCGGGATTGATATCGTCGGCCACTTCCGGCGCCGAGAACAGGGTGTGCAGTTGCTGCCCCAGGCTGCCGCGCAACTGGGCCAGGTCGATCTGTGCGGCCAGCGCCTGCGTATCCTCGTCCATGGTGGCCGCGCGGATCTTGTTCATGGTGAAGTACGGGCTGCCATAGAAGACGCCGGCCAGCGCGACCAGTACCGCTACAGCGAGAAGCATCATTCTTTTCATCGTGCAATCTCTCGGATGCCTGGCGACCCGGTGCGCCTGAGGTGTTGGCATTCTACATAATATTTCCCAAAATCAATATGACGGTTTAGGTAAGTGTTGTTTTAGATCAAGTTTCTTTAGAGTAATTCCGGCGGCAGGGTAATGTCCATCAGTTTCCAGTCCCAGATGCCATGGCGGCGCAGCAGAAACTGGCTGGCGGCGGGTCCGGCACCGCTGCGCCGCAGCACCACTTCATTCCACGAGCGGTACGCCATGCCGAAGTCGTGGCGCTTGCCGTCCGCCCCCTGCTTGCCGTGCAAGATCAATACCGTGATGCCGGGCGGCGAGACGATGGTGTCGAGCATTTCCTTGAAGTCATCATCATTGGCCATTTCGCCGGCCGCGCGCAGCTGGCGCGCCACGCTGGCGCGCACTGCGGGCAGGTCGGCCTGCTGCGCCAGGTTTTCCAGGCGCACGGATTTCGCCGCGATGCTGATGCGGTACATGGCGATGTAGGGGCTGACCCAGGTGAAGCCGATGGCGGCGACGGCAAAAATGATCGCGGTGGCGTACTTTCTTTTCATGGTCCGTGTTTTTGTATGAGCTGTGCCGCCGTGATTTTACCCGGCCAGGCACGGCGGATGGTGTAGCATTCGTGCCGGCGCGGACCATCGCGCCGCAATATTGAGGACAACCATGAATATCACTATCAATCAGGTGCTGCAGTCGTATATCGACCCGCTCACCGCCAGCGAGTATGCGGCGCTCGAGCGCAGCCTGCTGGCCGAAGGCTGCCGCGATGCGCTGGTGCTGTGGAACGACGTGCTGATCGACGGGCATAACCGCTACGCCATCTGCCGCCAGCACGGCATCGAATTCAAGACCATCCAGAACACCAGCTTTACCTCGCTCGACGACGTCATGCTATGGATGATCGACAATCACCTGGCGCGCCGCAGCGTGTCGGACTTCCAGCGCGGCGTGCTGGCCTTGCGCAAGAAGGAAATCGTCGCCGCGCGCAGCCCGGCGCCCGTCAGCGCCCAGGACGCGCCCGATGGCGAAAACGCGCCCAAGCCTCCCATGAGCACGCGCGAAGAGGTGGCCAAGGCGGCCAGATTGAGCAGCAACCAGATCAGCCAGATCGAGAAGATCCAGAAAACCGCTTCGCCCGAACTGGTGGAAGCCGTCCGTTCGGGCACGATCTCCATCAATGCGGCGGCCACCGTGGCATCGCTGCCGCCCGAAGAGCAGGTGGCGGCCGTCGCCGGCGGCAAGAAGCTGCTGCGCCAGGCGGCCAAGGAAATCCGCGAACAGCGCGCCGCCACGCGCACGCCGCGCGAGCCGAAAGCGCCTCACGTTTCGCAGGACACGCCGGAAACGGGCAACGAGCCGTGGGCGGAAAACGCGGCGCAGGCGCCGTCCGAAACGGAGCGCCTGCGCGGCGAGATCGCCAGCTTGAAGCAGAAAGTGGCGCAGCTGCAGGCGGAAAATGTGGAGCTCAACCAGCGTATCGCCACCCTGATCGACGCATCCTGATATTGGAGTAGTGCATGCCAGTTCGCCGTGCCTTGTTCGCCGCCATCGCCTGCGGCATCGTTACCGCTCCTCCCGTGCTGGCGGTGCCAGCCGCTTCCGTCACGGACATGGCCCGCTGGCAGGCGCAGGCTGCCAACGTCAGCATCGCGCGCGACACGTGGGGCGTGCCCCATGTGACGGGCAAGACGGATGCCGATGCCGTCTTTGGCCTGATGTATGCGCAGGCCGAGGACGATTTTCCCCGCGTGGAATTGAACTATATCAATGCCATGGGACGGCTGGCGGAAGTGGAGGGCGAGCGGGAGCTGTACCGCGACCTGCGCATGAAGCTCTTCATCGATCCGCAGGAGCTGCAGGCGCAGTACCGCGCCAGCCCGCCGTGGCTGCGCAAGCTGATGGATGCGTTTGCCGATGGCCTGAATTTTTACCTGGCCACGCATCCGCACGTCAAACCTCTCTTGATTACGCATTTCGAGCCGTGGATGGCCCTCAGTTTCAGCGAGGGCAGCATCGGCGGCGATATCGAATCGGTCAACCTGACGCAGCTCGAAGCGTTCTACGGCCAGCAGGCCAGGCCCGCCGCCGTAGCGCTGGCCAGCGTGGAGACCAGGTTGGCGTCAGGTCTGGACCCCGAACCGAGCGGTTCGAACGGCTTCGCCATCGCGCCCGCGATTACCAAAAACGGCCATGCGCTGCTGATGATCAACCCGCACACCTCGTTCTACTTCCGTCCCGAAGTGCAGGTCACCAGCGGCGAAGGCCTGAACGCGTATGGCGCCGTCACCTGGGGCCAGTTCTTTGTCTACCAGGGTTTCAATGAGCGCCTGGGCTGGATGCATACCTCGGGCGGCGGCGATGTCGTCGACGAATACCTGGAAAGCATCGTCGACCGGGATGGCGCCTGGTTCTACCGCTATGACGGCGGGCTGCGCCCCTTGAAAGCCGTGCCGATTACCTTGCCCTATAAACTGGCCGATGGCTGCATGGGATCGACAACCATCACCGTCTACTACAGCCACCACGGCCCCATCGTGCGCGCGCAGGACGGTAAATGGGTGGCCGTGCGCCTGATGAATGAACCGTTGAAGGCTTTGACGCAGTCGTACACGCGCACCAAGGCGCGCGATTACGCGGCGTTTTATCAAACGATGGAACTGCGCACGAATTCGTCGAACAACACGGTGTACGCGGACGGGGATGGCAATATCGCCTACTTTCACGGCAATTTTATCCCCGTGCGCGACCCGCGCTTCAACTGGAAGCAGCCCGTCGACGGCAGCGACCCTGCCACGGAATGGAAAGGGCTGCACACGGTGGCGCAAACCATCACCTTGTTCAATCCGAAGAATGGCTGGATTCAGAACACGAACAACTGGCCGTATTCGGCGGCCGGCGCCAACAGCCCGCGCCAGCAGGACTATCCCGCCTACATGTCGGTCTACGGCGAAAACGCGCGCGGCCTGCATGCCGTCAAGGTTTTTCAGAACAAGACGGGTTTTACGCTCGACAGCCTGATCGCCGCCTCCTACGACAGCGAACTGACGGCCTTCGAAGCGCTGCTGCCGCCGCTGTTCGCCGCCTACGATGCACTGCCGGCGGGCGACGCGCAACAGCTGGCGCTGGCCGACAAGATCGCCTTGCTGCGGGCGTGGGACTGGCGCTATTCGCTCACTTCCACGGCCACGTCCCTGGCCGTGTTCTGGGGCCAGGAACTGGCCGAGCTGACGGGCAAGCAGGCGCGGGAACAAGGCGTGCCCGTGGTCGATTTTCTGGCGACGGACAAGGTCACGGCGGCGCAGCGGCTGGCTGCCCTGGCGACGGCGGCGGACAAACTGCAGCGCGATTTCGGCAACTGGCAAACTCCGTGGGGCGAGATCAACCGCTTCCAGCGCCTGACGGGCGACATCGTGCAGCCGTTCGACGATGCGCAGCCGAGCTTGCCGGTGCCTTACGCGTCGGGCAACTGGGGCGCGCTGGCCGCGTATGGCCAGAGCAGCAAGAGCAGCACGAAGCGCATCTACGGCGAACGCGGCAACAGCTTTGTCGCGGCCGTGGAATTTGGCCCCCGCATCAAGGCGAAAAGCATTCTCGCGGGCGGCCAGAGCGGCGACCCGAAGTCGCCGCACTTCCAGGACCAGGCGGCCATGTATGCACGCGGCGAATTCAAGGAGGTGCTGTTTTATCCGGAGGACGTGGCGAAGCACCTGGAGCGCAGGTATCGGCCGGGGGAGTGAGGTTTGTGGTGTGTCGGATTACGCCCGGCGTTGCCGAGCTAATCCGACCTACCGCCCTCGGTATGCCGTAGGTCGGATTAGCGCAGCGTAATCCGACACCTCTCCCCTCAAATCGCGTCCAGCGCCGTGCGCAAGTCATGGCGCAAATCCTCGATATCCTCGATCCCCACCGACAGGCGGATCAAGCCGTCGCCTATGCCCAGCTTGGCCCGCTGTTCGGCCGGGATACTGGCATGCGTCATCAGGGCAGGGTGCTCGATCAGGCTTTCCACGCCGCCCAGGCTTTCCGCCAGGGCGAATACTTCGCAGCGCTCGAGGAAGCGCCGCGCACCCGCCAGGTCGGTGTCGAGGTCGATCGAGATGATGCCGCCGAAACCATCCATCTGGCGCTGCGCCAGCGCGTGCTGCGGGTGCGACGCCAGGCCCGGGTAGAAGACCTTTTTTACTTCCTTTTGCTGCTCCAGCCACTGCGCCAGCGCCAGGGCGCTTGCGCAATGGCGCTGCATGCGGATGGCCAGCGTTTTGATGCCGCGCAAGGCAAGAAAGCTGTCGAACGGCCCCGCAATCGCGCCCACCGAGTTTTGCAAAAAGCCCAGCTGCTCGCGCCATTCCGCCTGGCGTTCCTCCGCGCCGACGATGGCGATGCCGCCGATGATGTCCGAGTGGCCATTCAGATACTTGGTGGTCGAGTGCACGACGATGTCGAAACCGTGTTCCAGGGGGCGCTGCACCAGCGGACTGGCAAATGTGTTGTCGGCCACGGCGATGATGCCCCGTTCGCGGCAGATGTCGGCAATCGCGCGCAAGTCGGCCAGTTTCAGCATCGGGTTGGTCGGTGTTTCCACCCACACCATCTTCGTTTCCGGGCGCAGCGCGGCCAGCAGGTTTTCCGGATTCGTCAGGTCGACGTACGTGAATTCGTGACCGGCCGAACGCCGGCGCACGCGCTCGAACAGCCGGTAGGTGCCGCCGTACATGTCGTCGCCGGCGACGATATGGCTGCCCGCGTCCAGCAATTCCAGTACGGACGAGATGGCGGCCAGGCCCGAGGCGAACGCGAACGCCGCGCTGCCGCCTTCCAGGTCGGCCACGCAGCGCTCGAGCGCCCAGCGCGTGGGATTGTGCGAGCGGCCGTAATCGAGGCCCTTGTGCACGCCGGGGCTGTCCTGCACAAAGGTGGAGGTGGCGTAAATGGGCGGCATGATGGCGCCCGTCGACGGGTCGGGCGACTGGCCGGCGTGGATGACGCGGGTGGCCAGATGGCTCTTGCGGGTGGTTTCTTTACTCAAGATAGTGTCCTGCGTAAGTGGTTGAGAAGGTCGAAGCGGGTGATCAGGCCATAGAAGCCGGTATCGTCGGCGACGACGGCCGTCAAGCCCCGGTCCAGCGTGGCGCGCAGGGCGGGCAAGCCGCTCGATGGCGCCAGCGTTTCGATCTGCGTCGTCATGGTGGCGCCCACCAGCGATGCGAAATGCGCGGCGTCGCTCGAGACGTGCAGCAGCAAGTCCGATTCGTCAAGGATGCCGACCAGTTGACCTGCATCAATGACGGGCAACTGGGCCAGGTCGCTGGCGCGCATGCGGTTGAAGGCCGTGAGCAGGGTGTCGCCCGGCGCCACGCTGACGACGTCGCCCTCGTCGTAGCGGCGCCCGATCAGGTCGCGCAAGTCGCCCGAGCGCGCGCGCTGCAACAGACCCTGGTCGCGCATCCAGCCATCGTTGTAGACTTTAGATAAGTAGCGCGTCCCCGTGTCGCAGACAAACGTGACGACGCGCTTCGGGCTAGTCTGTTCGCGGCAGTATTTGAGGGCCGCTGCCAGCAGGGTGCCGGTGGATGAGCCGCCTAAAATACCTTCGGCGCGCAAGAGGGCGCGCGCGGAATCAAAACTTTCCTGGTCCGTGATGGTATAGGCCTTCGTGACGCTGTCCATGTCGGCGATGGCCGGGATAAAGTCTTCGCCGATGCCTTCGACGGCCCACGAGCCGCTTGTGTCGCTGATTTTTCCTGTGTCGATGTATTCGGTGAGGATGGAGCCTTGCGGGTCGGCCAGCACGAATTCCAGCTTGGGCTGCGTCTTGCGGAAGTAGCGCGTCAGGCCCGTCAGGGTGCCGGACGAACCGACGCCGACGACGATGGCGTCCACGTCATGGCCAGTTTGCTCCCAGATTTCGGGAGCCGTCGTCGTTTCGTGGGCCAGCGGGTTGGCAGGATTGTTGAACTGGTCGGCGAAGAAGGCGCCCGGCAGTTCGCGCGCCAGGCGCGCCGCGTAATCCTGATAGTACTCGGGATGGCCCTTGCCCACGTCCGAGCGCGTGGTGTGCACTTCCGCGCCCAGCGCCTTCAGGTGCAGCACTTTTTCCGTCGACATCTTGTCGGGCACGACGAGAATCACGCGGTAGCCCTTGATGCGCCCGACCAGGGCCAGGCCGATGCCCGTGTTGCCGGCCGTGGCTTCGACGATGGTGCCGCCCGGCTGCAGGCGGCCGTCGGCTTCGGCCGCTTCGATGATGGACAGGCCGATGCGGTCCTTGATGGAACCGCCGGGATTTTGCGATTCCAGTTTCAGGAACAGCTGGCACAGGCCCGTGTCGAGCCTGGTGACTTCGACCAGCGGGGTGTTGCCGATCAGCTTGTATAGCGCTGGCGGCTGGGAGGGGGATGGCATTCGATCATTCATGGTGGCTCCTGTCAGAGAAACAGCCGCTCAGGATCGTGTCCCGAGCCGCCTTCCGTGCCGCGCAGTGTAGGCGGGTGGACGAGTGCGGCGAACGAATGTTTCCATGCTTGCATATGCGCGTTGCGCATATCGGCTGCAACGCGCGCGATTCGAGTATGCGCCGTTTTTGGCCCGCCTGCCGCACCAACGACGCGACTATTAAGCTGCCGCAAGCCCGCCATTGCGATTTATAATCACGCCTCGAAAAGATACTAAATAGTATTGAAATTACTCAGACAGGGCAGGCGGCAGTGGCAAAACTCTATTTCCGGTATTCCGCGATGAACGCGGGCAAGTCGACGGCCTTGTTGCAGGTCGCGCACAACTACGAAGAGCAGGGCCAGCAGGTGCGCCTGTATACGGCCGCCATCGACAGCCGCTATGGCGTGGGCCGGGTCACTTCGCGCCTGGGGCCGCAGCGCCAGGTCGATATCTTCCATGCCGACACGAATTTCCTCGATGATATTCCCCAGGTAGCCTGCCTGTTGGTTGACGAAGCGCAATTTCTCAGCACGGCCCAGGTGCAGCAATTGCACCAGCTGGCGCAAGTGAAGGGCGTGCCCGTCATCTGTTACGGCTTGCGCACGGATTTCAAGGGCGAACCGTTCCCCGGCTCGGCCTATCTGCTGGCGCTGGCCGACGATATCGAAGAGTTGAAGAATATTTGTACTTGCGGCAAGAAGGCCACGATGAACATCCGCGTGGATGAGCAGGGCCGCCGCATCAAGGAAGGCGAGCAGATCAGCATAGGCGGCAACGAGAGTTACCGCCAGGCGTGCGGGCGCTGTTTCTACTCCTAAGCTAATTCCTTATTCCGCGGCGGGCATTCCCACGTCCGCATCGTCGGCCAGCGCCAGATCGCCCCGCTCGAAGGCGGCGAGGATGTCATTGGCGCGCGCCACGTCGTGTTCGCGCACCATGACGCGGGCGCCGCCGATGGCGGCCGCCAGCAGCATGTCGGCCTGCATGTGCTGGTCATCCGTCAGCAGCACGTCGATGCCGGCCGCTGCCAGGCAGCCGCGGATGACGTGCGCATCCGTGGGGATCATCAGCCGGGCAATCAAAACATAGTCGTCGTGCATCGTGTCTCCTGGCAAGGTGGATTCGACCCCATCTTAGCACCAGGCATGACCTTACAGCTTGAACACGCCCACCACCTGGTTCAGCTCATGCGCCTGCTCCTGCAGGGCGTCGGCGGCCGCGGCCGCTTCTTCCACCAGGGCCGCATTCTGCTGGGTCACCTGGTCCATCTGGGCGATGGCCTGGTTGACCTGCTCGATGCCGCTGCGCTGCTCTTCGCTCGCCTGCGCGATTTCCGCCATGATGGTGCTCACTTGCTGCACGCTGGCCACCACGGTGTCCATGGTGGCGCTGGCCTGGCTCACTTGGGCGTGGCCCAGGTCTACCGTGCCGGCCGATGCCTGGATCAGGTCCTTGATGTCTTTCGCGGCGGCCGTCGAACGCTGCGCCAGCGTGCGCACCTCGGTGGCGACGACGGCGAAGCCCCGTCCCTGTTCGCCGGCGCGGGCCGCTTCCACTGCCGCGTTCAAGGCCAGGATATTCGTCTGGAAGGCGATGCCGTCGATGACGCCGATGATGTCGGCGATCTTGCCGGATGAGCTGCGGATGGCGTCCATGGTACTGGCCACCTGCGCCACGGCCGCGCCGCCTTCGGCTGCCAGGCTGGACGAGTCGTGCGCCAGCCGGCTTGCCTGCTGCGCGTGATCGACGTTCTGCCGCACGGTGGAACTCAGTTCTTCCATCGAGGCGGCCGTTTCTTCCAGCGAACTGGCTTGCTGTTCCGTGCGGCTCGACAAATCCAGGTTGCCGCTGGCGATTTCACCGGACGCCGTGGCGATTTGCCCGGCGCTGCCGCGCACGTTGCCGACCACTTGCGACAGGTTGTCGCTGATGCGGTTCATGGCGCGCAGCAGGCGGCCGATTTCGTCCAGGCTGGTCGTATCGAGGTGCACCGTCAAGTCGCCGGCGGCGATTTGCGCAGCGGCCGTTTCGGCGGCGGCCAGCGGGCGCGAGACGAGGGTGCGCACCAGCCAGTACAGCAGCAGGGCGAAGACGAGCAGGGCGATGAAGCCGGAAATGGCCAGCTGGTTGCGCAGCTGGCGCGCTTCCAAGGTGATTTCGTCCGTGAACGTGCCGCCCGCGATGATCCATTGCCAATCCTTGAATTGACGGTAGTACAACTGTTTTTCGCGCGCGCTGGCAGCCGTTTCGCCGGGCGCCGTCCACGTATAGCGCATGGCGCCGTCTTTTTGCGCCAGCATTTCCTGGATGAACAGGCGGCCGTCGCTGGCCTTGAACTCGAGCGCGCTCTTGCCTTCGCTGTTCGGGTGCAGCACCAGGTGGCCGTAATTGGCACCGGGAGCCGTGTCGACGATATAGATGTAGCCCGTCTGGCCGATCTTGACCTGGCGAATCTTCTCTTTCAGCATGGCCAGATTCTTGCTGATATCGAGGCCGATGAACAGCACGCCTACCACCTTGCCTGCCGCGTCGCGCACGGGGTCGTATTGCGTGATGTATTGCTTGCCAAACAAAGTTGCCATGCCAACGAAACGCTGGCCCGCACGCAGCGGCGCGTAGCTCGGGTGGTTGTGGTCGAGCTGGGTGCCGATGGCGCGTTCGCCATCCTGCTTTTTCAGCGACGTGCTGATGCGCACGAATTCATCGCCGTTGGCGGCAAAGATGGTGGCGATCACGCCCGTCTGCGCCGTGTAGCGGTCGACCACGGCCGTATCGAGGTTGAGCACCTTGCCGCCGTTGGCCAGGGCCGGCGTGGCCTTGCCGGCCACGGCCACCATGGCGCCCGCGTCGACCGTGAACGGGCCGGGAAATTCGGCCGCGAACAGGCGCGCAAAGCTGGCCGCTTCGTTGACCATGGCCGTATGGAAGACTTGCGTGGTCGTCATGACGCTATTGAGTTCGCTGGTGACGGCCGCTTCGGCGCGCTGTTCCAGCACGCGCGAGGTATTGATACTCATCAAGGCAGTCAGGCTGGCGAGGATCAGGCTGACGAGGGCAAACGTGAAGACGGTAATCTTGCCGCCGACACTCCAGTGGCGGGGGGAGAAGGAAATTGTAGGCATAGTGTGAGTCTGGCAAAGGGTAATCAGCTCGGCCATTCCTGGTCATGACATGACACGCGGGGAGGGGATCTGGTGGGGAGTACTGTTGAAACGGAGGCGCGCCGGCTGTGGGAGCGGCGCGCAGGCAAGCTGTATTTCAGGGCGCGATGATAGCATGTTGCTTGCCATTTGTTACTAAGTGTTTCCCGCAGGAATCGTTTTTTCGCATAAAAACATCATCGAGATCAAGGATTGCCGCTTCAATCTATTGACTTTTTGCATTTCAAGGGAGCATGTTGATATTCATCGCTGCTGAATGATGCGATTTTTCTCACGAATGTTTCACTTTGTAATGAATGAGACGCCGCCTTTAATCCGCGTTTAAGCTTCCAGGAAGAAACTGATCTTCCATGGGAGACTGCCAGGCCGTATCCTGTAGAATAATATGCAGACCAGTCGTGTATTCCCCTTACTGTCTTGCTGGCTGGCGCATGCATCTCTGCGCCGCCTGGAATTGATTTAACTAATTTTCGGAGAAGCCGATGAAGAAGCAAATGATGCTGGTCACCCTGGTGCTTGCCCTGTCAGCCCACGCTGGCGCAGCCCAGACGGACAAGAGCGCCGCTCCTCCGCTCACCATGAAGCCGCTGGCCCAGCAAACGCAGGCCGCCTTGTGGGCATCGCGCGTATTGACGCGCGTCCATTACAAGGCCATGCCGCTCGACGACGCCATGTCGGAGAAAATCTTCGACCGCTATTTCAAGTCCCTGGACGCGGAGAAACTGTTCTTCGTGCAAGCCGACATCGACCGCTTTGCTCCCTTGCGCACCAAGCTCGACGACGCCATCATCAATGAAGACCTGACGGCGCCCTTCGCCATCTACAACCTGTACCAGCAGCGTTTCGACGAGCGCATGGCGTATGCGCGTGAATTGCTGAAAACCAAGTTCGACTTTACCGCCGACGAGAGCTACCAGATCGACCGTGAAAAGGCCGCCTGGCCGAAGAACGATGAGGAAGTGCGCGACCTGTGGCGCAAGCGCGTCAAGAACGACTGGCTGCGCCTGAAACTGGCGGGCAAGGAAGACAAGGCCATCCGCGAGACGCTGGACAAGCGCTATGAAAGCTACACGACCCGTTCGCGCAAGCTCAACAGCGAAGACGTGTTCCAGATCTTCATGAACTCGTACGCCATGTCGATCGAGCCGCACACCAATTACCTGGGCCCGCGCGCTTCGGATAACTTCGACATCGCCATGCGCCTGTCGCTCGAAGGCATCGGCGCCGTGCTGCAGACGCGCGACGAGTACACGGTGGTGCGCGAAGTGGTGCCGGGCAGCCCGGCCGGCCTGTCGGGCAAGCTGAAAGTGGGCGACCGCATCGTCGGCGTGGGGCAGGGCGAAAGCGGCCCCATCACCGAAGTGCTGGGCATGCGCATCGACGACGTGGTGCAGCTGATCCGTGGCGCCAAGGATTCCGTCGTGCGCCTCGACATCCTGCCGGCCGACGCCGGCCCCGATGCCAAGCACGTCGTCTTGCCGCTGGTGCGCAAGAAAATCAGCATGGAAGAGCAGGCGGCGAAGAAATCGATCATCGAAGTGCGGGAAAATGGCGTCAAGCGCCGCATCGGCGTCATTGCCCTGCCGACGTTCTACCAGGACTTCGAAGCGCGCCGCCGTGGCGACAAAGACTTTAAAAGCGCGACGCGCGACGTCAGCCGTTTGCTGGCCGAGCTGAAGAAGGACAAGGTCGACAACGTCCTGATCGACTTGCGCAACAATGGCGGCGGTTCGCTGAACGAAGCCGTCGAACTGACGGGCCTGTTTATCGACAAGGGCCCTGTCGTGATGCAGCGCAATGCCGAAGGCAAGGTCGACGTGGAAAGCGATACCAACTCGGGCCTGGCCTGGGATGGCCCGATGGGCGTGCTGATCAACCGCGGTTCCGCCTCCGCTTCCGAGATTTTCGCCGCCGCCGTGCAGGATTACGGCCGAGGCGTCATCATCGGCGAAGGCAGCTTCGGCAAGGGCACCGTACAAACCCTGTTCAACCTCGACCGTTTCGGCGGCAGCGAGAAAGCCCGCTTCGGCGAGCTGAAGATGACCATCGCCCAGTTTTTCCGCATCAACGGCGGCACCACGCAGTTGCGCGGCGTCACACCCGACATCAAGCTGCCAGCCATGTCGGACACGGAGAACTTCGGCGAATCGAGCTATGACAATGCCTTGCCATGGGTGGCCATCAAGCCGGCGCCGTACATGCCGACGGGCGACCTGAAGGATATCGTGCCGCTGCTGGACAAGAAGCATGAAGCGCGCGTGGCCAAGGACAAGGATTTCCAGTACTTGCTCGATGACATCGCTCTCGTCGTCAAGCAGCGCAAGGAAAACCAGATATCGCTCAATGAAACCGTGCGCCGCAAGGAGCGCGATGCCCAGGAAGCGCGCGCCAAGGCCCGTGAAAAACGCCTGATCGCGCAGATTTCGAATCCGGCCGACGACCTGGTGGTGATTCCCGATCCGAAAGACGTGCTGAAGGGCGCGAAAGCGGCCAGCAAGACGGCCAAGCAGATCGCCGCCGTGAAGGGCGCCTTGCGCACCGACGACGGCTTGCAGGGCGACGAACGCGCGCTGAGCGCCGAACTCGATGCCGAAACGGCCGCCAAGAGCGCCAAGGACGTGCTGCTGAATGAAGCGGCGCGCATCCTGGCCGACGAAGTGGCGCTGATCAAGGCCGATACCCGCATGGCGGCCAAGGTCTTGCCGTATGGCGCCGATGGCAAGGCGACGCCGGTGACGGCAGCGAAGTAAGGCTTTCATGCACTAGAAAACCGGTTCCTTGCGGAGCCGGTTTTTTTTCGCCCCGATCAGTTATCCGTATGGCGTATTTCTGTCATTCCAACAATCAATTGGATTGATATGCCGCGATGCAGCATAATGCACTTGTCTCCTCTATTCTCCTCCAAGAAAATAGATTCAGCCCGCTCTCGCAGCGGGCTTTTTTTTGCCTCAGATTCTGTGCGTGGGCGCTTGCACGTCGGGCTGGGCCGCCAGCAGGGCCGTGATCCAGCCAGCAAACGCCTGCAGCTTGGGCGTGGCCAGGCGGCCTTGCGGCGTCAGCAGCGACATCGGCATCGGCGTAGGCGGATGATCGGCCAGCACGGCCACCAGGGCGCCGCTGTCGAGATGCTGGCGTACCTGGTACACGGCCGCCTGCGCCAGTCCCAGGCCTTGCAGCGCGCAATCGACGCTGGCGTCCGCATCGTTGACGGCGATGGGACCGGCCATCTGTACGCGCAGCACTTCCTTGCCTTGCTGGAAATCCCAGTCGAAGGCGCGGCCCGTGCGGCCTGAGTAATGCATGATGCCCTGGTGCGTGGCCAGGTCGGCCAGGGTCTGCGGCGTGCCGTGCCGCGCCAGGTAGGCGGGCGCAGCGCACGTAACGAAGCGCATCAGGCCGATCTGTTTGCCGATGAAGGCGGAATCCTGCAAGGTGCCCACGCGCAAGGCGCAATCGATGCCTTCCTGCGTCAGGTCGACCAGGCGGTCCGTCAGGCTCAGCTGCAATTGCACATCCGGCCAGGCGGCGTGGAAGTGCGCGATATGCGGCACGACCAACCTGCGGCCCACCGTATTGGGCAGGTTGATGCGCAGCAAGCCGCGCGGTTTTTTCGCGTCGGGACCGCGAAATGCCAGTTCCGCCGTGTCGACGGCTTTCAAAATATCAATGCAATGGTGAAAGTACTCCGCCCCTTCCGGCGTCAGCGACAAGCGGCGCGTGGTTCGTTGCAGCAATTGCGTGCCCAGGTAGGCTTCCAGTTTCTGCAGGGTGGCCGTCAGCGCGGCGCGGGGCAAATTCAGGGTCTCGGCCGCCTTGGAAAAGCTGTTGGCTTCGACGATGCGCACGAAGGTCTGCATGGCCTTGATTTTGTCCATAGGATAACTTCCATTCTCATTGTTCATTTTATGTGAAAAGTATAAGTGGATTATGCCCTGATTATCTTTGTCATCGTTTTCCCTAGAATGGCGACATCCCTATCGAACCGAGGAAACAACATGAACAAGGCCTCATCTTCCACTCCCCACGACATTGCACCGGCCATGGTGCTGTTGCTGGCCATCGCTTCCGGCCTCATCGTCGCCAATCTGTATTACGCGCAAACCCTCGTCGGCCCCATCAGCGCCTCGACGGGCCTGTCGGCCAAGGCGGCCGGGCTGATCGTCACCCTGACCCAAGTGGGCTATACCCTGGGCCTGCTGTTTGTCGTGCCCCTGGGCGACTTGCTGGAAAACCGCCGCCTGATCGTCACGGCCTTGCTGGTGACGGCAACGGCCCTCGTGGTGGCGGCCCTCTCCACGGGCGCCATCGTCTTCCTCGCCGCCGCCCTGACCATCGGCCTCGGTTCCGTGGCGGCGCAAGTGATCGTGCCGTTTGCCGCCCACCTGTCGCAGGAAGCGACGCGGGGGCAGACGGTGGGCAAGGTCGTCAGCGGCTTGTTGCTGGGCATCATGCTGGCCCGTCCCGTGGCATCGCTGGTGGCCGCGCACGCCAGCTGGCACGTGGTGTTTGGCGGCGCCGCCGTGCTGATGGTAGTGCTGGCGCTGGTGCTGCGCCGCGCCTTGCCCGTGCGCCAACCCGTGTCGAGCATGAAATATCCTGCCCTGATGGCCTCGCTGTGGCACTTGCTGCTGGGCACGCCCGTGCTACGTCGCCGCGCCGCCTATCACGCGGGCCTGTTTGGTGCTTTCAGCCTGTTCTGGACCGTCACGCCGCTGGTGCTGGCCAGTCCTGCATTCGGCCTGTCGCAAACGGGCATCGCCATCTTCGCCCTGGTGGGCATGGCGGGCGCCGTCGCCTCGCCCATCGCGGGCCGCCTGGCGGACGCGGGCCACACTTTGCCGGCCACGGCCGCCGCGCTGGCGCTGGGCATCGCCGCGTTTGCCTTGCCCATGTTTGCGCCGGAATCGAAACATGTGGCGCTGGGCTTGCTGGTGGTGGCGTCCATCGTGCTCGACATGGGCGTGGCGGCCAACCTGGTGCTGGGCCAGCGCGCCATCTTCAGCCTGGGCGCGGAAGTGCGGGGCCGCCTGAACGGCCTGTATTTCGCCCTGTTCTTTGCCGGCGGCGCGGCCGGCTCGGCCGTCGGCGCCTGGGTGTATGCCAGCTATGGCTGGCAGGCAACCTTGCTGACCGGCATGGCGTTTCCGGGCCTGGCCCTGCTGGTGTGGCTGGCAGAATTTTTACCCTTGGCCACGCGCCGCACGGCTTGAAACCCTGATGGCATCTCATTATCACTGATGGATATTTCTATCATCATGAATATAAAGTGGCGTGATATGCCGCGATGACGCAAGATGCACTTGTCTCCTCTATCTCCTCCAAGGAAATAGATTCAGCCCGCTTCCATAGCGGGCTTTTTTTTGCCTCTTTATTTGCGCAGTTTGCCATCGGCATCACAATAGCCATAACGTTGGGGACTGCCGCACCAGCCAGCTTCCTTTTGTGCTTCGGCTAGCTGGTTGCAATGCACGGTGCGGAAATGTGTCGGCAGATAGCTTTTTAATGTGGCGTCAGAGATATTTCGAGGGGAAATTTTTTCGCCTTGCGGGGGCGGCGGGAAAGTCGCTGCAATCGCGCGATCCGCTACATTGTCAATGAAGAGGACAGTTTCACCCTCCTGCACCTGGCACATATGATTGCTAGTGAAGTCATACCGTTCAGCGGCCTTGATCATGAACAGTGGCCCCTTGTTTGAGATGCCCTGGATCATGGCCTGGGCCGCCGAATAACTTCCGATAAAGCCAGCAATGGAGATTGCAAAGAGGAAGTAAGTGGTTTTTTTATTGGTCTTGAAATCGAAAATAAACAAGAACAACAGGAAAATGACCTCGAAAATGATTGCCAGCACAGCATAGGCAAAGGCGCTGAACGAGAAGGCAAATATCAGGGTGGCGAGGCCAAACGAAAAGGGCAGGTAGGACGGCGGAAAAGGAAAATTGGCCGCAAAAAAATCGACAGCGCTCAGGCGCGAAAAAATCACGCAGGCAGACACCGCCAGGGAAACCCCCACTTTTGCCAGCAGGCTTGCAAAAACGGAATTCAGCGAAAAGAGTACCCATGCAATGCCTGACACCCCAACGACGAGAATGCCTGTGAGCGCCACCTGTTCGAGGATGTAATTTACATAATCATCTGTTTCCTGGATATGCAGGTGCGAAACCAGGAGGATCAGGCCGCCTATCGTGGCAATGGAAAAAATAACAAGTGAAATAATGGTCTTGGGATCGTTATATCTTTCGATCAGCGCAGGGATGATTTTTTCGGTGTCGGGAGATATCTTGACGATAAATCTTCTGATGCTCTCCTTGTTTTCACGCAGCGCCATGAAACTAAAGATTATTCCGGCTGGCGGAATGGTGATGGACGTCAGGATGCACAGCAGTATGAATAAGATTATTTTTATTATCTTCATCATTGTTATTGGGCAGTATCGTCGGCGGATGTTTAAATGGAAACCTGCGTGCGGAATATAGCACGCATTATTTGGCATGGACTGCGGTGAATCGCGTGGCGTGAGAAATTGTGTGCGCCTGAAAAACCACTGGCGAGCGACACAGCGTGGGCGATGGACATGGAACAAGCAATACCACCAGCCCAGAACCCTTGGTTGCGGCAACCCGCTTTTACCGCAAGCTTGCTGTCAAGAACGGCTGTGGGGCAAGGCTTACATCACCACCAGATCCAGCGCGCGCATGAAGTTGGCCGCCTGCGCATGCGTGATGACAGCGCCTTTCAGCAGCGCAGCTTCGCTCAGTTTGAAACCGTCGATATCGGCGCCGCGCAAGTCCGCGCCCTGGAACTTCGCCAGCTTGATGGTGGCGTTGCGCAAGCTGCCCCCTTCGAAAACCGCGTCGCGGAAGTCGCAGCCGGCCAGGTAGGCGTCGGAAAAATCGAGCTGTTTGAGTATTGCCTTGCGGAACGAAAAGCCGCGCAAGTCGGCGCCCACCAGCAGGCTGTCTTCGAAGGTCAAGCCCAGGTGAGCCGCTTCCTCGAACGAGGCGCCTGTCAGCTTGCAGCCGCGGTAGGTGACCGAGGCCAGCTTGGCGCGCCGCCATTTCGTGTTGTTCAGGTCGCAGCCTTCGAAATTCGCGTCGACGGCGTCGACGGATTCGAAATCGGCGCTGCCGGCGCGGCAGCGGCGCCAGGTGCTGCGCGCCAGCTTGCTGGCGAACAAATTGGCGTCGGCAAAGGTGCAGCGTTCAAACGTACAGCCCTGCAAGTCGAGGCGCGACAGGTCTTCGCCATCGAAGGCGCAATCGATGAAGTGGCGCACCGGCAGGGCCAGTTGCTGCTCGATGCCGGCCCGGTCCAGGGTCATGCCAGTTACTGCGGTGTCGTGTGTTGCCATCCGTTTTATATTCCTAATCAAAGCAGGGGAGGGATGGCGCGGCGGGAAAATGCACGAACCAGAACACCTCCCCGGCTGGTGTAACAGCCAAGGGTCAGCGCCGTGGGTCCGCGTGGGCGGGAGCATGCCGGACTGTGCCGGGCACTTACCGGGTTACCAACCGGTGCGCTCATTTTCGATCAGCCTGCATTGTAACGACTCTGCAGCACCCTTGCCAGTGCTGGATAAACCGGGTTAGTATCGTTGCAGGCGCACTCATTGCGCCAACGTCGCTCGGACGGATCCGGGCGCTTACGTATAGAGATACCATGACCGACAGCCAAGCTCCGCGCAGCTTTTCGCGCATCAATCGTCTTCCCCCCTACGTTTTCAATATCACCGCCGAACTCAAGATGGCCGCGCGCCGCCGTGGCGAGGACATCATCGACATGTCGATGGGCAATCCCGATGGCGCCACGCCGGCCCACATCGTGGACAAGCTGGTCGAGACGGTCAAGCGTCCCGACACGCATGGCTATTCCGCGTCCAAGGGCATTCCGCGGCTGCGCCGCGCGATTGCACACTGGTACAAGAAGCGCTACGAGGTCGACATCGACCCGGACAGCGAAGCCATCGTCACCATCGGCTCGAAAGAGGGCCTGGCCCATTTGATGCTGGCGACCCTGGACCGGGGCGACACGGTGCTGGTGCCGAACCCCAGCTACCCGATCCACATCTGGGGCGCCGTCATCGCGGGCGCCGATATCCGCTCCGTGCGCATGGGGCCGGGCGTGGATTTCTTTGCCGAACTGGAACGCGCGATCCGCGAAAGCTACCCGAAGCCAAAGATGATGGTGCTGGGTTTCCCGTCCAACCCCACGGCGCAATGCGTGGAACTGGAGTTTTTCGAGCGCGTCGTCGCGCTGGCTAAGCAGCACAATATCCTGGTGGTGCACGACCTGGCGTACGCCGACATCACCTTCGATGGCTGGAAGGCGCCGTCCATCATGCAGGTACCCGGTGCGCGCGACGTGGCCGTCGAGTTCTTCACCATGTCGAAAAGCTACAACATGGCGGGCTGGCGCATCGGCTTCATGGTGGGCAATGCGGAACTGGTGGCGGCCCTGGCGCGCATCAAGAGCTATCACGATTACGGCAGTTTCACGCCCGTGCAAGTGGCGGCCATCGCCGCGCTGGAAGGCGACCAAAGCTGCGTGACGGAAATCTGCGCGCAGTACCAGCGCCGCCGCGACGTGCTGGTGAAAGGCTTGCATGAAGCAGGCTGGATGGTGGAAAAGCCGAAGGCGTCGATGTATATCTGGGCGCATATCCCGGAAGCCTACCGTCACCTGGGCTCGCTGGAATTTGCCAAGCTGCTGCTGCAAAAGGCCAAGGTGAGCGTGTCGCCCGGCATCGGCTTCGGTGAGTACGGCGATGAATACGTGCGCTTTGCCCTGATCGAAAACGAGGCCCGGGTGCGGCAAGCCTTGCGCGGCATCAAGAATATGTTGCGTTCCGGCGACGGAAAGACGGAAGTGGCAGCATAAAAGTTTCCGCATGGAATTGTCTGTTGCCCCTAATATCACTGCTGCGTATTTCTGACATCACGAATATAAAGTGGTTTTATATGCTGCAACGCGGCATCATTCATCTGTCTCCTCTATCTTCCTCCAAGGAAATAGATTCAGCCCGCTCCCGCAGCGGGCTTTTTTTTGCCTGTCGTTTTGGTCCTGGGCACCGGCCGGCACGCGCGGCGAACGAGGTGCCCGACTCCGCGCGGCACGGCCTCGTGAATACGTTCAGCATGCTCATACATGAGTATTAATAATGGATGTATGAAGTTTTACCATTATTTTTCATGGATGAAAGCCTCTATGATGACCCCACACTTCACTGGGAGGCAATCACCATGACCGTCACGACACACAATTTGGGCTACCCGCGCATCGGCGCCAAACGCGAACTGAAATTCGCCCTGGAAGACTACTGGAAGGGGCAAAGCAGCCTGGACGCGCTGGAAGGCCAGGGTGCTGAGTTGCGCCAGCGTCACTGGCAAGACCAGCGCGCGCTGGACTTCGCGCCCGTGGGCGACTTTTCCTTTTATGACCAGGTGCTGGACCTGAGTTTTACGCTGGGCAACCTGCCGCAGCGCGTGCGCGGCCTGGCAGGTGCCGCGCTCGACAACTATTTCCGCGTGGCCCGTGGCCGCTCGGCCAGCGACAGCGATTGCAGCTGCGTCCACGCCGGTGAAATGACGAAATGGTTCGACACCAACTATCACTACATCGTGCCGGAATTTTCGGCCGAGACGCAATTCAAGCTCGACAGCAGCCGCCTGTTGCGGCAACTGGCGCAAGCGCGCCAGCTCGGCGTGAAAGCCAAGCCCGTGCTGATCGGCCCCGTCACCTATTTGTGGCTGGGCAAGGCCAAGGATGATTCCGACAAGCTGGCGCTGCTGCAAGGCTTGCTGCCCGTCTACGTGCAATTGCTGCAGGAACTCGCGGGCCAGGGCGTGGAGTGGGTGCAGATCGATGAGCCGATACTCGTCACGGAACTCGACGGCGCGTGGCAGCAGGCCCTCGTCACGGCCTATGATGCCTTGAGCAAGGTCAAGCACGTCAAACTGTTGCTGGCCACGTATTTCGGCAAGCTGCAAGACAATTTGCCGCTGGCGTGCAAGCTGCCCGTGCAAGGCTTGCACCTCGATGCCGTCAACGCCCGCGATGAGGTGGAGCAAGTCGTCGCCCAATTGCCCGCCACCAGCGTGCTGTCGCTGGGCGTGGTGAATGGCCGCAATATCTGGAAGACGGATTTGACGCAAGTGCTGGCGTGGCTGGAGCCCGTGCACGCCAGCCTGCAAGACCGTTTGTGGATCGCCCCGTCGTGCTCGCTGCTGCACGTGCCTGTCGACCTGGACAGCGAGCAAAAGCTCGATGCCGATATCCAATCCTGGCTGGCCTTCGCCCGCCAGAAGCTCGATGAAGTGCATACCATCGCAGGCGCCCTGAATAACGGCCGCGCCGCCGTGCAGACGGCTCTGGACGCCAATCATGCCGCCGTACAAGCGCGCCGCCAGTCGACCCGCGTGCACAATCCGCACGTGAAAGCGGCCCTGGCGCGCATCGATGCGACGTTGGGCCAGCGCCTGAGCGGCTATGCCGAGCGTGCCGTCAAGCAAGCTGCGCTGCTGCAACTGCCGCTGTATCCGACGACGACCATCGGCTCCTTCCCGCAGACGGCGGAAATCCGCCAGGCGCGCAGCCAGTTCCGCAACGGCCAGCTGGACGAAGCCAGCTACAAAAAGCTGATGCAGGCGGAAATCGCCCATTGCGTGCAGGAACAGGAAACCCTGGGCCTGGACGTGTTCGTGCACGGCGAAGCGGAACGCAACGACATGGTGGAATACTTTGGCGAACAGCTCGACGGCTATGCCTTCAGCCAGTTCGGCTGGGTGCAATCGTACGGTTCGCGCTGCGTCAAGCCGCCCATTTTGTTTGGCGACATCAGCCGCCCCCGCGCCATGACGGTCGAGTGGAGCACTTACGCCCAGTCGCTGACGGACAAGCCGATGAAAGGCATGCTGACGGGTCCCG
This sequence comes from Janthinobacterium sp. BJB304, assembly GCF_002735765.1. Classification (NCBI taxonomy): domain Bacteria; kingdom Pseudomonadati; phylum Pseudomonadota; class Betaproteobacteria; order Burkholderiales; family Oxalobacteraceae; genus Janthinobacterium; species Janthinobacterium sp. BJB304. Next base: position 74,783 of record NZ_PDZN01000026.1, read on the forward strand.
TCACCATCCTGAACTGGTCCTTCGTGCGCGACGACCAGCCCCGTTCCGTCTCCTGCCACCAGCTGGCGCTGGCCATGCGCGCCGAAGTGCTGGACCTGGAGCGGGCCGGCATCCGCGTGATCCAGATCGACGAGGCGGCACTGCGCGAAGGTTTGCCACTGCGCAAGTTGCACTGGGCCGACTACCTGCGCTGGGCCGTGGAATCGTTCCGCATCGCGGCCAACGGCGTGGCCGATGAAACGCAGATCCACACGCATATGTGCTATTCGGAATTCAACGACATCATTGCGCAGATCGCGGACATGGATGCGGACGTCATCACGATCGAAACCTCGCGTTCCGACATGGAATTGCTCGACGCCTTCGATGATTTTAAATATCCGAACGACATCGGCCCCGGCGTCTACGACATCCACTCGCCCAATATTCCGAGCCAGGAACAGATGGTGAATCTGATGCGCAAGGCGGCCGAACGCATTCCCGCGCAGCGCCTGTGGGTCAACCCCGATTGCGGCCTCAAAACGCGCGGCTGGAAAGAAGTGATTCCCGCGCTGGCCAACATGGTGGCAGCCGCGAAAACCTTGCGTGCCGATACCGTGGCATAGGAATCGCAGGGGCAGGGGCGGCCGCTATGGCTGAGATATAGAACAATCGTATTTCTGTCATCACAACATACAATTGGATTGATATGCTGCGACGCGGCATCATTGCACCTGTCTCCTCTACTTCCTCACAGGAATTAGATTCAGCCCGCTCCCGCAGCGGGCTTTTTTTTGCCCTTGCGCCTTATCGCGCGGGCTGCCACGGCCGCATCTCTTAAGTGCAAGCACCCGAAGGCCATGGACATCGTCTCGTTTGGGTCTAGACAATCGGGCGCCAATGTCTCGAAGGTTCCGTACCAACCCATGTGAGGCATGAAAATCGTCTCGATGCGGCGCCTCGCATGGGTTTACCTGTACGGACAATACCTCAGAGGCAATTTCCGCTTCGGCCGAAAGCAGACTTTAAAACGCGTGATGTGGCTAATACGTCACCTCGTATTGAAAACGCCACGGCGAGGAATTCCAGGGCTCCAGATACTGCATCGCTCGACCTGGCGACATGCCGTGCAATACGTGAGAATCAATGCAGCTCGCTCGCTTAGTATAAATCCTTGAAGAAAAATCGTGTTCCTCGACCTATAACCCTCCAAAGGGTATGACATAGGTTCGCGGAGCAAGTGTGAAGTAAAAAAAGTTAATAATTAGTTCAAGCATGGGAACTTTCTGCGATCCTCATGCGAAGACCGGTGATAAGCAGATCGAGGCCAGCGTCAAATCGCGCATCAAAATCCGGGTTGAATAAATCCGCTGCCGCTGCCAAAACATGTGGATAGCCCTTAGCCGCCAGAGCTTCAAACTGGTCACGGTGAGTTGCGATGGCCAGCGATATTTCACTAGGGTCAGCCAGCGGTTGCTCTTCCATCACGAAGCCCATTACGTAATAGATGATGCTGAAGGCACCCCAAGACGCCAACCGAGTGGAGGCCCCAGCCTCACACAAAGGGCCGATCAACGCCTCGGCAACGCGAAGTGTGTTGTCGGTGATGACGTAGGTGCCAGCATATACGCGTGCACCGTCCCGCCGCTTGCGCAGCGCATTTCGAATCTCATGTGCGGTCAGGCTGACCGCATTGAACCAAGCAGTCGAGGGGGACAGTTCGTCCGGATGCCCATGCGCGACCCCTTCAATCAAAGCGTCGGCTATGCCATTCATCAAAGCCTGCTTATTGGTGAAGTGCCAATACAGTGATGCTGCTTTGATGTCCAGTTCCTGGGCAAGACGGCGCATTGTAAGACCCTCTATACCTACCTCGTCCAGCAGGTTCAAAGCGGTGGCAATTACGGCTTCACGTTGGATTTTCATAAACTTCTTGTTTGACAGGCTAACGACGTTAGATTAACATAAATTTTTTAACTAACGATGTTAGATTGAGGTGCAAATGAAAAATGAAAATGCGGATGTGATCGTAGTAGGTGCAGGCCCTGTAGGTTTAACTCTGGCATGCGAATTGCGGTTGGCAGGCATACGCGTCACAGTACTGGAGCGCCGTGACGCGCCAATAGCGCAGTCGCGCGCGCTAACCATGCACGGCAGGACGGTGGAGATGCTGGCCCAACGTGGCGTGGCTGAGCGCTTTCTGGCGAACGGCATAAAGATTCCCAGCGGGCATTTTGCGGGATTGAAGACGCGACTTGACTTTTCGGTGATCGACACCACCTATCCTTACACACTGTTCATCCCACAGAGCGTGACCGAGCAACTGCTGGAGACATGGGCGCTTGAGCTAGGGGTTGAATTGCGCAGGAATGCTACGGTGGAGCGCATTGTCGAAACGGCCGATGGCATTTCCGTGATGGGGCAACAGCACAGCACCCCTTTCGATATTTCTGGCAGCTACGTGGTCGGTGCAGACGGCGCGCGCAGTCTGGTTCGCCAGCACGCAGGCATCGCCTTCCATGGTCTGCCGGCTACGAAGACTGTCATGCTTGGCGACGTTCGTCTGAGCGCACCGCCGTCTGCGCCGGGATTCAGTGTAGGCAACGCGGCAGGTGGATTAATGATCGTTCCCTTAGGTCGTGGTATGTTCCGCGTCATCGTGATCGATACCGGCCGAGTTGATGTGCCTGCGACCACGCCCGTCACGCTCGAAGAGTTGTCTGATTCGACCGCACGGGTGGCGGGACAGGACTTTGGTCTGCATGCACCGACGTGGCTATCACGCTTCTCGAATGAAACCCGCCTGGCGAGTGTCTACCGCAAAGATCGAATCTTGCTGGTCGGTGATGCCGCACATATCCACCTTCCTGCGGGCGGCCAGGGTATGAACGTGGGCATGCAGGACGCGATGAACTTGGGCTGGAAGCTGGCGGGCGTAGTGAACGGACATGCGCCAGAGTCGCTGCTAGACAGCTACCACAAAGAGCGTCATGCCGTTGGTGCCGCGCTGTACCAAAATACCTTGGCGCAAAGTGCACTAATGATGAATTCGTTTGATGCTCCGGGACAGGCGCTGCGAGAGACGTTCAGTGAGCTGATGAAAATTCCCGCTCTTAATGCAGTGCTTGCGCATGACTTGTCCGGCTACGGGATTCGATACCCGACCTCAGTTGTCGATGTTCCGCAGGGATGGGCGCTGCTGCCCGATTGGACAGGGCGGCGGCTGCCTGACTGGCAGCTAAAACTGGATAACGGTGGTCAAGCCTCGCTGTTCAGTTTTTTGCGGAGTGGCCATTGGCTACTGCTGCACCTGACGACCAGTGAGGATCGCGAGGGTGGCAACTACACGCCTGAGCTCGATATGCGATGGGTCGATACGATCAAAGCTGTGCCTGCGGACTCCCAAGTAACACCGGCAGGCGCGCATGCCTTGCTCATACGTCCCGACGGCTACGTGGATCACGCTGTGGGCATCAAAGGGAACGCGTGATAACCATCGTCAGGCCGAATCTGCATGCACTGTAAGTACCACATTCTAAGAGCACATTTCAGTAGGCATCCTGCTGGAACCATTGTGATGTTATGAAGTCCATGATTTTTCTGCAGGAGGAAAAATCATGGGCATGCTGAACAAGGACGATGGTTGGCGCTTGCCGGATGCGATGTGGGCGCAGTTGGAGCCGCTTTTGCCGCCACGCAAATCTCATCCGCTGGGTTGCCATAAGCCGCGCGTGTCGGGCCGTGCGGCCATGAATGCCATCTTTTATGTGCTGCGCACCGGGGCGCAATGGAACTCGCTCGATGCGACCGGCATCTGTTCGTGCAGTTCCGCCTACCGCCGCTTCCGCGAATGGGTCGATGCCGGCGTGTTTGAGCAATGCTGGCGTTTGGGATTGCTCGCCGTCGATGCCTTGGACGGGATAGACTGGTCCTGGCTGGCAATGGATGGCGCAATGGCGAAGGCGCCGCTGGGAGGGGAAAAAAACCGGCCCCAATTCTACGGATCGCGGCAAAGGCGGCAGCAAGCGCAGCGTCCTGACCGAGGCGCACGGCATCCCCATTTCGCTCGTCATTGACGGGGCCAACCGTCACGATATGCGGCTGGCCGGGGATACCCTGTCAGCGCTCATGCTGGAGCGCCCCGAGCCGACTGCCGCGCATCCACAAGGCCTCTGCCTCGATCAAGGTTACGGCTATGCCGAAGTGCGTGAAACGGTCGCCCAGTTCGGCTTTACCCTCCATCTGCACGCGCGTGGCGAGGAGGCGTGGCGTATTAAACGAGAGGCAAGTTTCCGTGCGCGCCGCTGGGTTGTTGAACGCACGCACAGTTGGATGAACCGCTTCCGTCGCATCTTGGTTCGATGGGAAAAGCTCGCCACAACCTATCTCGCCTTTCTGCATATCGCCTGCGCCGTGATTACCTGGCGTGCTGCTGGCCTACTGAAATAAGCTCTTAATATAAGCTTGCTTAACCATAAACATACAAGGAGACAAGTTGATGCAACCTTTGTTTCGCGCCGCGGGCATGCTCGCGCTGATGGCGCTGGGCGCCTGCTCGGACGAGCGGCATCCGCTTGAGCGCCAGCTGCTCCAATTGCGGCCGGATACGGTCGCAGCGTTGCCTGATATGGGGTGGCCGGCCGGCACGCTGCTGTGTCCGCTGGCGCTGTATCAGAACGAGTTGCCCGGTTCGGCGCCGCCTGCGGACAGGGTCAACGCCTTCCTGAAGCAAAAGCAGTTTCTCGGTGACGAGAACTGGTCGCTCATCGTCGTCAAGCCGCAGCCAGCGGAAAACGCCGGTGCCGGTATCGAGCAACTGTTTTTCAAGCGTGCAGATTATGACGTGATCAATGAGCCGCCACGCATCGCGCGCGATGCGCAGACCTTGCCAGCGGGGTTTGCGCCGCAGGTTTGCGTAAGCGTGGAGCAAGCCCGCGTGCTGGTGACGCGTGAACAACGATCGCATCGAAAACTCGTCATTTTTGGCACGGCCTGAACGAGATATTGATAAAGCATATTTCTATCATCACAATATGCAATTGGATTTATATGTTGCGACGCGGCATCATTGCACCTGTCTCCTCTACTTCCTCACAGGAAATAGATTCAGCCCGCTTCCATAGCGGGCTTTTTTTTGCCCGTGTCATGCGTGATGCGCTACAGCACATTCGCCGCCACGGCCGAGCTGTAATTGCGCGCCAGCGCTGCGATGATGGCGGCCAGCGCCTGCGGGTTGTCCATGGTGCCGAAATGCGCTGCATACAGGCGCTTTGCCGCCTCGACCTGCGCATTCGTCAGTTTCACGGCATAGGCCATGCGCACGGTTTCAGAATTGTTCAGTGTCATTTTTCACCTTGAGGACTGGATTCGGTTGGCTCGCGTCCCTTGTGCACGCGAATAATTGCAACTACAATAATTGCATTTGCAATCGTATAGGCAATGTCTGCCTTGCGCAAGCGATACCGAGACAGGAGCCGCCATGCATACGCCCCCTTCATATTCCGCTGCGCCGCGCCCAAGCGGCGAGACGCGCCATGCCGTTCAAGCCTGCCTGGCCGCGCTGGCGCCAGCGTCAGGATCGCCATCACCACACGCTTCGCCGCGCCGCGCGCTGGGCGCCATGGCCAGCAGCCTGAAGCAGGGCGGCGCCATGGTGGCGCTGATGCGTAAGGTGGGCGTGCAGGCGCCGCCCTTATCGGACGGCGACTCTTGGGACGTGGGGGCGGCTGCGGGCGCCTGGGCTGTGCGTTATCGCCCTGCCGCGACGCAGACGGAAAAGCCGCTGCTCTACCTGTGCAGCCCAGCCTCGCTTCCGGCATTGCGTGCGTTGCTGGTCGAATCGGGTGAGCGCGGCATCGTCTGCAGCGATGCGGAAACGCACGCCTCGCGCTGGCCGAAAGGCGTGCAGCCCGCGCTGCCCGCTTGGCTGGCCGCACAGCATAATTGCATGCCGTTCGACCCGGCGACGGGCGAGGAAGTGCGCGCCATCCTGCGCTCGGCACTGGAAACGCTGTACCTGGAACAGCGGCCTGGCTATTACTATCTGGCCATACATGATGAAGATGCGCATGAAGATGCGGATGTGGTGCTGGCGCCCCTGTCGGTCGCCGATGCGGCAGCGGCCAGCCTGGGCATGTACCGCGTGTCGCTGCCGGATCCGGCGCCATGCCGGGTGCGTCTGTGCGGGGCGGGCAGGATGCTGGCCGTCGTAGCCGCTGCCGCCCGCTTGCTGAAGGAAGACTGGGATATCGCCGCGCAAGTGTGGAGTTGCCCCAGCTACACGCGCCTGGCGCGCGATGCGCAGGCGGCAGAGCAGTGGAACCTGCGTCACCCGCGCGCCACGCCAAGACTGGCCCATGTGCGGCGCTGTCTCGATGACAACACCGCACCCGTCATCGCCGTCACCGGCTACGGGCAGCACATCGCGGGGCAGATCGGCGGCCATGTGCGCGGGCGTTTTATCGCCGTCGGCGCGGATGCCATGATGGAGGTCAGCGCGCCATGGCTGGCCGTCACTGCGTTGAAGGCCATGGCCGACGACGGTGCGCTGCCGGTGCAGTTCGTCGAATACGCGCTGCGGCGTTACGCCTTGCTCTGAGCGGCATCGCGTGCCGCGTCGGCGGCGCGTGCCAGGGCGGCGCTGAAGTCCTGCTGCTCGCCGCCGGTAAACTGCGCCAGGAACAGGTCGGCCACCGCGGCCTGGTACACGGCCCACATCTTCTTGCGCAGGATTTTCCCGTCTTCCGTGATGGCGACGAAGGCGGCGCGCCCATCCTCCATCGAGCGCGTGCGCGTCACCAGCCGGTCCGCTTCCAGCTTGTCCACCAGGCGCGTCAGGTTGTAGCGCTCGATGGCCAGCGCGTCGGCCAGTTCGTGCATGCGGCGCGAACCGTCGGGGCCGCTTTCGAGTCCCCACAACACGTCATACCACGCATACACGGGCAGGTTGGCCGCCGCCAGACGGCGTTCGATCTCGCGGATCATCACACGGTGCGTGCGCACGAACGAAAACCACAGGTCGGGCGCCGTTGCGGACTTGCTTGCGGACTCAGTTGCAGACATCGGTATTCCTCCAGAACGATCACAGTTGCAAATGCAATTATAGCGCTATACAATGGCCGGCATAGCGATTGCAAATGCAATGATTGCAATGGCAATCGATCATGCCGATGAATGCCCACCTCCAGGAGACTGCCATGACCTCATCCCTCGCTGTACCCGATATCGATCCGCAGGAAACCAAAGAATGGCTGGAGGCGATGCAGGCCGTCGTCGCCGTGGAAGGGCGCCCGCGCGCCCACTACCTGCTCGACCAGCTCGTCGATATTGATGCCGCGCAGCACGGCGGCATGCACGGCCGCGTCACCACCGCCTACACCAACAGCATCGCCACGGCGCGCCAGCCCGCTTATCCGGGCGACTTGGCCATCGAGCGCCGCCTGAATGCCTACATTCGCTGGAACGCCATGGTGATGGTGTTGCGCGCGGCCAGGCACTCGAACGTGGGCGGCCACATCGCCACCTATCAGTCGGCGGCCGTGCTGTACGACGTGGGCTTCAGCCATTTCTTCCGTGGCCATACGGACCAGTTTGCCGGCGACCTGGTCTACATCCAGGGCCATTCCGCACCCGGCATCTATGGCCGCGCCTATCTGGAAGACCGCATCACGGAAGCGCAGCTGGACAACTACCGCCGGGAGGCGGGCCGCGAGGGCCTGTCGTCGTATCCGCATCCCCGTTTGATGCCTGATTTCTGGCAATTCCCGACGGTATCGATGGGCCTGGGGCCGCTGACGGCCGCCTACCAGGCCCGTTTCATGCGCTACCTCGAGTACCGCGACTTGAAGCCGCACCAGGGCCGCAAGGTGTGGGCCTTCCTCGGCGACGGCGAGATGGACCAGCCGGAATCGCTGGCCGCCATTTCCCTGGGCGGCCGCGAGCGCCTCGATAACCTGATCTTTGTCGTCAACTGCAACCTGCAGCGCCTCGACGGCCCCGTGCGCGGCAACAGCAAGGTCATCCAGGAGCTGGAGGGCACCTTCCGCGCGGCGGGCTGGCATGTCATCAAGGTCATCTGGGGCAGCGGCTGGGATGTGTTATTGCAGAGCGACACCAGCGGCTTGTTGCGCCAGCGCATGATGGAATGCGTGGATGGCGATTACCAGACCTTCAAATCGCAGAATGGCGCCTATGTGCGCGAGCATTTCTTTGGCAAGTATCCGGAACTGCTGGCGCTGGTGGCGCACATGTCCGACGACGATATCTGGCAGCTGACGCGCGGCGGCCACGACCCGGAAAAAGTCCACGCGGCCTACGCGGAAGCCATGCGCACGCCGGGCCGACCGACCGTGATCCTGGCGAAAACCGTCAAGGGCTTCGGCATGGGCGAGGCGGGCGAAGGGCAGAACATCAACCATCAACTGAAAAAGATGAGCGCCGACGCCGTGCGCGCGTTTCGCGACCGCTTCGCGTTGCCCGTCAGCGATGCCCAGCTGGAAGAGATGCCGTATCTGAAGCCGGCGCCGGACAGCGAGGAAGCGCGTTACTTCGCCGCGCGCCGGGCGCAGCTGGGCGGCTACATTCCGGCCCGCATCAGCAAGGTGGCTCCCTTGCCCATACCGCCGCTGTCCGCGTTCGCCAGCCAGCTCAAGGATAGCGGCGAGCGGGGCGCGTCCACCACCATGGCCTTCGTGCGCATCCTGGGCACCCTGCTGAAAGACCCCGCCTTGAGCAAGATCATCGTGCCCATCGTGCCGGACGAATCGCGCACCTTCGGCATGGAAGGCCTGTTCCGCCAGATCGGCATCCATTCTTACCTGGGCCAGCTGTACACGCCGCAGGATGCGGGCCAGCTCAGCTATTACAAGGAAGCCAAGGATGGGCAGATCTTGCAGGAGGGCATCAACGAATCGGGCGCCATTTCCTCGTGGATCGCGGCCGGCACGTCCTACAGCAACCATGGCCTGGCGACCATTCCGTTCTACATCTTCTATTCGATGTTCGGCCTGCAGCGCGTGGGCGACCTGGCGTGGGCGGCGGCCGATGCCCGCACGCGCGGCTTCCTGCTGGGCGCCACCTCGGGACGCACGACGCTGATGGGCGAAGGCCTCCAGCATGACGATGGCCACAGCCACGTGCTGTCGTCCGTGATTCCCAACTGCATTTCGTACGATCCCACCTATGCCTACGAGCTGGCCGTGATCATCCAGGACGGCATGCGCCGCATGTTTGCCGAGCAAGAGGATATTTTCTATTACATCACCTTGCTCAACGAAAACTATCCGCATCCGGCCATGCCGGAAGGAGCCGAGGCGGGCATCTTGCAGGGCTTGTATCTGCTGCAGGAAAGCCCTGCCGCACCCACGGCACCGCGCGTGCAATTGATGGGCAGCGGTTCCATCCTGCGCGAAGTGCTGGCCGCCGGCCTTTTGCTGCAGCAGGATTTCGGCGTGGCGGCCGACGTATGGAGCGCCACCAGCCTGACGCAAGTGCGGCGCGACGGCCTGGCCGTGGAGCGCTGGAACATGCTGCACCCGGACAGCGCTCCCCGCCTGCCGTATATCGAGCAATGCCTGGCCGGTCGGCAAGGTCCGGTGGTGATCGCCACCGACTACATGAAGATCGTGGCCGACCAGGTGCGCCCCTTCGTGCACGACCGGCGCTTCGTTGCCCTGGGCACGGATGGCTTCGGCCGCTCCGATACGCGCGAATCCTTGCGCACCTTCTTTGAAGTGGACCGCCATTTCATCGTGCTGGCCGCCCTGGCGGCGCTGGCTGAAGGGGGGCGGTTGCCGCGAAGCAAGATTGGCGAGGCCATCGCCAAATACGGCATCGACGTGGAAAAACTTGATCCCGCGTCCGTGTAACTTTTCGAGGAGTGCATTATGAAACTGTATTACGCAACGGGAACGTGTTCCCTGTCGCCGCACATCGTGGCCATCGAGGCGGGCATCGCGCTGGAGCTGGAAAGCATTGATATTCGCAAGATTCCACGCGTCACGGAAACGGGCGCGGACTATGCGCAGGTGAATGCGAACCTGTATGTGCCTGCGCTGGCGCTGGACGATGGCACCATCTTGTTGGAAGGCACTGCCATCGTGCAATACCTGGCCGACCTGGCGCCGGACAGCGGCCTGGCGCCGCCGCCGGGTTCGCTGGCGCGCGTGCAACTGCAATCGTGGCTGGGGTTTATTGCCACTGAGCTGCACAAGGTGTTCAGCCCTTGGCTGTTCCACCCGGAATACGGCACGCAGGCGCAGGACGTGGCCCGCTCACGCCTGGCCGCACGCCTCGATTATGTCGAACGGCAACTGGCGGCCAGCGGGCCTTATCTGCTGGGCGAGCGCTATTCCATCGCGGATGCCTATCTGTACACCATCCTCAGCTGGTCAGCGCATACGCAGGTGGACTTGTCGGCCTTCCAGCGAGTGAGGCGCTTGATCGAACGCGTCGGCGAGCGTCCCGCCGTGCGCCAGGCGCTGCGCGAGGAGGCGAGCAGATATTAACAAATCATATTTCCATCATCACAACATGCAATTGGATTGATATGCTGCGATGCGGCATCATTCACCTGTCTCCTCTACTTCCTCACAGGAATTAGATTCAGCCCGCTCCCGCAGCGGGCTTTTTTTTGCCCGTTCTAAAGGTGCAAACCTGCGCACGCTTGCTTGTCATCATCGCCATCGTGTTGCTTTTGTGCATGCTAAACTGGGCCTTCCCCAGACCAAGGTTTCTGATGCTTCAATTATTTCGCCACACGCTGGAGTCCACCCCCATCCTCGCCTTGTTTCTCGTCATCGGCGCCGGTTATGCGCTGGGGCGCATCAGCGTGTTCGGCTTTTCGCTGGGCGTGGGCGGCGTGCTGTTCGCGGGGCTGGCGCTGGGCGCATTTGCTCCCGGTTCCGTGCCGCCGCCCATGGTCGGCTCGATCGGCCTGCTGCTGTTTCTGTATGGCATAGGCGTGCAGTACGGCGTGCAGTTTTTCGCCGGCTTGCGCGGGGCGGGGCAAAAACACAATCTGATCGCCTTTGCCGCCGTCATGGGCGGCCTGGCCGTGTCCGTCTGGGGCGGGCAGTGGATCGATATCTCGCTGCGCATGGCCAGCGGCGTGTTTGCCGGCGCCATGACCAGCACGGCCGCCTTGCAGGCGGCGCTGGAAGCGTCGCACGGCAATGGCGACGCGGCCGTCGGCTATGCGGTCGCGTATCCGTTCGGCGTCGTCGGCCCCATGCTGGGCCTGTACCTGGCCGGGCGCATCCTGAAACCCGTGCTGACGCCGCCGCCGGCGCCCATCGTCGTGTCGGAAATTACCATCGACGAAGCGAAACTGGCGGGCGCGGCCCTGTCCGAACTGGCCGACGGTCCGCTGGCCGGCGTGCAAGTGATCGGCGTGCGCCAGGGTCACCAGAACCGCTTGCCCGATCCCTCGCTGGTGCTCGGCGTGGGCGACGCGCTGATGGTGTCGGGCACGGTGGCGGGCGTGGAAGCGGCGCGCACGGCGCTGGGCCACCTGGACCCGGGCCGGCTGATGAAGGACCGCAGCGCGTTCGACGGCACGGAAGTGTTCGTGTCAGACGCGGAAATCGTCGGCGTGCCCCTGGGCGAGCTGAACCTGGCAAAAGACTTCCCGCTGCAGATCGCCTTCATCCGGCGTGGCGACGCCATGATTTTGCCCCATCCCTTCCTGACCCTGGAATTTGGCGACCGCGTGATGGCCATTGCGCCGGCCAAACATGCGGCCGACGTGCGCAAGCTGTTCGGCAATTCCATCACGGCCACGGCCGAGTTCAGCTATGTGTCGCTGGGCATGGGCATGGTGCTGGGTGTGCTGCTGGGCCTGGTGCCCATCCCCTTGCCGTGGATAGGCTCGTTCAGCCTGGGCCTGGCCGGCGGTCCGCTGGTGATGGCGCTGATCCTGGGACGGCTGGGCAGGGTGGGCAAGATCAGCTGGCGCCTGCCCCTGTCGGCCAACCTGGTCATGCGCAACTATGGCTTGACGATTTTCCTCGCCTCCGTCGGCATGGCGTCCGGTTTGCCTTTCGTGCAGCAGGTGGGCGCCGACGGCTTGCCCATGCTGGCGCTCGGGGCCGTCACGGTGCTGGTGGTGGTGGCCCTCGTGGTGATTTTGGGCAAGGTCTTCCTGCGCCTGCCGTTTCCCGAATTGCTCGGTATCGCGGCCGGCGCCACGGGCAACCCGGCCGTGCTGGTGTTCGCCAACCGACTGGCCAGGTCGGACCGCCCGAACCTCGGCTACGCGATGATTTTCCCCAGCATGACCATCGTCAAGATCGTCGCCGTGCAGGTGTTGCTGCATTTGTATGGCTGATGGCGGCAAGAGTCAATCTCGTGCAGGGCCAAGTTGTTTGTTGGCATTAACAAAGTTGATGCCAAAAGCCAGCAGCAAAGCAGCAGCGGCGAAACCTGCGGCAAGCCAGAGGTTGGCCGAGAGGCCCAGCCTGTCCACGGCTTGACCGCCGGCCCACGCCCCGAGCGCAATGCCGATATTGAAGACTCCCACATACAGCGCGGCGACGATCTCCACGGCCCCGGGCGCCGCCTTCAGCATCAAGGTCATCAGGCCGACCGATACGCCGCCGTAGGCCAGTCCCCAAGCCAGCAAGACCACGCCGCCAGCGATGCTGGAGTCGCCGACAGCCAGAAACAGCAGTGGCGTGAGCAGCAGGCCGCCCGCGATGGCTAGGATGGTTGGCGCTGCGCGCCGCGCCGCAACGCCGCCGGCCAGGAAGTTGCCAATGATGCCCGCGAAGCCATAGGAAAACAGCAGTGTGCCCAGCCATTGCGCATTAAACCCCGATATCGACAGCAGCAGCGGGCGCACGAAGGTAAAGGCCGTGAAATGGCTGGTTACAAGCAACAGGGTCAGGAGCAGCCCCGCCTGCAACTGCCGGTTGTGCAGCTGTTTGCCGAATTGGCGCAAGGTCGTCGAACCGGCAGCGGGCAGGGCGGGAATGACAGCCAGATGCAGCACCAGTACCAGGCCGCTGAACAGCGCCATGGCGCCGAAGGCCCAGCGCCATCCTGCAACGTCGCCGATTTGTGCGCCTAGCGGCACACCCAGCACGGAAGCGGCCGCCACGCCACCGAAGATAATCGACGTTGCCAGGCCGATCGAGCGGGCAGGAACAAGCCGGGACGCCAGACCGCCGGCGATGGCCCGGATTCCGCCCATGCAAAAACCGACGAGAACACGTGCCGCCAGCATCCACGCCATGTTCTGCGCCAGAGCCGAGGCTATGTTTGCGAGCAACAATAGAGTGAGCAAGCCACAGAGAATTGTGCGCCGGTCCAGGTTTCCCGAGACGATCACGACCAGCGGCGCGAACAAGGCCGCCAGCAATGCCGGCAGCGAGATCATCAGCCCGGCGGTTCCGGTGGCGGTGCCCAGGGTGTCAGCGATCGGCGTCAACAGGCCGACCGGCAGCATTTCCGTCGTCACGACCGAAAAGGTGGCCATGCCGACAGCGCTGACCGCCAGCCACGGGTGGCGGACAGCCGTTTCTGCGGCAGCGTAGGGGGACGTACTCATGGTGCATATCCTTCATTTGATCATTCGATAAACGGCTTGTGCCGGTAAAGGCGGCGTCGGACCGCTGCTATGCAGTGGCAGCGGATGCCAAAGGGGATCGATATCGGTCCCTGCATGCGATGCTTGCAGCGGAGACGCGTCCCAGTGATAATACATACATCGCGTATGAATAGTATATATTCATACGCACTGTATGTAAACAATCATACGTTATGTATGTAAGGAGAAAGCAATGGTTCGCCGCACGCGTGTGGAGATGGAAGAAACCCGGGCATCGTTGCTGGCTACCGCCCGCACAGTGTTCAGCGAGCGCGGTTATGCCGATACGTCAATGGACGACCTCACCGCGCAGGCAGGACTGACGCGTGGTGCGCTGTATCATCACTTCGGCGATAAGAAGGGCTTGCTGCTGGCGGTGGTAGAGCAGATCGACGCGGAAATGGATGGTCGCCTGCAAAGCATCTCCGACAGCGCTGGCGATCTGTGGGAAGGCTTTCGCCATCGCTGCCGTGCCTATCTGGAGATGGCCTTGGAGCCGGAAATTCAGCGCATCGTTTTACGCGATGCCAGGGCGGTGCTGGGAGGCGCTTCACCGGACTCGCAGCGTCATTGCCTCGAGTCGATGCAAGGGCTTATCCGCGAGCTGATTCATCAAGGCATCGTGGCCGACACTTGCCCAGAGGCACTGGCTTCGATGATCTACGGCAGTCTCGCAGAAGCGGCGTTCTGGATCGCCGACGGTGACGAAGGCAATGCGCGCTTGATAAAAGGAGTTGCGGCATTGGATTTGCTTCTACGTGGGCTGTTACTAAAGAGGTAATCGTGAAAAGTGGCAATCTCATCAGAAGCGGACCTTTCCGTAGAACCCTTGAGATTAATTTTATTGCAACCATATGAAACCTTGGATGACTGAAGCCAAACCAGTTTCGTTGCTGAATGTAGAGCTTTGCTTTCTCTTGAAGAAAGAGTTCTATTTCGGTCCGGACAGACATGCAGGCGTGGACACGTCAACATGTACACAGTGCCTTCAGCCGCCTTCATTTCCACGGTCTGAACCATCCATGGTACTTACGTCCGAACTTGGCGGACGAGAGAGCGAGTTGGCTGCCTACTATCGGCAGGTGGTGGAATTGGCTATCTGCCATGGAATGAATTTCAATTCGATTCGCCACCACTTCTGGGTGCGGTTGTGGATGTGGAATGGCAGGGGTGAGCTTTGAATGGTTCAATCATTAACACGGAGGAAAAATATGCAAGTCAAGCGTATCGTTGCCAATGTCCCCGTGTCGGATCCGGGCCTGGCGCGGAGGTTTTACGAGGAGGTGCTGGGCCTGAGCCTGCTGATGGACCACGGCTGGATCATGACGTATGGTGCGCAAACCGAGATGAGTGTTCAAGTGAGCTTCGCCAAGCAAGGCGGCTCGAACACGGCCGTGCCAGACCTGTCGATTGAAGTCGATGACGTCGATACCGCATTTGCACGCATGGTTGCCGCAGGGTTTGCCATCGAGTATGGGCTGAGCGATGAGCCCTGGGGCGTCAGGCGCTTTTTCGTGCGCGACCCTTTCGGCAAGCTCATCAATATTCTGTCGCACACATAGACGAGATGCCAACGCCGGCTTCGCGCCGCCAGCGGGCCAATGCCACCCGGAGCCGGCCTGTGTAAAAGGGCTGGCGCGCCTCCCAATCTGTTGTACAATCATTGAGAACGGTCGTGCTTTTTTGTGCGCTGAGCTTCCTTGCGTGCAGGCATCACGGCAACTCATAAGAACAAGGAGACAGACATGGACTTGCATTACACGGCCGGGGAGACGGCGTTCCGCGACACGGTGCGCGCCTTCCTCGACACCCATCTGCCGGCGGACTTGCAACGCAAGGTGCGCCAGCATTTGCGCTTGGTCAAGGACGACTATGTGCGCTGGCACAAGATTGTCGCGCAACAAGGCTGGGCCGCGCCGGCCTGGCCCGTCGAATACGGCGGCACGGGCTGGACGTCCGTGCAGCGCCATATCTGGGAAGACGAGTGCGCGCGCGCCGCCACGCCCCCGATTTTGCCGTTCGGCATCAACATGGTGGCGCCCGTCATCATGGCCTTCGCCAACGCCGAACAAAAGGCATATTATCTGCCGCGCATTTTGAATTGCGACGACTGGTGGTGCCAGGGCTATTCGGAGCCCGGTGCCGGTTCCGACCTCGCCTCGCTGAAAACCACGGCCGAGCGCGACGGCGACCATTACGTCGTCAATGGCCAGAAAACCTGGACCACCCTGGGCCAGCATGCGGACATGATCTTTTGCCTGGTGCGCACGGATAGCACGGTGCGCAAGCAGGAAGGCATCAGTTTCTTGCTGATCGACATGAAAACGCCGGGCATCACCGTGCGCCCCATCATCATGCTCGACGAAGAGCACGAAGTGAACGAAGTCTTTTTTGACAATGTGCGCGTGCCCGTCAGCAATCTGGTCGGCCAGGAAAACAAGGGCTGGACCTACGCCAAGTATCTGCTGGGGCACGAGCGCACGGGCATCGCCGCCGTGGGCCGCTCGAAGCGCGAATTGACTTTCCTCAAGCAGCTGGCCATGCAGCAAACCAAGCGCGGCGCGCCGCTGCTGCACGATCCCGCGTTTGCCGCCAAGGTCGCTACCCTGGAAATCGAATTGATGGCGCTGGAAATGACGGTCTTGCGCGTCATCAGCGAAGAGGGCAAGGGGCCGGGACCGCAGGCGTCGATGCTGAAGGTGCGCGGCTCGGAACTGCAGCAGCAACTGACGGAACTGATGGTCGAAGCCATCGGCCCGCAAGCCTTGCCATTCGACCCGGCATTTCTTGACGGCGGGGCGCCGCACAGCAGCGCTGGCGACGACCTGGCCGCACCGCTGGCCGCGTATTACTTCAATTACCGCAAGACATCGATCTATGGCGGCTCGAATGAAATCCAGAAAAACATCATCACGCAGATGATCCTGGGCCTGTAAGCCAGAAGGAGACGACATGGACTTCCATTTTAATCAGGAACAGCAGCAATTCGCCGACGCGCTCCGGCGCTGGGTCGACAAGGATTACCCGTTTGAGACGCGGCAAACCATCATCCATTCCGCCACCGGTACGTCCGATGCCGCCTGGGCCACTCTGGCCGAGCTGGGCATGACGGCCTTGCCGCTGCCGGCCGCCGCGGGCGGTTTCGACGGCACGGCCGTCGATATGCTGCTGGTGATGCAGGAACTGGGGCGTGGCCTCGTGGTCGAACCGTATTTCGCCACCGTGCTGGGCGCGCGCTTCTTGACCCTGGCGGGCGGCCATGATGCGGTGCTGGAACAGGTCGCCAGCGGCAGCCTGAAGCTCGCGTGCGCGCTCGGTGAACGCCAGTCGCGCCACGACCTGCACGATATCGCCACGACGGCCACGGCCAGCGGCGACGGTTTCGTGCTCGACGGCGAGAAAACCGTCGTCATCCATGGCGCCCAGGCGGATTCCCTGATCGTGTCGGCGCGCAGCGGCGGCGGCCAGGATGAGACGGAGGGCATTTCGCTGTTCCTCGTGCCCGTCGACGCGCCCGGCGTTTCCGTGCGCGATTGCCGCACCATCGACGGCCAGCGCGCCGCCACCGTGACCCTCGTGCAAGTGGTGCTGGGGCATGAGGCGCTGGTCGGACAAAAGGGGCAGTGCTGGCCCGTGCTCGATGCCGCACTCGACTATGGCGCCGCCTTGCTGTGCGCGGAAGCCGTGGGCGCCATGGACGCCATCTTTGCCGCCACGCTCGACTACTTGAAGACGCGCCAGCAGTTTGGCGCACCGATCGGCAAATTCCAGGCCCTGCAGCACCGCATGGCCGACATGTTCATCCACCTGGAGCAAGCCCGTTCGATGGCCATGCTGGCCGCCGCCAAGGCCGATAGCGAGGACGCGTCTGAGCGCCGCCGTACCGTGTCCGCCGCCAAGGCGCGGGTGGGCCTGGCCGCCACCTTTGTCGGCCAGCAAGCCGTGCAATTGCATGGCGGCATGGGCGTGACGGACGAATTGCCCGCCGCCCATCATTTCAAGCGCCTCTCCATGATCGCCCTGACCCTGGGCGACGTGGACCATCACATCGAGCGCTTTATCGCCCAGCCGGGCTTCTTGCCGACGGAGACCGCATGACCGCATCGACCGCTATTGCCCCGAAACACTGGTATTTCGAAGACTTTACGCTAGGCCTGGAAATCGACCTGGGCCAGCGCCACGTGACAGAAAAGGAAATCATCGCCTTCGCCACGGATTTTGACCCGCAGCCGTTTCACGTCGACCATGCTGCGGCGGAAAAGACCATTTTCAAGGGCGTCATCGCCAGCGGCTGGCATACCTGCGGCATGATGATGCGCCTGGTGGTAGATAACCTGCTCAAGCATTCGTCCAGCATGGGCTCGCCCGGCCTGGACAGCATCCGCTGGCTCAAACCCGTGCGCGCGGGCGACACCCTGCAGCTGACCTACCAGGTCAAGGAAGTGCGCCCGTCGACGTCGAAGCCGGACCGCGGCATCGTCATTTCTGTGTGGAGCGTGCGCAACCAGCATGGCGAAGTGGTGACCACCGTCGAAGGCATGGGTATGTTCGGGCGCCGTCCGGCAGGAGAGCACCATGCGTGATATCGCCGGCATCGCCGGTTTCCAGGCATTGGCGGGTCAGCACGTGGCCGTTTCCGACTGGCTCACCATCACCCAGCAGCGCATCGACACCTTTGCCGACGCCACGGACGACCATCAGTGGATCCATGTGGACGCCGAGCGCTGCGCGCGCGAGTCGCCGTACGGCTGCACCGTGGCGCACGGCTTTCTGACCTTGTCCCTGTTGCCCGCCATGCTGCAGGGTGCGCTGCACATGGCCGGCATCCGCATGGCCATCAACTATGGCCTGAACAAAGTGCGCTTCCCCGCGCCCGTGCCCGTCGGCAGCCGCCTGCGCGCGCGGCTCGACATCCTCTCCGTCGAGGATGTGCCGGAAGGGGCGCAAGTGAACTGGGCCGTGACCATGGAGAGGGAAGGCGACACCAAACCCGTGTGCGTGGCGGAATTTCTGATGCGCTGCTATCCCTGAGCGGCAAGCTGAGCCCGCATCGCAGGTCGGCGTAGGTCGGCTTAGCCCGCAGGGCGTAAGCCGACGCAGGTGCGCGCGCCCCTCTTTACTCCCCCTCCGACGCGCAATACCTGTCCCGCCCCGTCTGCTTGGCGCGGTACAGCAGGGCGTCGGCGGCGCGGATCAGGGCGCTGGGGTCCATGCCTTCCGTGGGCATGACGCTGGCCACGCCCAGGCTGACGGTGACGTGCGGGCCGGCGCTCGATCTGGCGTGGGCAATTTCCAGCGCGCGCACTTCGTCGAGGATGCGCTGGGCCACCACTTCGGCGCCGTCGCGCGTTTCCTGCGGCAGCAGGATGATGAATTCCTCGCCGCCGTAGCGCGCCAGCAGGTCGGGCGGGCGCACGGCGCAGCGGCGCAGGGCGGCGCTCACCTGCTGCAGGCACAGGTCGCCCGCCTGGTGGCCATACGTGTCGTTGTAATCCTTGAAGTGGTCGATATCGGCCATGATGAGGGCCATCGGCACGCCGTCGCGCGCGCAGCGCCGCCATTCGCTGTCCATCGTGTCATTGAAGCTGCGCCGGTTGGCCACGCCCGTCAGCGTATCCGTCAGCGACAGCTCGCGCATGGCGTCGGCCTGCCGCTTGATGGTCAGCTGGCTGCGCACGCGGGCCCGCACGACGGCTGCGTTGAACGGTTTCGTGATGAAATCGACGGCGCCCGCTTCCAGCGCCCGCGTCTCGTCCTCGGGCTGGTTCAGGGCCGTGACGAAAATGACGGGAATGGCGCTCAGGATGGCCGATTCGCGCAGCGCATTGCAGACGGCGTAGCCATCCATGCCGGGCATGACGGCGTCGAGCAGGATCAGGTCCGGCAGTTGATTATGCGCAATCTCCAGCGCCTTCTCTCCGCTCAGGGCGAACAGCACGTCGTGTTCCTCGCGCAGCAACTGGTGCAGGATCTGGATGTTTTCCATGGCGTCATCGACGATGAGGATGCGCCCGTTCATGGCAAGGTTGGTCCAGCTCACTTGTTTTCCTCTCGTTTCAGCTGATCGAGCACGAGTTTTTCCGCTTCGGAAAAATTCAGGGTTTCGATCGCGTTGGCCAGCGCCAGGGCCGCTTCCCGGTCTGATTGTTGCAGGGCGGGGTGCAGCGCGTGGAATTGGGCCAGCGCCTTCAGGTTATTGTTGCGGATCAGGACAAGCAAGTCGGCCAGGCCGGCGCGCAGGTCGGGCGGCGCGCTGCCGGGTGCGGCGGGTGCAGGCTTCCCGCGCCGCAGGGGCGAGGGCAGGGTGCGCGCCGCCTCGATGACTTCGGCCATCGCCAGTTCCAGCTGTCCCAGCAAGGCGGGTGTCGCGTGCGATTGCGCCGTTTTCAGCGTTTTTTCCGCCTCGCCTGCCAGGTTGGCGACGTGGGCGGCGCCCAGGTTGGCCGCCACGCCGCACACGCGGTGCAGCAGTTGCGCCGCCTGCCGCGTCTGGCCGGCGGCCAGCAGGCGCCGCGTGTCCTCGACGGCGTCGCCTTGCGAATTTTCAAAGCGCTTGAGCAGGGCCAGGAAGGCGCCGTAGTCGCCGCCGAAGCGGTGCAGGGCCGCCGCCAGGTCGATGCCGGGCACCGTGGCCGGCACATCGGCCATCCACGCGACGGCGTTCGCGGCCGGCATGGCGCTGCCGCCAGTGCCCGCACCCGGCGGCGCCGGCACCAGCCGGGTCAGGGTCTCGATCATGTCGTCGACATCGATCGGTTTGGCCACATGCGCATTCATGCCGCTGGCGATGGCGCGCAGACGGTCCTCGTCCATGGCATTGGCCGTCATGGCGACGATGGGCAGGTCCGGCAAGCCCAGCGCGCGGATGGCCAGGGTGGCGTCGTAGCCGTTCATGACGGGCATCTGCAAATCCATCAGCACCACGTCCCAGGCGTCCGGCGTGCTGGCAAGCAAGTCGACGGCCAGCCTGCCGTTGGCGGCCACGGCCACGCGCGCGCCCGAGTGCAGCAGGATGTACTGCGCCACTTCCTGGTTGATTTCATTGTCTTCCACCAGCAGGACGCGCATGCCTTCCAGCAAGCCCGACAAGGGCGTGGAAACGGGCAGCGCGGAAGGCGCGCTGCGGCCTTCGCGCACGGCCGTCACGGCCGCCAGCAGGCGTGCCGGGGTGGCCGGTTTCGAGACGATGCCGGCCAGCATCAGGCTGTCGGCCAGGCGTTCGAGGTTTTCGCTGTCCTGGTCGGCCACCAGCATGATCACGGGCGGCAGCGCCAGGTGTTCGTCGGCGCGCGCCTCGGTGAGCATGGAAATGCCATCCATGCTTGGCATGGCCGCGTCGAGCAGCACCAGGTCTGCCGGCGGCAAGCCGTCCGGGCCACCGGCCTGGCGCAGCAAGGCCAGGCCGGCCGCGCCGCTGTCGGCGCTGCGGCTGTGCCAGCCCTGCGCCGCGCACCAGTCTTCCAGCATGGCGCGCACGCTGGCGTTGTCGTCGATGATCAGCAGCGACAGGGCCCTGGGCGCGCCCTTGCGGCGCGGCTCGTGCGGCGCCGCCGCCTTGCCGAAGCGGCAGCGGAAGCGGAAGTCGGAACCCTGGCCCAGCGCGCTTTTCACGCTGAGCTGGCCGCCCATCAATTCCACCATGCGCCGGCAAATGGCCAGCCCCAGTCCCGTGCCGCCGTATTTGCGGCTGGTGCCGCTGTCGCCCTGGGAAAACGCGTCGAAGATGCGTTCCTGCTCGGCCGCGCCGATGCCGATGCCCGTGTCGCGCACGGAAAACTCCAGGGTCACGCTGGCCGCGTCCTCGGCCGCCATGTCGATGGCCAGCACCACTTCGCCATGCGAAGTGAATTTGACGGCGTTGCCCACCAGGTTGATCAGGATCTGTTCCACGCGCAGGGCGTCGCCGATCAGTTCATCGGGCACGCCCGGGTCGAGCACGAACACGGGCTCCACGCCGCGCGCCCAGGCGCTGCTGGCCAGCAGCACGCCGACGCTGCCGAGCATGCGTTCGAGCTGGAAGCGGCGCTGTTCCAGCACCATCTGTCCCGCCTCGATCTTGGAAAAATCGAGCACATCGTTGACGATATGGAGCAGCGACTGCGTGGCCATCTGGATCTTGCCGACGTAGCTGCGCTCGCGCCGTTCCAGCGGCGACTCTTCCAGCAGGCGCGCCAGGCCGATGATGGCGTTCATCGGCGTGCGGATTTCATGGCTCATGTTGGCGACGAATTCGCTCTTCGCCGTGCTGGCCGCCTCGGCCTTGTCGCGCGCGCGCACCATCTGCTCGTTGAGTTCGTGCAGGCGCAATTCCGTGCGCTTGAGCTCGGAGACGTCCGAGGCCAGCACGAAGAAGCCGCGCACGCCGCCGCTGTCGTCGACGTCGGGGATGTAATTGGTCCACGTATGGCATACCTGTCCCGTGGGGTCGAGCAGGTCGCGCTCGAAGCTTTGCGGCCGGCCCGCCAGCACGCCCTCGACGTGGGGCGCATACACGTCGAACAGTTCCTGTCCCAGCAATTCGCTCATGTGGATGCCGGCCAGTTCGGCGCTGCTGCGGCCAAACCATTCATTATAGAAATTATTTGCGAATCGGCAACGCAAGTCGGCACCCCAGTACGACACCATGCCGGGCAGGTTGTCGGTGACGGTGCGGATGAAGCGCTCGCTCTGTTCCAGGCGCAAGGTGGTGGCGTGCAGCACCTCGGTGGCGCGCTTGCGTTCCGTGATGTCGATCGACACCCCCAGCACGTGGCTGGCGCGCCCCGCGTCGTCGCGCAGCACCACCTTGCGCGTGGTGAAGTGGCGCGTGGTGCCGTCGGCCGTGTTGATCGGCTCCTGTTCGATTTCCACCATCTGCCCCGTGGCCAGCAGCTTGCGGTCGGCGCTGACGAAGGCGGCCGCCTGCGGCGGCGGGAAGAAGTCGTGGTCGGTCTTGCCCAGCAATTGCTCGCGCGAGCGTCCCAGGGTCAGTTCCGCGTGGCGGTTGACCATTTCAAAGCTCAGCTTGTCGGCGCGCTTGACGAAGACCATGGCCGGGATGTTTTCGATAATGGTGCCGAACAGGTGTTTCGAGCGGCGGAATTCCGCTTCGCTGCGCTTGCGCTCGCTAATGTCGAGCCACAGGCCCGACACGCCCAGCAACTGCTGCTCGGGGCCGAAAATCGGGTGATACGAGACGATCCAGTGACTCAGCTGCTCGCGCTGCCGCCCGCCATGACCCTGCAATTCGAGGTCGACGATGGGCGATCCCGTCTCGAGCACCTGGCGCACGCAGCGTTCCACCTCCATGCGCACGGCGTCGTCGAACAGCATGGCGCCCACGGGACGG
This sequence comes from Janthinobacterium sp. BJB304, assembly GCF_002735765.1. NCBI lineage: Bacteria > Pseudomonadati > Pseudomonadota > Betaproteobacteria > Burkholderiales > Oxalobacteraceae > Janthinobacterium > Janthinobacterium sp. BJB304. Next base: position 97,675 of record NZ_PDZN01000026.1, read on the forward strand.
CCCAGATGCTGCGCCACGCTGGCCCCGTGGATGGCGGCCAGGTACTGGTTGATCATGACGACGCGCAAGTCCAGTCCCACGAACAGCATGCCGATGGGAGCCGTCGCGTAGACGGTTTCCAGCAGGCGCGTGGATTTTTCCAGGGCCAGGGTGCGCTCGCTCACCAGGCTTTCGAGCTGTGTGCGGTGGCGCCGCAAGTCGCGTTCCAGCGCGCCCAGCGCGGCTGCCATGTCGGCCGATTCGCGGTCCGTGTGCCGGTGCGAGAGCAGGGGCTTGCCTTGCGCCAGCGCATGGATCTGCACGGTCAGTTCCTGCAGGGTGCTGGCCAGGCGGCCGCCCACGCGCCAGGCCAGGGCAAAGCCGGCGCCCAGCAGCAGGGCCAGGATGAGGGAACCCGTGACGACGGAGCGCAGCAGGGCTTCGGCCACCGTGCTGGTGCGGATGGTGACGGCCACCGTCCAGGCGTCGTCCGGCGCGCGGCGAAAGCCCGTATACACGTCGATGCCTTCCAGGGTGGCGTGGCGCAGCACGCCTTCGCGCTGCTGGCGTATCTGCTCCAGCAGGGGGGCCGGGCTGCGCTGGCCCACATAGCGCTGCGGCGCCAAGGTGCGCGCCACGTTGATGCCGTCGGCGTTGACGATGGCCGCGCCCAGGTAGGCCGGCAGGTGCAGCTCGCGCAGCAGCAAGGGCAGGTAGTCGGGCGGGTACAGCGCCGTCAGCACATAGGCGGGTCCCTTGTTACGCGGCAAGCGTTGGTTCAGGGCCAGCCGCGGCACCTCGTCCGGCGACGTCAGCAAACTGGTCAGCCGTGGCTTGCCGTAGTCGCGCGCGCGGTCCATGCTGGCGGCCCATTTTTGCGGCAAAGGGGGCGGTGTCTGGCCGGCGGGCAGCGATGTATTGATGAGCTGGCGTCCCTTGGCGTCGGAGACGATGAAGGCGCTGACGGCCAGGCCCGGCTGCAGCAGGCTGCCGGCCAGCGTGCGCAGGGCGCCGATATCGTCGTCTTGCAGGGCGGGCGAGGCGGCCAGCAGGCTTGCGGCCATCTGGGCGCCGCTCAAGTCGCGTTCGATGGCGGCGGAGACGGCGCGCGCCGCCTGTGCCGTTTCGCTGACGACATGGTCGCGTTCGCGCGTGTAGCTTTGCGCCACGAGCAGGAGAAACACGAGGGCCGTCGGAATGACCCAGGCGAGCACCAGCCATGAAATTCTTGAGCGTATCGAAGGCAAATCTTGCACCCGGAAAGCTCCCAGAATGGATGAGTCGACAGGCAGGCTCACGCTGGCGCTGGCTGACCTTGAATGAAAAGATGCTAGACGAAATTGATTGTTCTGACAAGCCTAGTTTCTTGGATGGAAAAAAGGTTGCGCAAGGCATACAGAAGGGAGGTGACGCCCCTCCCGCCGTGGCGGCGGGAGGGCAGGGAAACTTAGGGGACCACGGTCAGCACGTCGACATCGATTTCCGGGCTTTCCATGAAATCCTTTTCCACTTCGCCGCGAATTTCCACCCGGGTCCTGGCGTCGATCTTGCGGTTCATGAAGACCTTGTCGTCGATGTCCACGCGGATTTCCGCCGTGCCGTCGGAAAACGTGTATTTCTCGTTGCCCACTTTGCGCAGCAGGTTGCCGCGCAGCACGACGGCCTGGTCGTCGACGGGATTTTTCAGGATGGCGGCCACATTGCCGGGCGCGGCCGGGCCGGCCGACGGCCCCACGTATTGGGCGTGCGCGCCGCCGGCCAGCAAGGCGCAGGCGGCGGCCAGGGAGACGATGAGTTGGCGGTGCAGGGACATGGTATTCCTTCGATAGTGAGTGGCGGCTCAGAAAAAGACGGCGGTGCGGGGGATGATAGCACCGGTATTGCCATAGGGCATGTTCGCCCGGACGCTGCCCGTGCTGGCCACGCCATCGTCGAGTTTGCTGTCGATCTGCTCGGCGTAGCCTTCGGGCAGGTTGTCGAAACGAATGCCGTTGCCGGCCCGACCGCCCACTTCATCGTTGTACAGGTAGACGGCGCCGCCCTGGGCGCTGGTCATGAATTGCGAGGTGCCGTTGAACGAGCCGGTAATGAAGCCGCCCAGTGCCAGGTGCTGCGGCGCCAGCGTGAATTCGCGCGGCTGGCCGTCGCCGATCTGGCCGTCGCCATTGCCGTTGCCGGCCGAATTGGGTACGTGCACGGTGCCCTGGATATCGTCGCCGGGCAGGGCGCGGAACTTGTCCTGGTAGGCGTTGACGGCGGCCGTCAGCGCATTCGACTGCTGGATGATGTTTTTCACCTTGGCGCTGTCGATCAAGCCTTGTCCCTTGAGCACGCCGCCGAGCAGCAAGCCGATGATGACCAAGACGATGGCGATTTCTACGAGCGTAAAGCCGTGCTGGCGGCGTGGGAGCATGGGATTTCCTTGGAAAAAGTGCTGGTGCTTGGGATGGCAGTTTACTGCAAATGGCGCCGCGCGCGCACGGCATGTCGGACGGCCGCTCATGGCGCCGCCTTTTTCTTGTCGGCCAGTGCATCGAGCTTGCGCGCGAGAAAAGCGAGTTCGTGCGGGTCGCTGATCTGGCCGCTGGCGATCAGGCCGCCGATCACCAGGCGGGCACTGTCGAGCTGGTCCATGTCTTCCAGGATGAACGCTTCCATTTCGCGCACCCAGGCTGGCACTTGCGGCCCCGTCGCCAGCCGGCGCAGGTCGCGTGCATAGGCGAGCGCCAGCGGCAGGTCGTGCAACTGGTGTTTGGCCACCAGCGCCGCCTGCGCCATGGCGGGCCAGCGGTGCTGCGGGTCGGCGGCGAAGCTGGCGGCGACAAAATCGAGCATGCGCCGCGCGCGCTGCGGATCGGCCACGCCCGCGTACACTTCGCTGGCGGCCACCAGCGCGTAGCGGCTGCGCGGGTCGAGTGTTTGCGCCGTCTCCAGCCAGCCGGCCAGGCGGTCATAGTCGAGCTTGCGCCACGGCAGGCTGACGCCGGGCTGGTCTTCGAACGATTGCAGGTACAGCAGCATGGCCTTGGCCATGGCCAGCGGCTCGCCCAGGCTGGCCAGGCGTGCCACGGCTGCCGACGGCGCGGCAGGCAGGGGCCGCGCCTGTGGCGGTGCCTGCTGCTGCGCCAGGCGCCAGCCCAGCTGCAGCAGCAAGCAGGCCGCCAGCAGCCAGCACAGGGGGCGCGGCACGCTCGACCACGGACGCTGGGCGGCGGCCATCAGATGTTCCTGCGGTAAAAGTCGCACAGCGCGCAACTGGCCAGCAAGGCCACATAGATGGCCGTTTGCGCCGCCACATTGGCCAGGGCTTGCCAGTCGCCGGTGGCGTATAGCAGCCACTCCGTGCGCGCAAAGGCGTCGAGGCGGGGCAAGAGCAGGGCCAGCACGTCGATGGCGCCTGCCGTGGCCCGTTGCACCAGGGAGTCGCCCGCCTGCGGGCCGTGCGCGAGTAGCTGCAGGCTGCCCAGCATGCGCGCCAGCACATAGAAAGCGCTAGTCGCGGCCAGCGCGGGCAGGGCCTGCTGCAGGCTGGCCGCGCACAGCAGGCTGAAGGCGGCGACGATCCACAATTCTCCCAGCAAGGACAGCGCCCACAGCGCGCTTTGCGCGGGCGCGGCGAACAGCGCCATCAGCAAGCCGAATAGCACGGCGGGCGCTGCCGCCAGCGCCCCGTAGCCCAGCAATTTGCCCAGCAGGTAGGCTGCGCGCGGCATGGGCAAGGCCAGCAGCAGCTCGAGGGCCCGGTCGGCCGCTTCGCGCGCCATGCTGGTGATGATGAACGTGGCCAGCAGGAAGACGCTGGCCAGGCGCAAGGCGGCCGCGAGCAGCGCCGCCTGCACGGCGCCGCTTTCCGTCAGCGCCAGTTGCTGCAGGAAGCCGGCCAGGCCGGCGGCGGCGCAGGCGGCCAGCACGAACAGCCACGGCAGGCGGCTGCGCAGCGCTTCGAGCAGCGTGTAGCGGGCGATGGTGAGGGCGGGCCAGAGCATCGGCATCAGCGGGGCAGCCTTTGCGCCGCCACCATGCGGTTGAACAGGATGTTCGGCGACAGCCAGACGACGATATCGTCGAATTCGCCGCCGGGCTGCTGCGGGCCGCTGGCGGCGCGGCTGATGACAGTGGTGGCGTTCGATGCATTGTTGCGCTCGTCGACATTGTTGCCGAAAGGAACAGCCTGGCGCTGGCCCTGCACGCCCGTGGCGCCAAAGCCGTTCTTGCCGTGGGACATGATCATGGCGGGGATGTCCCTTAATGCCGTCGCCTGCAGCAGCGCGCCGCCATTGCGCGTGACGATGCTGATGTCGCGCGGCGTGCCCAGGTTGAATTGCTGCTCGCTGTCGCTGAAGGCGGGCGTCACGCTGTAGCGGAACAGATTGTTCCAGCTGTCGCCTTGGCGCAGCCCCAGGGTGGCCCAGGGCAGGAAGCCCGCACGTTTTTCGCCCGTGCAGCGGGCGCCGCGCCGGTCTTCCAGGCCATTGCCGGCGGAGATGGCGGGACACGGCAGGTAGCCGTAGCGCAGCGCGTAGCCCGTCAGCGCTTCCTTCGCTTCATTGAGCGCCTGTTGCGTCTCGGCCACCTTGCGCTGTTCCAGCTGCACCGTCAAGGGCGTGACCAGGCCGCCGATCATCAGGCCGACGATGACGAGCACGATGGCGATCTCGATCAGGGAAAAGCCGCCCTGGCGGCGCGCATGGAGGGCGCTCATGGCAGGTTGCGCGCGGCGCGCATGCGTTGATACAGGGTGGGCAAGGTAATCCAGGTGAGCATGTCGTCAAAGGCGCCACCGGGCGGCGTGGCAAGCTCGGTGGCGGGGCGGTTAATGAAGCGGCGGCTGGCGCCGTCGTTGGCGGCTTCGTCGATATTGCCGCGTGCCGTATTGATCTGCGGTACGCCGCTGGCGGCCGTGCCGTAGTGATTCTTGCCTTGCGAGAACAGCACGGCGGGCAGGCATTGCGCGCTGACGTCGCACTGGTCCTGGCCCGCCACGAAGGCGAATGCGCCGCGCCCGTCGCGCGTGAGCACGACTCTGTTGGCGACAGCGGAAAACGAGACGATGGGGGCGCGCGCCATTTCCGGCGTGACGCTGTAGCGCAGCAGCTTGCCCCAGGCGTCGACGCCGTCCACGCCCAGCGCCACCCACGGCAAAAAGCCGCTGCACTCGGCGTCGCCGGCGCAGTCGGCGGGGCGCTCGCGCCCGTCGAGGGCGGACGCGGCAGGGCGGGGCAGGCGGCCATTGGCCGCCGCAAAGCCCAGCAAGGCGTCGCGCGCCTGCGCCAGGGTGGCCAGGGTGCGCTGCTGGCGTTCGGCCTCGCCCGTGTTGCGCCCGAAGGCGCCGATCAGCAGGCTGGCCGCGCCCAGGCCCAGCACGGCCACCAGCAGCAACAGGGCGGCGCCGCGCTGGCGACGGGGTTGGCGATGCGCCTGGCGCGGCGTCATGGCTGCGCCTCGGTGACCGTGCCGCTGGCCGGGTCGTAGCGCTGGCCGGGCTTCAGCAGCACCACCTGGCCGTTCGACAGGCGCAAGGTCAGGGCGCCGGGCGTGCCGGACTTCTCGCGCGCAAGGCGGTTGTGCGGTTCGTTTTGCGTTTCCTGGTTCAGCCAGACGGTAGAGCGGCCGCTGCTGCGCTGTACCACGCCATTCAATTCCACGGGCGGGGCC
>NZ_PDZN01000027.1:0-94808 GCF_002735765.1 Janthinobacterium sp. BJB304
GCCCAGCACCTGGACAAACCGGGCATCGAGGGGCAAATGCAGTTAAAACCGCGCTTCCTGGCGCCCGATTACTGCGGCAGCGGCAAGCTGGCCGGCATGGTGGCCATCATCACGGGCGGCGATTCGGGCATCGGCCGCGCCGTGGCCGTGCTGTATGCGCGCGAAGGCGCTGATGTCGCCATCATTTACCTGAACGAACACGCGGACGCCAACGAAACGAAGCGCTACGTGGAAGCGGAAGGCCAAAGCTGCCTTTTGATCCCCGGCGACGTGCGCGACCAGGGCTTTTGCCAGCAAGCCGTCAGCCAGGTGCTGGAGAGGTTCACGCACATCGATGTGCTGGTCAACAACGCCGCCTTCCAGGAACACGCCGAATCCTTGCTGGACCTGAGCGAAGAACGCTTCGACCTGACCATGAAAACCAATGTCTACGGTTATTTTCACATGGCCAAGGCCGTGCTGCCCCACTTGCAGCGGGGCGCGTCCATCATCAACACGGGTTCCGTGACGGGTTTGCAGGGTTCCAAGCACCTGCTCGACTATTCCACCACCAAGGGCGCCATCCATGCGTTTACCATGGCGCTGGCCGGCAACCTGCTCGACAAGGGCATCCGCGTGAACGCCATCGCACCCGGCCCCGTCTGGACGCCGCTCAATCCGACCGACAAGTCGCCCGAGGAGATCGAGAAATTCGGCCAGGACACGGACATGCGCCGCCCGGCCCAGCCGGAAGAACTGTCGCCCGCCTATGTCTTCCTGGCCTCTCCCGCCTGTTCCAGCTACATCAGCGGCATTGTCCTGCCCGTCACCGGCACGGTGGGAGACTAGCCGATGGCGCGCGCACTCTGGAAAGGCGCCATCAGCTTCGGGCTCGTGCACATTCCCGTCGAGCTGATTTCTGCCAGCCTCGACCACGAACTGGACTTGTCCATGCTGGACCGGCGCGACTTCGCCCCCATCGGCTACAAGCGCTACAACAAGCAGACGGGCAAGGAAGTCGAGTGGGACGACATCGTCAAGGGCTATGAATACAAGACGGACGAGTACGTGGTACTGTCCGACGAGGATTTAAGGCAGGCGAACGTGACGGCCACGCAAACCATCGATATTTTGACCTTTGTCGATGCGGCGGAGGTGCCGCTGACCTTTTACGAGCACCCGTATTACCTGCTGCCCGCCAAGGGCGGCGAGAAAGTCTATGCGCTGCTGCGCGAAACCTTGCGCAAAGCCAATAAAGTGGGTATCGCCAGCGTAGTCATGCGCACCAAGCAGCATTTGTGCGCGCTCGTCTGCGTGGGCGACGCCATCGTGCTCAACACCCTGCGCTACGCCGATGAGCTCCGGCCCACGGACGACCTGGACTTGCCTGCCAGTACCCTGAAGGCGGCCGGCATTTCCGACAAGGAACTCAAAATGGCCCTGTCGCTCGTGGAAGGCATGAGCGAAGCGTGGGAACCGGAGCAATACCACGACAGCTACCGCGAAGACGTGCTGGCACTGGTCAAGAAGAAAATCAAGGCGAAACAGACCAAGACCATCACGCCGCCCGCCCCAGAACCGGAAGAGGAACACGACAGCAATGTGATCGACCTGGTCGCCCTGCTGCAGCAAAGCCTGGGCAAGAAGGCGTCCGCGGCGCCGGTCCGCAAGCGGACGGCCGCGTCCCCTGCGCGCAAAACGGCGTCCGCCAGGCGCAAGGCGGCCTGAGGCACGCCCCACGCCACCGAGAATAGTCAATACTATAAATGCATTGACTTTGATCAAGCTTCTCGCTACGTTATGCACAGGCCTGCCAACCGGCAAGCCCTGTCATGCGTGCGGGAAAAAATGGATGCCGAGTTAGATCAGCTTATCCTCAGCGGCGCCCCTGGCGGCGTTGTCATCACGAACGAAGAGCACGCCGTCGTGCGCTGGACGGTGGGTGCCCAGCGCATCTTCGGCTATGCCACCGACGAAGCGCTGGGCCGCACGCTGTGGGAACTGATCTCCTTGCCCGGACAAGCCGAGGCGGCGGCGCTGATCGACGAACAGCTGACCCTGCATGGCAGCTACGACCGCGAATCGCTGCGGCGGCGCAAGGATGGCGAACTCATCCACGTCGATGTCGCGTGCCAGGTGGCACAGGCCGGGGCGGATGCCCCCCGCTACCTGATTTCCACCATGAAGGACACGACCTTGCTGAAGGCGGCGCGCGACGCCCAGTTCGTCGAGGTGCGCTACCGCGTGCTGTTCGAATCGACGCCGGACAGCGTCATCATGGTCAATGCCACGGGCGCCATCGTGCTGGCCAACCAGCAGGCGCAGCGTCTGTTCGGCTACGCGGAAGGCGAATTGAACGGCAGACAAATCGATAGTCTGCTGCCGCAACGCCTGCGCCATTCGCACGTGGCGCACCGCGCGCGCTATTTCGATCAGCCCCGCACGCGCACCATGGGCGCCGACCTGGAGTTGCTGGGCTTACGCAAGGACAACATCGAGTTTCCCGTCGAAATCAGCCTGTCGCCCATCCAGACGGAGATCGGCACCTTCGTCATCAGCGCCATCCGCGACGTCAGCGACCGCCGGCGCGCCGAGCAGAAGTTCCGCGGCCTGCTCGAATCGGCGCCGGACGCCATCGTCATCGTCAACGGCGATGGCGAGATCGTGCTCGTCAACTCGCAGACGGAACGCCTGTTCGGCTACTCGCGCGCGGAGTTGCTCGGGCGCAATGTGGAAGTGCTGATCCCGGCCCGCTACGCGATGGACCATCCGCGCCACCGCCATGCGTTTTCCACGGCGCCGCGCGCCCGCTCCATGGGCGCAGGGCTGGAACTGTACGGCTTGCGCCGCGACGGTACCGAATTTCCCGTCGAAATCAGCCTGTCGCCGCTGGAAACAGACGAAGGCGTGCTCGTGTCGTCGGCCATCCGCGACATCTCCGAGCGCAAGCGCATCGAACGCACGCTCAACGAGCAGAAAGTCGAACTCGAACGGGCCAGCCAGGCGAAGGACCGTTTTCTCACCAGCATGTCGCACGAGCTGCGCACGCCGCTGAATGCCATCCTCGGCTTTGCCCAGCTGCTGGCCAACGAAGCCTTGCCCGCCACCGTGCTGCAAAAACGCACCTTCGTGCAAAACATCGTCACCTCGGGGCGCCACCTGCTCACCCTGATCAATGAAATCCTCGACCTGGCGAAGATCGAATCAGGCAGCCTGAGCCTGTCGATGGAAGCGGTGACGCTGCCCGCGCTGATCGAGGAAGTGCGCGTGATGGTGGAAGAACAGGCGCAGCAGCGCCAGATCCACCTGATCTTTCCCGCCTGCGAAGCGCTGACGCTCAGGGCCGACCATACGCGCCTCAAGCAAGTGCTGCTGAACCTGCTGTCGAATGCCATCAAGTACAACCGTCCGGCCGGCAAGGTGGAGCTGGAAATTTCGCAGCCCGATGCGCTGTGCGTGCGCATCGCCATCCGCGACACGGGCAAGGGGCTGGACGACGCGCAGATGGCCGAACTGTTCCAGCCGTTTAACCGCCTGGGGCAGGAGGCCGGCAGCGAAGAAGGCACGGGCATCGGCCTGGTCGTCACCAAGCGCCTGGTCGAACTGATGGGCGGACGCATGGGCGTGCACAGCTGCCTTGGCGAGGGCAGCGTGTTCTGGATCGAACTCGACACCATGGCCGCGCCGCCCGAGAGCATGCCGCTGGACACGGAGGGGCTATCAGAGCCTGCCGGCAACGCCGGGGACGACGCCAGCGGCCAGGCCCTGCTGCTGTACGTGGAAGATAATCCGGCCAGCCTGCGCCTGGTGGAAGACATCGTCAGCTTCCTGCCGCATCTGCGCATGATCTCGGCCACCGATGCGCGCCAGGGCATCGCGCTGGCGCTGGAACGCCAACCCGATGTCATCCTGATGGATATCAACCTGCCCGGCATGAACGGCAACCAGGCGCAACGCATTCTGCGCAACGATCCGCGCACGGCGCACATTCCCGTCATCGCCCTGACGGCCAACGCCATGAAGGGCGACATCCGGCATGGCCTGGCTGCGGGCTTTTTCCGCTACCTGACCAAACCCGTCGAGATTCCCCAACTCAACGCCGCCATCGACGAAGCCCTGCAGCTGGCGCGCGCCACCGTGCCCTTCAAGCCGGAGGAGTAAAGGCCAGCTTTTTCATCGCCGCATCGAGCCCTTTCGCGCTGCGCGCATAGCCGTCCCACGGCGCATTGCCCACGTCGAGACGGCTGTGGACATTGCCCACGTTCCATTGGTCGCCCGCCTTCAGCTTGTCGAGCTCCTCCCAGGCCAGCGGCACGGAAATGCCCAGCCCCGAACGCGTGCGGGCCGACCACGCGCATACGGTGGTGGCGCCCCGGCCGTTGCGTAAATAATCGATGAAAATCTTGCCGACCCGGTTGGACGGTCCGCTTTTCAGGACGAAACGCTGGGGAATGAGCTGCGCCATGTGCGCCACGATGGCTTGCGAAAATGCCTTGACGGTATCCCAGTCGTGTTTCGGGCGGATCGGCACGACCACGTGCAAGCCCTTGCCGCCGCTGGTTTTCAGCCAGGCGGGCAAGCCCAGTTCCGTCAGGAAGGCGCGCAGCAGCACGGCCGCTTCGCGGATGGCGGGCCACGCCACGCCCTTGCCCGGGTCCAGATCGAACACCAGGCGGTTCGGCGTGTCATAGGCGCTGGCCAGTGCGTTTTGCGTATGAAATTCCACCACGTTCCACTGCGCCGCCGACAACAGGCCCTGTACGCTGGCCACTTCCAGCATGCTGGCATGCTCGGGATCGAGGCCGGGATCGAGCTGTTTGACACCGGGCATGGTGGACGTGTCCGCATGCTTCTGGAAAAACAGCTCGCCGCCCACGCCGGACGGCGCGCGCACCAGCGACACGGGCCGGCCCCGCAAATGCACGAGCATCAGCTTGCCCACCAGCGCGTAGTAGCGCACCAGGTCGATCTTCCTGGCGCCGCTGTCCTTGTCGATCACCCTGTCCGCATGGCTGACCTTGAAACTGGCCGGCAAGACGCTGTCCGGCTTGGATTGGTTTGGCATCGTCTTCTCCCTGTCGATTCGCTGTGGCCGCTCGCGCACGATGGCGGCCGGCTGTTTATCCGCACGCAAGCCGTGAAACACGGCGTGGCGCACGGCGCCGCCGCTGGTCCATTGCGCAAAGCCGACCTCGGCCACCAGCTCCGGCTTGACCCAGATGGGCTGGCGCACGCCGCCCGCCTTGCCCGCAAACGGACTCGCCTCCATGGTCAGGGCGTCGAGGCGGCGCCGCAAGTCGCGCAAGGCCGCATCGTCAAAGCCGCTGCCCACATTGCCCGCATAGCGCAGCTTGCCCTGGTCATCGTGCACGCCCAGCAGCAGCGAACCGATGCCTTCGCGCGCGCCTTGCGGCGCCGTATAGCCGCCGATGACGAATTCCTGGCGCAGCCCGCATTTGAGCTTGATCCAGTCGCCGGAACGCCGCGTGACGTAGGGCGAGCCGCGCCGCTTGCCGATCACCCCTTCCAGCCCCAGGCGGCAGGCGTGGGCCAGCAATTGCCGGGGTTTGGCGTCGAGCGCTTCGCTGAAGCGCAGCAGCGGCGAAGCCGGCAAGCGCTGCAGCAGCTGTTCCAGCAAGGCCCGGCGCGCCTCGACGGGCTGGCCGCGCAGATCGTGGCCGTCGAAAAACGGCACGTCGAACAGGTAATACACGATCTCGCTGGTCGTGTCCGCATCGAAGGCCCGCTGCAAGGCGCCGAAATCCGGGTGGCCGCTGGCGTCGTTGACGACGATTTCGCCGTCATACCAGCCTGGCGGCAAGCCCAGCTTTTCCAGCGCCTGCCGCAGTTTCGGCAGTTTCGCCGTCCAGTCGTTGCCATTGCGCGTGATCAAACTGACCCGTTCGCCATCGCAACGCGCGAGGATGCGGTAACCGTCGAATTTCACCTCGAACATCCAGTCTTGCGCGTCTGGCGGCGGCGCATCGACGAGCGTGGCCAGCTGCGGCGACAGGGCGGCTGGCAGCTTCGCGGCTGGCGCAGCCGCCTGCTCCGCGCTGTGTTTGCGCTTGGGCATGGCCTTGTGCTTGACGCTGTCGGGGAATTCGTCGACGACAGAAAATTCCAGCGCCGGCCGGGCATATTCATCTTTTTCCTTGATCAGCAGCCAGGCGGGCTGCTTTTCGCCCTTGCCCTTCATGCGCACGAGCACCCACTTGCCGTGCATCTTGTGGCCATGTACGGTGAATTTCAGCTCGCCGGCTGCCAGCGCCTTGCGCGCATCGGGCGTGGCCGGCTGGGGCCGCCACGTGCCCTTGTCCCAGATGATGACCTTGCCCGCGCCATACTGTTTTTCGGGGATCGTGCCTTCAAAGCTGGCGTAGGCAACCGGGTGGTCTTCCACCTGCACGGCCATGCGCTTGTCGCGCGGGTCGTAGCTGGGCCCTTTCGGCACGGCCCAGCTTTTCATCGTGCCGTCCAGTTCCAGGCGAAAGTCATAGTGCAGACGGCTGGCCCAGTGCTTCTGGATGACGAAGCTGAGCCCGTCGTTCGCCGCCTCGCCGCCCCCCGCAGGCTCGGGCGTGACGGCGAAATTGCGCTTGGCTTGATAGGTTTTCAAAGCGGCTTTCATGGCGGACCCATGCGGTGACGATGGCATCGAGTCTAGGCCGCCAGGGGCCGTGGCGCGGTACGCCAGCTAACAGAGTGCCTGTCCCGGCAAATGTAAGTGTTTGTAATTGAGAGAAAACGTGTCAACGCAATTGCCGCACGGCGCGTTTTTGCCTCAGTGACAGGGGATTGATCTCCTGAACTACAACCCCACTTCTCGAGGAACTGCATCATGAAAAAACGCACTGTCAACATTGTCGCTACTCTGATCGCCGGCTTGTTCGCTACCGCAGCCTTTGCTCAAACCCCAGCACCAGCAGCGCCGGCCAAGGCCGAAGCCAAGCACACCAAGGAAGTGGCTAAAGCAGAAGCCAAAGAAACGAAGGCCGTCGTGAAAGCCGATGCGAAAGAAGCCGCCGTCGCCGCCGATGCGAAAGCCGATGTCGCCAGCGCCAAGGCCGATGCCGCCGTCACCAAAGCCAAAGCCCACAAAAAAGCGAAAAAAGCCAAGGCCAAGGCTGACGAAGCCAAAACTGAAGCAACCGCAGCAGCAGCCAAGTAATCCCCACAGCGCATTTTTTGCGCCACACAAAAAGACAGCTTAGGCTGTCTTTTTTCGTTTTCATGCCAGCATCATGCGGCAACATCCTATAAAACACCTGATTGTAAGAAAGTGTAAACAAGGTCAACGGTAAGCTTCCGGGGCGCGTTTTATGCTCAGTGACACGGGAATCATCCCACCACCAACAGATACACCAGACAAACCACCACTGAGGACTGCACCATGAAAAAAGTAATCGCTACCCTGATCGCCGGCCTGTTCGCAACCGCTGCCTTCGCCCAGACGCCTGCAGCTCCGGCAGTGCCCGCCAAAGTCGAAGCGGCCCATACCAAGGCCGTCGCAAAAGCCGATGCCAAGGAAGCGCAAACGGTCGTGAAAGCGGACGCCAAAGAAGCGAAAGCCGTCGTCGCCGCGAAAACGGAAGTCGCCAGCGCCAAGGCGGAAGCGGCCACCACGAAAGCCAAAGCCCATCACAAGGCCAAGCACACGAAAGCCAAGGCTGACGCAAAACTGGCTTCGGCCACCGCTGAAGCAGCACCGGCAGCAGCCAAGTAATCACCCAGACAATCGCTTACCACTCTCCAGGACAATACAATGAAAAAAGTTATCGCCACTCTCGTCGCCAGCCTGTTCGCTACCGCAGCCTTCGCCCAAACCCCTGCCGCCCCGGCAGCACCGGTTCCCGCCAAGGCGGAAGCGGCCCACACGAAAGCCGTAGCAAAAGCGGAAGCCAAGGAAACCAAGGCCGTCGTGAAAGCCGATGCGAAAGAAGCGGCCGTCGCCGCCGATGCGAAAGCCGACGTGGCCAGCGCCAAGGCCGACGCCAAGGTCAGCAAGGCCAAGGCCCATCACAAGGCCAGCAAATCCAAGGTAAAAGCGGATGCAACGAAAGCGGCAGAAGCCGTACCGGCAGCACCAGCGCCAGCGAAGTAATCGCAGCGGTAGCCACGGGAGCGCGTCCGCCGGGTCTGCGCTTCCGTGGCGACTTCGCCTGCAGTACCAAAGACAGCTTCGGCTGTCTTTTTTTTCGCGTCCGGCACTGGCTGCGCATGACCGACACTTACGCTCGGAAGCAGGAGCCTTCCACGTAAAACCGTGTAAAGATGTAAAAAACAACGCTTTTCAGTCACAAAAATTTTCCATTCCGGCCTCTCCTCAAATAGAATTGAGAATTATTCTCATTCTCATCCTTGATTCAGGAGCCGTTTCAATGCCAGGTCACACCGTTCTTTCCGCCACACCGTCCACCCCATCCTCCCCCGCCGCGCTGTCGTTGCGCCCGCTGGCCCTGGCCATTTCACTGGCGCTCGGCGCCGGCATGGCGCATGGCGCCGGCAGCGCCCCCGCCGATGACGCTGGCGAAGATACGCTCATGATGCAAACCATTACCGTCACGGGCAGCAGCGACGCGAACGCCTACACGACGCGCAAAAGCGCCTCGGCCAGCAAATTCGACCTGTCGCTGCGCGAGACGCCGCAGGCCGTTTCCGTGGTCACGCGCGCGCAAATGGATGATTTCAGGCTCGATAACGCCAGCAAGGTGCTGGCGCAAACGACGGGCGTGACGGTGGAAGCGGTGGAAACGGACCGTACCTATTACACGGCGCGCGGCTACGACATCACCAACTTCCAGTTCGACGGCGTGGGCATTCCTTTCGTCTTCGGCAATGTGATGGGCGACCTCGATACGGCGCTGTTCGAGCGCGTCGACATCGTGCGCGGCGCGAACGGCCTGATTTCCTCGACCGGCAATCCGTCGGCCACCGTCAACTTCGTGCGCAAGCGCCCTACCCAGGGCCTGGCCGCTGCCGCCGGCGTCACGCTGGGCTCGTGGAACACGCGCCGCGTCGATGCCGACGTCTCGACGCCGCTCGGCGCCGATGGCAAGGTGGCGGCCCGCTTCGTCGTCGCCCACGAGGAAGGCGATTCCCACCTGGACCGCTACTCGCCGCGCAAGGATGTCGCCTACGCCATCGTCGAAGCGAAGCTGACGCCGGACACCCGCCTGGCCGTGGGCCACAGCTACCAGAACAACCTGGCCAGGGGCGGCATGTGGGGCGCCCTGCCCGTCGCCTACGCGGATGGCACGCCGACCGACTACCCGGTTTCCGCCTCGACCTCGGCCGACTGGTCGCGCTGGAGCATCCTCAACAACAGCACCTTCGCCGAACTGGCGCACCAGTTCAATGCCGACTGGCGCGTGACGGCCACGGCCACCTACAACCGCTCCACCTCAGATTCCAAACTGTTCTACGTCTACGGCACGCCGGACAAGGCCACGGGCAACGGCTTGTTCAGCTACCCTTCGCGCTATGCCTCGGCCAACAAGCAGCGCCTGTTCGATGTCGCCGCCACGGGCACATTCACGCTGGCCGGGCGCCGGCATGACCTCAGCATGGGCCTGGCCTGGTCGAAGTCCACGCTCGACGACGTGTCGTATTATGGCCGCGGCATCGGCACGTCCCTGCCGAACGGCACGGCCTTCGACGGCTCCTACCCGGAACCGCTCTTCGATGCATCGACCAATGGCAGCGCCTACAAGGACGAACGCAAGAATGCCTACCTGGCCGCCCGCTTCAACCTGGCCGACAATGCCAAGCTGCTGGCGGGCGTGAACACCGTCAAGGCCGACAGCACGGGCAGCGCGTACGGCGTCAGCCAGGCCAAGTCGCAGAGCGACACCACGCCCTATCTCGGCCTGGTGTACGACATCGGCCGCCATGTGTCGGCCTACGGCAGCTACACGGAGATCTTCAACCCGCAAAGCAGCATCGACCGCACGGGCCAGACCCTGGCGGCGGCTACCGGCAAGAGCCTGGAAGCGGGCTTGAAAAGCGACTGGTTCGACGGTCGCCTGAACCTGTCCGGCGCCCTGTTCAAGACGCGCCAGAAGAACGTGGCCGAGGCGGCCGGCACCACGCCCGACCTCAAGACCTTCTACAAAGGCGTCGATTCGGAGTCGCAGGGTTTCGAGCTCGATGCCTCGGGCGAACTGGCGAAAGGCTGGCAGGCGAACGCCGGCTATGCGCAGCTGCGCATCGAGGGCGACGACGGCCACGATGCGCGCACCTTCATCCCGCGCAAGCGCTTCCACCTGGTCACTACCTATCACGTGCCGGCCGTGCCGACGCTGAAGCTGGGCGCCAGCCTGACCTGGCAGGACGCCATCTACAACAAGGTCGACGACAGCACCACCCTGCACCAGGGCGCCTACGCGCAACTGGGCCTGATGGCCAGCTACGCCATCAGCCGCAACGTCAGCCTGTCGCTGAACCTGAACAATGTGACGGACAAGAAGCACCTGACCAGCCTGTACTGGACCCAGTCGCTGTACGCGGCGGGCCGCAATGGCAGCGCCACCCTGAGCTGGAAATACTAGGGAGCCGCCATGCGACTGCGTCCTCCCATGGTTGTTCTGCACCGCTGGTTCGGCCTGGCGGTGGCGCTCTTCCTGTTCATTTCCGGCCTGACGGGCGCCGTGATCTCGTGGGATCACGAGCTCGACGCCTGGCTCAATCCGCAGCTGTTCCACGCCGCCGGCACCGCCGGTGACGGCCCCGCAAAATCGGGACTGGAACTGGCGCAGCAGCTCGAGGCGCAGGACCGGCGCCTGCGCGTGAACTACACGCTCACGGCGATCGAGCCTGGCCACACGGCGCTGATCGCGGTGGAAGGCCGGCCCGACCCGGCCACCGGCAAGCCGTTTGAGCCGGGCTTCAACCAGGTGGCCGTCGACCCGGCCACGGGCGCCATCCAGGGCACGCGCCAGTGGGCTGCGGTCTCGCTGACGCGCGAAAACCTGCTGCCCTTCCTGTATAAACTGCACTACACCATGCACATTCCCGATGGCTGGGGCATCGAACTGGGCGTGTGGTTCATGGGCATCATCGGCATCGTGTGGGTCCTTGACTGCGGCATCGCCCTGTATCTGTCGTTTCCGAACCGGCGCAGCTGGCGCAAGTCGCTGGCCTTCCGCTGGCGCGAAAGGGGCCACAGGCTGAACTTCGACTTGCACCGCTCGGGCGGCGTGTGGGTCTGGTTGCTGCTGCTGGCGCTGGCCGTCACGTCCGTGTCGATGAATCTGCAAACCCAGGTGATGCGTCCGCTGGTGGCGAAGTTGTCCACGCTCAGCCCGAACGCCTTCGACAGCCGCACGCCGCAGCCGCCCGGGCATCCCATCGAACCGCTGCTGACGCGCGAACAGGTTGTCGCGCTGGCGAAGACGGAAGCGGCAAGGCGGGGCTGGACGCTGCCGGCCGGCGGCGTGTTTTATTCTTCCGCCTACGGCCTGTATGGCGTCGGTTTCTTCGCGGCGGACAACGACCATGGCGACGGCGGCCTGGGAAATGCATGGCTGTACTTCGACGGGCGCGACGGCAAGCCGGCGGGCGGCGTGGTGCCCGGCACGGGCAGCGCGGGCGACATCTTCCTGCAGGCGCAATTCCCCCTGCATTCGGGCCGCATCCTGGGCCTGCCCGGGCGCATCCTGATTTCCGCCATGGGCCTGGTGGTGGCCATGCTGAGCGCGACGGGCCTGATCATCTGGTTGAGAAAACACCGTGCCCGCGCAGCGCAGACCGGCAAGGCGCCGGCGCCGCTGCATGCAAACTTCAGCAAGCAGGTGCAGTAAAACGCCACAAAACGGCGCAACTGGGCGACACTGGCAATCCGACCATCGCCACGAAAGCTGTCCATGCGCCGCCTGTCCTTGTCCTTGCTGAGTACCCTCCTCCTGTCCTGCGCCGCCCTGGCGCAGGACAGCGCCCCCGGCACCATCGCGCAAGTCCTGCAAGCCCAGGACCGCGACAGCCATGGCGACCTGCGCGCCGTCGTCGTGTTGCGCGACGGCGCCATCGTCGCCGAACGCTATTACAACGGCGAGACGGCCGATACCCTGCACGACATCCGCTCGGCCGGCAAGAGCATCACCGCCCTGCTGGCCGGTGCGGCCGTGGCGCGCGGCCAGCTGGCGACGACAAAAACCGTAGGCGACTACTGGCACGAAGTGGCCGGCAGCCCGGTCGGCAAAGTCGTCCTCGACGATGTGCTGACCATGCGTTCGGGCCTGGCGGCCTTCGATGAAGACGAACGGTCGCCCGGCAATGAAGACAAGCTCGATGCGGCGCCCGATCCCGCCGCCTTCGTGCGCGGCGTGCCGGCCGCAACAAAGCCGGGCAGCGCCTACCGCTACAACTCGCTGGGGGCGTACATCGCCGGCAGAGTGGTGGAAAACGCCAGCGGCGCCGACCTGGAAGACTACGCCGCCAAGGTGCTGTTCGCGCCACTGGGCATCACGCGCTGGAGCTGGGGCCGCGACGTGGCCAACCATCCGAAGGGACAGGGCAATCTGTCGCTGCGGGCGCGCGACACCGCAAAAATTGGCCAGATGGTGCTCGACGATGGCGTAGTTGGCGGCAAGAGGGTCATCGATGCGGGCTGGCTGCAAGCGGCGCTGGCGCCGCGCGTGGCCATCGGCGCCGTCGACCGCTACGCCGACAGCTACGGCTATTTCTGGTACGCGAAGACGCAGGATATCGGGGGACAGCAGATTGCCGTGTATTTCGCCTCGGGCAATGGCGGCAACAAGATCTATGTGATCCCCGCGCGCCGCATGGTGGTGAGCATCGCATCCAGCGCGTATGGCAAGGGTTACGGACAGCGCCGTTCGGAAGACATCCTGAAAGCCATCCTGAAGGCCGATGTCACGCAGATGTAAGCGTTTGTAATGACAGTCAACGCAAGCGTCCGGGGCCGCGTTTTATGCTCAGTGACACGGGAATCATCCCGGCACCAACAGACTTACCAGACAACCACCACTGAGGACTGCACCATGAAAAACGTAATCGCTACCCTGATCGCCGGCCTGTTCGCAACCGCTGCCTTTGCCCAGACGCCTGCAGCTCCTGCAGCCACCCCGGCAGCCTCGGTTCCCGCCAAAGTGGAAGCGGCCCACACCAAGGCCGTCGTGAAAGCCGATGCCAAGGAAGCGCAAACGGTCGTCAAAGCGGACGCGAAAGAAGCGAAAGCCGTCGTCGCCGCCAAGACGGACGTCGCCAGCGCCAAAGCGGAAGCGGCCATCACCAAGGCCAAAGCCCACCACAAAGCCAAGAAAACCAAGGCCAAGGCTGACGAAAAGCTGGCATCGGCCACCGCTGAAGCGGCTCCAGCGAAGTAATTTCTTCCCACTGCATTCACCCGAAAAAACACCAAGGATCTCATCATGAAAAAAGTTATCGCCACCCTGATCGCCAGCCTGTTCGCCACCGCCGCTTTCGCCCAGACGCCAGCCGTCGCGCCAGTCGCTCCAGTGGCACCGATTCCTGTCGTCGCCCCTGTCGTCAAGGCCGAAGCCCCGGCAGCAGCCGTCAAGCCGGCCGCGCACAAGAAAGCCAAGCATCACAAGGCAAAGAAAGCCGCTCCAGCCGTCAAGGCAACGCCTGCGGAACCGGCAACGCCAGCTACGCCAGCAACACCGGCCAAGTAATCACGGACGCAGCAAGCAAAAAGACAGGGTTTTCCCTGTCTTTTTTTTCGTCCGCTTATTTTGGCATCAGCACCGTGTCGATGACATTGATCACGCCATTCGACTGGTACACGTCATAGGTGCTGATGTTGGCGCTGTTGCCGCCTTCATCCATCACCACGATGTTGTGCATGCCGTTCATGGCGAACATCAGCTTGCCCCGCTCGCCGTGGGCAAGGTGGCTTTACCGTCATGCATCTTGATTTCCTACGCCAGCGCCTTGAAGTCGTATTTGCCGGGCACCACGTGGTAGGTGAGGATTTTCGTCAGGGTCGCCTTGTTTTCCGGCTTGAACAGGGTGTCGACCAGGCCGGCCGCCTTCACGACGGCGACCAGGGTCGTGTGGTCGGCTGAATTGACGGCGTTGTCGACGATGTCCCTGGACGGATACATGCTCTGGCCACCGACCATGGTCGCCATGTCGGAGGCAAAGGGGGTGCTGGCGGCCAGCATGGACGTAATGAACAGGGTATTGTCGGCTTACGCGCTGCGCGCTAAGCCGACCTACAGCGCTGAGCCGACCTGCGCCAACCATAAAAAAACGGCGCCGTGCTGTGCACGACGCCGTTCTTGGCAGGCTTATCGCCGGGATACTAGTTGGCCGCGACTTGCGGCTCCGTCTCGCCCCAGCCGCCGCCCAGGGCGCGGATCAGCGCCACCGTGGTGACGGCGCGGTTGCCGCGCAACTGCACGGCATTGCGCTCGATGGCCGCCAGGTTGCGCTGCGCGTCGAGCAGGTCCAGGTAGCTGGAACGGCCCGCGTCGTACAGCTTTTGCGCCAGGTCGGCCGAGCGGCGCGCCGAGACGACGGCTTCGTCGATCTGCTGCGTCTGGCCCGACAGGATGCGCAGGCCGGCCAGGTTGTCTTCCACCTCGGCGAAGGCCACCAGCACGCTCTGGCGATACGTGGCCACCGATTCTTCCAGCTGCGCTTCGCTGCGGCTCACGGCCGCCTTGTTGCGGCCGCCGTCGATGATCGGCATCGACATCAGGGCGCCCAGCAGCCAGGAGCGGCTGCTCCACTTGAAGATGTCCGAGAAGGTATCGGACGCGCCGCCGCCGGAAGCGTTCAGGCTCAATGCGGGGAACATGGCCGACTTGGCCGCGCCGATGCGCGCATTCGACGCTTCCATGGTGCGCTGCGCCGACGCGATGTCGGGACGGCGCTCCAGCAAGGACGAAGGCATGCCGGCCGGGATCACGGGCAGGAAGCCGCTATCCTGCAGCGGGTTGACGCCCGCCGTGAAGCTGGCGGCAGGTTTGCCCAGCAGGACGGCCAGCGCATGCTCGCTGGTGGCGCGCTGGCGCTGCAGGCCGATGGCTTCGGCGCGCACGGTCGACAGCTCCGTGCGGGCACGGGACAGGTCGAATTCGCCGATGTCGCCCAGGTCGTAGCGGCGCTGGTTCACATGCACGCTTTCCTCGCGCAGGCGCACCGTCTGTTCCAGGGTCGCCAGTTCGGCATCCGTGGCGCGCAGCTGGAAGTAGGTTTGCGCCACGTCGGCCTGCAGCGACAGCAGCACCGAGCGGTAAGTCGCTTCCACGGCCAGCGCATCGCTGCGCGCGGCGCTGACGTTCGATGCCACCCTGCCGAACAGATCGACTTCGTAGCTGGCCGTCAGGTTGGCCTGGTAGACGTTGGTCGCCGCCACCGGCGCGCCGTTCGGCAAGCCGAGCGACACGGCGGAAGCGCGGTTGCGCTGGCCGCCCACGTTCACGCCCACTTGCGGAATGCGGTCCGCTTCGGCGATGCCGGCAATCGCCCTCGCCTGCTTGACGCGGGCGGCGGCCACGGCCAGGTTGGCGTTCGCCTGCGTGGCCTCGTTGATCAGGCCAGTCAAAGCCGGATCATTGAACGCCAGCCACCATTCGCCGCGCGCCTGGCGCTCGGCTGGCACGCCCTGCTTCCAGCGCGTGCCGTCGGCCGCCGTCTGCACGGCAGGCGCTTGCGCTTCCTTGAACGCCGCCGGCGTCTCGATCTGCGGCTGCTTGAACTCGGGCGCCGCGCAGGCGGCCAGCAGGACTGCGGCGGCCATGGCGCTCAAGACGGGCGCCGCGCGCCGGATGATTGCATTGGTTTTCAATATATATCTCCTTCCAGGTCCAGCGCTGGCGCGGCGACAGGCTTGGCGGCAGCGGCGGCTGGTTTTTTCTCAAAACGCTGCGCCAGGGTGCGCAGCAGTACGTAGAACACGGGCGTCAGGAACAGGCCGAAGAAGGTCACGCCCAGCATGCCGGCGAAGACCGCCACGCCCATCGCATGGCGCATTTCCGAACCGGCGCCGTGCGAGAACACGAGGGGCACGACGCCCATGATGAAGGCGATCGACGTCATCAGGATCGGACGCAGACGCAGACGACATGCTTCCAGCGCCGCTTGCACGACGGTGCGGCCATGCTCTTCCAGTTCGCGGGCAAATTCCACGATCAGGATCGCATTCTTCGACGCCAGCCCCACCAGCACGAACAGGGCGATCTGGGTGAACACGTTGTTGTCACCACCGGTCAATTTGACGCCCAACAAGGCGCAGAGGATCGACATCGGCACGATCAGGATCACGGCCAGCGGCAGGGTCCAGCTTTCATACTGGGCAGCGAGCACCAGGAACACCAGCAGCACGCACAGCGGGAAGACATAGATCATCGTATTGCCGGACAAGATGTCCTGGTAGGTCAGCTCCGTCCACTCATACGAAATCCCCTGCGGCAGCACTTCCTTGGCGATGCGTTCCAGCGCGACTTGCGCCTGGCCGCTCGATACGCCAGGTGCGGCGCCGCCGTTGAAATCGGCTGCTGCATACGCGTTGTAGCGCTGCACGCGGTCAGGACCGTAACTATCCTTGACGCGCATCAACGACGACAGCGGGATCATTTCGCCTTTGTCATTGCGGACCTTCAGCTGCGCGATATCCTGGGCATGTGAACGGAAGGCCGCATCGGCCTGCACGCGCACCTGGTAGGTGCGGCCAAACTGGTTGAAGTCATTCACGTACAGCGAACCGAGGTTGATCTGCAAGGTCTGGTAAATCGTTTGCAGCTGCACGCCCATCTGCTTGGCTTTCACGCGGTCGACGTCGGCGAACAGTTGCGGCACGTTGATCTGGTAACCCGAGAATACGCCCGCCAGTTCCGGCGTCTGGTACGCTTTCGCGGCCAGTGCCTGGGTGGCGTTGTACAGCGCGTCGTAACCGAGATTGCCGCGGTCTTCGATCATCATCTTGAAGCCGCCGATGGTACCGAGGCCATTCACAGGCGGTGGCGGGAAGACCATGATGAAGGCGTCCTGGATACCGCCCAGGCGCTTGTTGATCTCGGCCGCGATGGCGCCGCCGGACAATTCCTTGGTGGTGCGTTCGTCGAACGGCTTCAGGGTCGCGAAGACAATGCCGGCGTTCGGCGCATTGGTAAAGTCATTGATCGACAGGCCGGGGAAGGCGATGGTCGATTCGACGCCGGGCACCGATTTGATCACGTCGGACATGCGGCGCACGACATCTTCCGTGCGATCCAGCGAAGCGGCGTCGGGCAATTGCGCAAAGCCCACCAGGTATTGCTTGTCCTGCGCCGGCACGAAGCCGGCCGGCACGGACTTGAAGGTGAAGATGGCGGCAACGACCAGCAGCGCATACACGCCCAGCGAGGCGCTCTTGCGGCCCAACACGCCCTTCACGCCCGCTTCATAGCGGTGCGAGGCGCGGCCGAAGAAGCGGTTGAACCAGGCGAAGAAGCGGCCGAAGACCATGTCCATGCCGCGTGTCAGCGCGTCCTTCGGCGCATCGTGCGGTTTCAAGAGAGCGGCCGACAGGGCCGGCGCCAGGGTCAGCGAGCTGAAAGCGGAGATCACGGTCGAAATGGCGATCGTCAGCGCGAACTGGCGATAGAACTCGCCCGACAGGCCGGGCACGAAGGCGATCGGCACGAACACGGCGCACAGCACCAGGGCGATGGCGACGATGGGACCGCTGACCTCTTTCATGGCCTGGATGGTGGCGTCGCGCGGCGAGAGGCCTTCCTCGATGTTGCGCTCGACGTTTTCCACCACGACGATGGCGTCATCGACGACGATACCGATGGCCAGCACGAGGCCGAACAGCGACAGGGTGTTGATCGAGAATCCGAAGCCCAGCATCACGGCAAAGGTACCGACGATGGAGACGGGAACGGCCAGCAGCGGGATGATCGATGCGCGCCAGGTTTGCAGGAAGATGATCACCACCAGCACCACCAGGGCAATCGCTTCGAGCAGGGTGTGGATCACGGCTTCGATGGACGAACGCACGAACTGCGTCGGGTCGTACTCGATGCGGTATTCCACGCCTTGCGGGAAGTCTTTTTTCAGTTCGTCCATCTTGGCGCGCACGTCGGAAGACAATTGCAGCGCGTTGGCGTTCGGCGCTTCGAAAATACCCATGCCGACGGCAGGATTGTTGTTCAGCAGCGAACGCAGCGAGTAGCTGTTGGCGCCCATTTCCACGCGCGCCACGTCCTTGAGGTGCGTGACGGCGCCGTCGGCATTGGTGCGCACGATGATGGCGCCGAATTCCTCGGGCGTCTGCAGACGGCCCTGGGTGTTGACGGTCAGCTGGAAGTCCGAGTTCTTCGCTGGCGAGGCGCCGATCACGCCGGCAGCCACCTGCACGTTCTGCTCGCGGATGGCGTCGACGACGTCATTGGCCGTCATGCCGCGCGCCGCTACCTTTTGCGGGTCGAGCCAGATGCGCATCGCATAATCGCCGGCGCCGAAGATCTGGATGTCGCCCATGCCGGGCAAACGGGCCAATTGATCCTTGACGTTCAGCACCGCGTAGTTACGCAGGTACATATCGTCATAGCGCTTGTTCGGCGACACCAGATGCACGACCATGGTCAGGTTGGGCGAGGACTTGACGGTCGTCACGCCGATCTGGCGCACTTCCTCGGGCAGGCGCGGCAAGGCGCGCTGCACGCGGTTCTGCACCTGCGTCTCGGCCTGCTCGACGTTGGTGCCGATCTTGAAGGTCACGGTCAGCATCATCGCGCCGTCGGACGTGTTTTGCGAGGACATGTAGAGCATGTTCTCGACGCCGTTGATCTGCTCTTCGAGCGGCGCGGCCACGGTTTCGGCGATCACTTTCGGGTTGGCGCCCGGGTATTGCGCGCGCACCACCACGGATGGCGGCACGACGTCGGGATATTCGGAGATGGGCAGGCCGAATATCGACAGCAGCCCGGCCACGAATATGACGATCGACAGCACCGCCGCGAAAATCGGCTTGTCGATGAAAAAGCGGGAAAAATTCATGTTTATTCCTTGGAAGTCGATGCTGCTTTCGCGGCGATCTTGGCGTCTTTTGCTTCAGGTTTTGCGGGAGCGACGGGCGCGGTCGGGTCGAAATCCATGGCCACCATCTGCGGCGTCACGGGTGCGCCGGGGCGCACGCGCTGCAAGCCGTTGACGACGATTTTTTCGCCCGCCTTCAAGCCTTCGCGCACCACGCGCAAGCCGTCCGAGGTCGGGCCCAGCTTGACGGCGCGGTATTCGGCCTTGTTATCGGCGCCCACCACGTAGACATATTTACGGCTTTGATCCGTGCCAACGGCACGGTCGGAGATCAACAGCGCCGTGCTTTGCGCGTGCGGGCCGTTGCCGCCGTCGAGCTGGATGCGCGCGAACAGGCCCGGCACCAGCTGGCGCTCGGCGTTGGCGAAGGTGGCGCGCATGCGCACGCTGCCCGTGGCCGGGTCGAGCTGGTTGTCGACGAATTCCAGCTTGCCTTCGTGCGGGAAGCCCGTTTCATTGGCCAGGCCTACCTTGACGGTGACGGGCGTGCCCTTTTGCGCCGTGCCGGCCACGCGCAGATAGGTATCTTCATCGCCGTCGAAGCTGGCGTAGATGCGGTCCGTCGACACCACCGACGTCAAAATGGCGGAAGCGTCGATCAGGTTGCCGACGGTGATTTCCGCCTTGCTGACGCGGCCGCTGATCGGCGCCTGCACCTGCGTGTACGACAGGTTCAGCCTGGCCGCTTCATACGCGGCTTGCGCCGAGCGGACATTCGCGTCCAGCTCTTTCAGGCCCGAGGCCTTTTCATCGAATTCGCGCTGGGCGATGGCTTTTTCGGCCAGCAGCTTTTCAGCGCGCGACAGTTCCAGCTTGGCCAGTTCCGCCTTCGCGCGGGCGGAACTGGCCGTGCCTTCGGCGCGCGACACTTCGGCCTGGAAGGGGCGCGGATCGATGACGAACAGCACATCGCCCTTTTTGACTTCGCTGCCCGGCTTGAAGTTGACGGCCGTGATGAAGCCGCCGACGCGCGAGCGGATTTCCACGCGCTCGATCGCTTCCAGGCGGCCCGAGAATTCCTGCGTTTCCGTGATCTGTTTTTCCACGACGGCGGCGGCCGAGATGGGCGGGCCGCCGGCCGCTGGCGCGTCGGGCACCTTGCTATTGGCCGAATCGCAGCCGGCCAGGCTCACGGCCACCAGTCCCGCCAGCGCGAGCGAGGCAGCGAGAGGCTTGATGAGTGTACCTAAGGTGGAAAATTGTTGAACGTTTTTCATTTTATTTCCCTGTTTTATGAAAATTTCTAATGGTATGGGCGGCATGAAGCAACCCAGCTGAAAAAGTGAATGGTGGTGCCATGGCGCCCGACGGCGCTCAATCAAAGGTAAACAGGCCGCCAGCTGCTTGAAAGCGGACGGGGACGACGAAGCTGGCTGTGCGAACGCACAACGCAGACAGGAAGGGAACTACACTGCGTAGTGTAGCAACCGAAACTCAAAAAGTAAACTGATTAGTGTAAGTTTTTTTGCAGTGCCGCAGATGGCGGCCTCATGACTCGGGCTCCTGCCCCAGTCCGGCGACGAAACTGCTAATTTCGCTCAATACCTGCACCTTGCAGGCACATTCATTACGGGCGGTCGCGTCCTGCAGCGGCGCGGCGGCCATGCGCCGCACGGTGGTCTTGATGCCGCAGGCGATCAATTTACTGCCGTATTGTTCAGCCTCGTCGCGCAATGGGTCGTCTTCGCTGGACAATATCAAGGCTGGCGGCAGGTTCTTCAGGCGGCTCGACTGCAATGGCGACGCGTACGGGTGGGTGCGGTCAGCGGCATTCGGCAGGTAGCCGCGGTAGGCGGCGGCGCATTGATCGGCCACTTCGGCCAGGTCCGGACAGGTCGGCAAGTGGCGCATCGAACAGGTCGACAGGCCGGGGTCGAGCATGGGCATGATCAGCACCTGGCCCGCGAGGGGCGGTCCGCCACGGTCGCGCGACATCATGGCGCACACGGCAGCCAGGTTGGCGCCCGCTTCGATGCCCGACACCACCATCTGCTTGCCCGTCCAGCCCAGCTTGGACTTATTCTTTTTCGCCCACAGCAGCACGGCATGCGCGTCTTCCACGGCTGCGGGGAATGGCCGCACCTTCGCCAGCGTGTAGTTCGCGGCCAGCACCACATGGTCGGGGTTGCTCAGCACGAGGCAGCGCAGGAAGTCGTCCGCGTCGTCCAGGTCGCCATCGACAAAGCCGCCGCCATGGAAGAAGACCATCAGGTTCGGCTGCTTGGCGCCCGGCACGCCGGCCGTATAGACGCGCGCGCCGAGCGCATCCTGCGCGCCCTGCACCTGGATGTCGCGTATCTTCAGCGCCTGGCCAGGTGCCAGTTCAGCCGCGGCGTCGGCAAACGTCATTGCGCCACCACCGGCTGTACGGCCACATCGCGTACCGCGTCGTTCAGGCACAACAGGGCGATGCCGCCCACTTCATGGGTCAGGGCGCTATAAGCGCTGGCTTCGCTTTGCGCCGCCAGCGAGTAGGCATCCGTCGATACCATCGCGGCCAGAGCAAGCGAGCTCATAGCGAGAGCGAGCACTGCAAAGATTCCATTCCGATGACCCATGATGTTTCTCCTGTTGTACTTCCTGCGGCATCACATTTATGCTGCAGTACAACAACTATAGACTTGATCTACAATCTGATAAAGAGTGCAATGCCGAATTGATTGTTCAGGATTCTGAATAATCACGAAGAAAGTGATAGGAAATCAAGTGAACAAGCTGCAAGCCATGGAAGTTTTCATCCAAGTCGTCGATGCGGGCGGCTTTACGCGCGCGGCGGAAAACATGCAGTTACCCAAAGCCACCGTGTCGACCCTGATCCAGTCGCTGGAAGCGAGCTTGTCGGTCAAGTTGCTCAACCGCACCACGCGCCACGTCAGCATCACCTCCGACGGCGCCGCCTATTACGAACGCTGCGTGCGCATCCTGTCCGACGTACGCGAAGCCGAGGAATCGCTGTCGCGCACGCGCTTGAGCCCCAGCGGGCGGCTGCGCGTGGATGCGCCCACGGCCCTGGCCAGCGAACTGATCATCCCCGCCCTGCCCGACTTCTTCGCCCGCTACCCCGATATATCGCTGGAACTCGGCTGCAGCGACCGCCCCGTCGACCTGATCGAGGAAGGCGTCGACTGCGCCGTGCGCGGCGGCGAGCTGGGCGACCTGAACCTGATCGCGCGCCGGGTCGGCGTGCTGCATTTCATCACCTGTGCCGCGCCCGGCTACCTGGCGCGCTATGGCACGCCGCTGCACCCGAACGATCTGGCGCAGCACCGGGGCGTGAATTTTTTCTCCGCCAAGACAGGCAAGACCTTTGACTGGGATTTCACGCGCGCCGGCGAACGCATCCAGATGTCCATGCCCAGCCATATTGCCTTGAACGACTCGAACGCCTACGCGGCGGCCGGCCTGGCGGGCCTGGGCATCGTGCAAATGACGCATTTCATGCTTGCGCCGCTGATGGAACAGGGCAAAATGGTGGAATTGCTGGGCGATTGGGAATCCGACCCGCTGCCCATCCACGTGATCTATCCGCCCAACCGCCACCTGTCCGCCAAGGTGCGCGTATTCGTCGAATGGGTCGCCGACATGTTTACCAACCACCCGGCCACGCAGCTGAAGGGCAAGAGCACCCTTCCCGCGCGTGCCGCCCTGACCGAGGCCCAGCCATGACCGCAGCAAGCACACCGCCGCACCCGCACCGCATCGTCTTTCTCGACCGCGACAGCCTGATCGCCACCGTGCGCCCGCCCGCCTTCGCCCACGGCTGGGAAGAATATCCGCATACCAAGGGCAGCGAGCAGACGGTAGCCCGCCTGCAAGGCGCCACCATCGCCATCACGAACAAGGTGCCGCTGCGCGCGGCCGAACTGGCGCAGCTGCCCCACCTGAAAATGATCGCCGTGGCCGCCACGGGCACGGATATCCTCGACCTGGCCGCCTGCCGCGCGCGGGGCATTATCGTCGCGAATATCCGCGACTATGCGCGCGCCACCGTGCCCGAGCACACGCTGGCCCTGATGCTGGCTCTGCGCCGCCAGCTGGTCGCCTACCGCGCGGACGTGGAAGCGGGCCTGTGGCAGAAGTCCGACCGCTTCTGCCTGTTCGGCCACCCGATCCGCGACCTGGCCGGCAGCCGCCTGGGTTTGCTCGGCTACGGCGCGCTGGGCAAGTCCGTGGCCCAGCTGGGACGCGCCTTCGGCATGCAGGTGATCGTCCACAACCGTTCCCCGATCCAGGAAGACGGCGTGCAGGAAGTGAGTTTTGACGAACTGCTGGCCAGCTCCGACGTGCTCAGTCTGCACCTGCCCTTGACGGACAAGACGCGCAACATCATCGGAGAGCAAGAGCTGGCGCGCATGCAGCCGACGTCCCTGCTGATCAACACGGCGCGCGGCGGCCTCGTCGATGAAGCGGCGCTGGCCGACGCATTGACCCGTGGCGTGATCGCCGGCGCCGGCTTCGACGTGCTATCGAAGGAACCGCCGCCGCCCGACAATCCACTGTTGAACTTGCGCCTGCCCAACTTCATCCTCACGCCCCACACGGCCTGGGCCAGCGGTGAAGCCATGCAAAAACTGGCCGACATATTGATCGGCAATATCGAAGCGTTCGAACGCGGTGCGCCCGTGAACGTGGTGGCATGAGCGTCTTGCACGAGCTCGATGAACTGCTGTGTGGCGATGACGAGGAATACGACCGCCTCGACCTGTTTCAGGAGGCGGACGAACTGATCGGGCAGCTGCGGACCGCCGACGTGCCCGCGCTGCTGGCGCTGTGGCAAGCGCGCAACCTGTGCTGGCAGCAGCGTTTCACGCAAGCGAGTACCAACATCGACGGTGCCGTGCTGCGCGCGCTGCTGGCCGGTTTGCTGCAGATCAGGGAGACGACGCACGGCGTGTTCGAACTGATGTCGCGACTGCCTGCGACAGCCGACGCCTCTGCGCTCAGCGACGCGCTGCTCGACTACGCCGAGCGAGCCTGGCATGCGGACCAGGGGCGGCACCGGCAAATCCAGATCAGTTGCTGGAGCTGCGGGCTGTCGGGCCGGCTGCTGAAGCGGCTGGGACTGTCTGCCTGGAAGGAGGCTGGGCTGTAGGTCCTACGGCGCGGCGGGACGCTCAAATGAAAACCCCGGCGCATACGCGTGATAACCGTCGAAATCGCCCTTGCCGATGGGCGCGCCGGCACTGCGCGCGATCGCATACGCCATGCTGAAGTGAAAGTAGAAATTCGGCAGGATGTACAGATTCAAGTACTCGCCGGCCGGCAGCGCGATGTCGGCAAAGCCGGCGCGGTCGCGGCAGATGCGGTCTGGCGGCCCGTCGAAGCGCTCTGCGGGAATCGCCTTGAGATAACGCATGGTCTGCGCGATCTGTTCCTGCAGGCTGGCGGCGGCGCTGAAATCGGCCACCTCCAGCCCCGCCAGCGGGTAGCAGCCGCGCAGCGAAAAGCTTACGGCCGCGCGCACTTGCTGGGCGAACGGCAGCATGTCCGGGTGCAAACGCGCCGCCAGGATCTGCGGCTGGGCATCGAGCTTGTCCAGCATGGCCGAAAGCTGCGCCAGCGAGCGGCAAAAGATGGTGGCGGGGTTGATCTGCATCACGTCCGTCATGACAAGCCCTCCTGCGCGGCCACCTGCTTCAGCACGCGGATCAGCCTGCGTTCGTGGCGGCCCACGGCGTCCCAGTTCCAGGCCTCGGGCGAACCGAATTCCGGGTAATGGGCTTGCCATTTTTCCGCGCGCTTCTGCGAATTGGCGCCCACGTTCGAGTCCAGGCCCTTGCCGCTGGAGAGGCGCAGATACACGCGGATGACGCCCCAGCCTTCGCACACGTAGCGGTAGCTGAGGCCAGCGCACTTGGCCGGGTCGAGCGCGATACGGCGCGGGGCAAAGTGCCCGGCCATGTCCGGGTAATGGACGGCCAGGAGCACCTCGCTGGCCCCCTCTGCCTCCAGCCTGGCAGCATACGCGCACAGCTCGGCCGGCGAGCTAAAATACAGCGTTTCCTGTTCCGCCTCCGAATACGCCTGCGCCACGGACGCGCCGGGCTTGGCAAAGATCGCCTCGGCCAAGGCCGCGATACCTGCTGTTGATAATCCCACTGTGCCTGCCTTTCCTGTTGGGTTACGCCATGCGCCGTCATCCTAGCATGGCGTCAACGTCGATGGCGGCTGAAAAATTCCCACATCACCTCATTTGCATCGATGGCGCGCGTGGTCTTTCCGATGGGCAGGCCAACATTGAAAGCGTCGGCACCGGGCCACGTGTGGCCGCCTTCCTTGACGGTAAGCAAGGCCACCTTGGCGCCGCCCGCACCACTGCCCTGCTCCAGCCAGTTCACTTGCGTGGCGTCGCCGGCAGGACCAGAAAGCAGGCGCGGCTGCGGCGTGGTGCCGTCGATGCCGTTGTGTTTGCGCCAGTAATCGTACGTGCCTTCGGCCGACAGGTAGCTGGCAGCCTTGCCCTCAAACAGCACGACCTTGTCGGCCGTGCCCTGTATCAGCAGCATGCCGACCTTGTCCTTCTGCTTGTGATGCTGGAGCACCGGTTCCGGCATGGGCGCGCCCACCGAGGCGACGGCGGCGAAATGCTGAGGCAGTTCCGCCGCCAGGCGCAGGGCAAAGAAACCGCCGCGCGACAGGCCCGTCGCATACACGCGCTTGTCATCAATGCGGTAATCCTGTTTGAGTTTGCTCAATATCGCTTGCGTAAAGCCGACGTCATCGGTGCCGGCCAGGTAATCCATGCCGAAGCCCACGTTCCAGTCCTGCTTGATGCCTTGCGGATAGACGACGATGAACCGGTACCGCTCGGCCGCCTTGTTCATCTGCGTATACAGCATCTGTTCCGCCATGCTCATGCCGCCGCCATGGAAATTGAAGACGACGGGAAAGTTCTGCTGGGGCTGGCTTTGATACGCCTCCGGCGTATAGACGATGTAGCGGCGCTTTTCCTCCTTGTGGACGAGGCTGCTCACTTGCGCCAGAACCGGGAGGCAGGTGCACGCCAGCACCAGCAGGCTGATAAGAAGTTTCATGCGGTTTTCTCCATTCATCAAGAGCTTGCAGCTTACGCAGGCGCCGGTGAAATCGCGGTGAAATCTCCCTGCTTTTTATCGTATCTGGAGGGGAATGATGTCGACGCGATAGTGCGCCTCGCCCGGATGAAAACGGATATCCCAGCGCATGGCCTGCGCCACGCGCCCCAGCAAGCTTTGTCCGTGTGCAAAGCCATGGATGCGCCGTGGCTGCCCCGCCTGCACGGTATTGCTGATGCTCAGGCAACCTTGCGCATACGCGATGTTGATGCGGCAAGCGGGGCCGCCATGGAACAGGGCATTCGCCAGGCAGTTATTGATGAGCAACATCGTCAGCTGAGGATTGCCGACGACCTCGAGGCGCTCGGACAAGTCCAATGTCAGCAGGCTGGCGTCCCACGGATGTTCGTCGAGCAGGCGCAGCAGGCATTGCTCGATGCAGGCGCGCAGCTCCATCACGTCGCCGGGCAGTTGCTCGGCCCGCGCCAGCGCGAACAGCACCTCGATGGTGGCGCGCATGTCGTCGACGCCCTGGCGCAGCTGCGCCTGCCCATCTGCCGTCAAAGGCTGCGCGCCGGCCAGCGCCAGGCCGTTGTGCATCAAGGTCAGCGGCGTGCGCAGTTCGTGGCTGACGTCGCGGGCGAATGCCTGTTCGCGCCGCAACACCGTTTGCAGTTCGACAAACGTGGTTTCCAGGCGGCGCGCCAGGAAACCGATCTCGTCGGGGCGATCGCGCTCGCTGAAATGGACGGCGCCGCCGGGCGCCAGCTGGCGCGCTTCCTGCGCCAATCTCTGCAAGGGCAGCACGAGGCGCCGCGCCAGCCAGTATGCCTGCAGCAAGGCCAGGGCGATCAGCGCCAGCGCCACGCCAGCGACGACACCGCCCACCTCCCGCACCAGGCGCTGCACTACCAGCACGGGTGCCACGTCGGCCAGCAGATACGCGCGCTGCGGCTGGCCGGCGGCAGCGAGGTCCAGCGCCAGCACGTGATAATGCTGGCCCGTCGTCGTAAACACTTCGCCGCGCGGGGCAGACGGCGGCACGTGTGCGCGCACGGCTTGAGGCAAATCAAGGTAGCGGCCATAAACCGTGATGAGGTCGCTGCCAGACGGCGTAAGCTCACCGTGCTGGCGCAAGCGCTGGCTGACCACCGCCGCTTCGCGCTCGAGCAGGCGCTGCACCAGCATGTCTTCCGTCACGTAGGCGATCACCAGCGCCAGGCCCGTGTAGCACAGGCACAGCAGGACGGTGAAGCCGGCCAGGGCCGCAAACAGGCGCTGCCGGATTGACCTAACCATCGCCGGCCGCCGCATCGAAGGCCAGGCGGTAGCCCAGCTGCGGGATGGTCACGAGTACACCCGCCGCGCCAAGCAACTCCAGTTGCTTGCGCAACGCGTAGATGTGCGATTTGAGGGCGTCACTGTCGGGCGGCTGGCTGCCCCACAGGGCTTGCAGCAAGGCCGAGCGCGACACGGCGTGCGGATGCTCGCGGCACAGCAGCAGCAAAATTTTAAAACCCGTCTGCGTCAACGGCAGCGGTACGTCGCCGACCAAGGCGCGCCCTGCGCGCGTCTGCAAGGTGAATGGGCCCACGCGCATTTCCTGATGCACGTGCAGCTGCTGCCGTCGCGCCAGCGCTTCGCAGCGCAAGGCCACTTCGCGCAAGTCGAAGGGCTTGGTCAGATAGTCGTCGGCGCCGTCGCGAAAGCCGCGTGCCTTGTCTTCATAAGAGTCGCGCGCCGTCAGCATCAGAATCGGCACATTGCTGGGCGCACTGGCCTTGATGGCGCGGCACACCTGCAAGCCATCGATATCGGGCAGGTTCAGGTCCAGCAGCACCACGTCATAAGTGTTGAGCGTGGCCAGCGCGACACCGAGCGCGCCCGTTCCCGCATGGTCGGTCTGCCAGCCCAGACCGTCGAGGAAATCCAATACCTGGCGCGCGATGGCCAGGTGGTCTTCCACCAGCAGGATGCTCAAGGGCGCTTTGCTCATGGAATACCGGCAAGGCGCGCATACAGCCAGAAGTTACCCGATCTTCCGCGGATTTGCCGGTAGCAGCGCAGATAGCCTTCCCGCTCGAAAGCGCAGCGTTCGAGCACGCGCAGCGAACGTGCATTGCTTTCCAGCACGGTCGCCTGGATACGCAGCAAGCCCAGGCGTTGAAAACCCCAGTCCAGCATGGACTGGACGATGGACGTGGCCACGCCCTGCCCCCACACGACAGGAGAAAGATCGTAGGCAATCTCGGCTGTGCGGTGCTGCCGAGAAATGGC
Source organism: Janthinobacterium sp. BJB304 (assembly GCF_002735765.1). Classification (NCBI taxonomy): domain Bacteria; kingdom Pseudomonadati; phylum Pseudomonadota; class Betaproteobacteria; order Burkholderiales; family Oxalobacteraceae; genus Janthinobacterium; species Janthinobacterium sp. BJB304. The sequence goes on from NZ_PDZN01000027.1 coordinate 28,305, forward strand.
ATTCAAGCCGATGGTACCCACCAGCTGGCCGCCCTCGCGCAGCACCACGGCCAGGCGCATGGACGACGCCGGCTGGGCCGATGCATAATCAGCGAAATTGGCTTGCAAGTCATCGATGGAATGCAAATCCCAGCTCGTGTGCTCGACGACGACAGGGTCGGCCAGGTAAGCATACCAGGCGGGAGCGTCGCTGCGTTCCAGCGGGCGCAAGGTCACGAGGGGATGGGTGGAACAGGGCAAGTCAGCCGGTTTCATCGTTTGCTCATGGAATAGTCAATCGACGGGGCAATCAGCGGCCAGCCAGGCGGCGAAATCATCGGCGGCCCGCTCGAAATCGCCGCGCTGCATCGAGCCATGGCCCACCAGGTACACGGCGCGGTCGCTCCCATCGAGGGCCAGCATGACGGCGCGCCCGCCGCTGTCGTCGCCGATGGTCATGTAGCCGGGGCAAAATTGCTGCGTCTCATACGTTTCATTGCGTTCCCGTAAGCTGTCCACGCCGTACAGCAATACCTGTTCGCCCCGCATGCTCTCTTGCCCATCCTGCAGAAAACGCAGGTAATGCGCCGGCAAGGGGGCACCCAGCCAGCGTTCAAGCGCGTCGATCGCTTGCCCGCTCACGCGGCATCCTTGCGCCGCGCTTCCCACTCGCGCCGCAGCAAGCCGTACAGTGCCGAATCGCTGACGTGGCCGCCGACGATCCAGCGCTCCGGCAAGAAGCCTTCCCTGTTAAAACCCTGGCGCTCGAGGGCGCTGGCCGAACCGGCGTTGAGCGGGTCGATATCGGCTTCCAGACGGTTCAGGTCGCGCTCGACGAAGGCGTACTCGATCAGCGCCGACAGCGCTTCGTGCATATAGCCACGGCCCCAGTGCGGACGCGCCAGCGCGTAGCCGATCTCGGCGCGGCGGTTCTGGCGGTGCACGGAAAACAGCGTGCAGCTGCCCACATATTCGCCCGTCGCCTGCAGTTCGATGGCGAAGCGGAAGAACTCTTCGTTCTCGAAGGCGGCGCTGTCCTCGGCGATCTGGCGCGCGGCGCGGCCGGCATCGTCCCAAGGCGGCTCGCTGAAATAGCGCATCACTTCGGGATCGGAGTGCATGGCGAACAGGGCCGCCTCATCGGATGGCTGCGGCTTGCGCAGGATCAGGCGTTCGGTGGTGATGGTCTTGCTGTAGGTCATGGCGCTCCAGTCTGGCGGCAAACGGACGAATGCTTATTATTCCATGCAACTATAACGAAGTGGCAATTTTGTGACAGTGCTTTTAATGTAATATGGCAATATTTAGACCATATCATTGATGCAACTTCATGATCCGCTCATGCACGCAGTAAAACACGCAGCCAACACCGAAGCCGACCATGTCCATCCCTAAAATCCACCTCACCATGCCGCTTGCCCTGAGCGCACTGTCCGTCTGGCTGGGCTTGAGCATGGGCGGCCGCTGGCTGGAATCGGCCGGCTACGCCTTGCCGGGCGCCGCCGTCACCGGCCGTATCGGCCTGTCGTGGGCGCTGGCCGCCCTGTTTGCGCTGGCGCTGCTGCTGGCATCCAGCCGGCCCCGCGAAGCGGGCCTGTGCGCGCCGCAGCCATGGAAAAGCACGTGGCTGGTCTGGCCGCCCCTGCTGTATGCGCTGCTGATGCTGTTGCTGGCCTGGGCCGGCGGCTGGCCGCAGCCGCGCGTGCTGCTGATCGTCGCGTGCAATGCGGCGCTGGTGGCCGTCTCGGAAGAACTGATGTTCCGCGCCATCTTGCTGCAAGGCATGCTGGACCGCTACGCCGTCTGGCCCGCCGTATTGCTTTCCTCGGCGTTGTTCGGCCTGGCCCATACGGCCAACGGCCTGGCCACGGGCGACGTCAGCGGCGCCTTGTGGCAAGCCGTGGCCGCCACCTTGCAGGGCGTCGGCTACACGGCCATCCGCCTGCGCACCCGCTCCATCTGGCCCATGGTGCTCGTGCATGGACTGTGGGATTACGCGCTGGTGACGGCCACCTTGCCGCACCCGGCCGAAGATGGCGCATCGATCCTGCCATATATCGCCCTGCTGGCCGTGCTGCCCCTGTGCCTGTACGGCGTCTACCTGCTGCGCCCCAGCCAGCGGGCGGTCATATATCAACTGCAACGATAAGGAATGTGCATGGCGTTTTTTTCACGCGATTACGAGGTATTCCTGCTGCTGGCCGCGCCCGATGCCATACCGCTATGGGATGCGGCGCAATGGACGCCGTTCGCCGCCAGCCTCGACGGCCTGATGGCGCAGGCTGGCGCGAGGGGCAAGGCCGCCGTGCGCAGCCATCAATACAATCCCAAGGGCAAGCCGATTCCCTTTGGCCGCCTGGGCTGGGACGCCAAATCGCACGCGAAGTGGACGCACACGCCGGCCACGACGCAAGCGCGCTTCATGAGCCTGGAAGCGTGGGCGCCCACCTGGACCGTCTGCGAAAAGGACGACCAGGCGCCCGACGTATTCCTCGCCCTGGCCAACGAATCGCTGCTGGGACTGGCAGGCAAGCCCTTGCAGTTCAGCCAGCGCCTGGTGTGCGCCATCGCCACGGACATGGGCCCGGAAGCGGCCGCCACCTTGCGGCAAGCGCTTGCGCAACTGGCCGCGCAGCAAGACGCCGTCGTCTTCGCCCACACGCGGCGCCAGTGGGGCCGCGCCTCGTCGTATGGCGGTTTCACGGGCGCCATCCAGGACATGCTGATCGGCGGCCTGTTCCGGCAGGACGACCCGCATGCGCGGCCGCTCGATGACGCCGCGTTCCTAGATGCGTGGAGCAAACTCGACATCCACCATGCATGAACGCACTCCCATGCCACGTCTGACCTGCGCCATCCTGCTGTGCTGGAGCGTCCATGCGGGCGCCTTTGAGCTGAGCGGCACCATCCGCAGCAATGGAACGCCGCTGCCGCAAGCCATCAGCATCGTTGCCGAGCGCATGCACGGCGAGCCGCAGATACATGGCACGGTCGAAAGTGGCAGCTACCGCATTGATGTACCTGAAGGCGGCACACTGGCGCTGCTGCTGCAATCGCCCGGCTGGGAAGCGGAACCCAAGCTCATCTTCAACGCGGCCACGGCGGGCGCGCTGGACTTCCTGCTGTATCCGGCCGCAGTGCCCGAAGCGGCGCTGGCAGCCGAATTGCGGACCATGGAACAGGAAGACCAGGCCCTGCGCGCGGGATTCCCGCCAACGGGGCCGGACCTGGCCACGCGCCAGCGCATGCTGGCCACGGATGAAGCACGCGAGCAACGCTTGCGGCAAATCATCGCCAGCAAGGGCTGGCCCACGCAAACGATGGTCGGCTACAAGGCGGCGGGCAGCGCCTGGCTGATCGCCCAGCATGGATCCAATGCCTTCCTCAAAAGCAGCCTGGTCCTGATGCGCGCGGCAGCGGCACGGGGAGAGATCACGCCCTCGAAGCTGGCACTGGCGATCGACCGCGACTTGAGCAATGACAAGCTGCCGCAGCAGTACGGCAGCCAGTTCCGCACGGATAGCACCGGCAAGACGGTTCCCTTCCCCATCGACGATCCGCAGCGCCTGGAGCAGCGCCGCGCCAGCATGGGCATGGAACCGTATGCGCAGTACCGGCAGTTATTCGAAAAGGACAATTGACAACGCCATCCATCGCATGGCATCGTTGCGCCATGCCATCGCCATTCCCGCCCCTGCCATCGATTATTGCCGCCATTTCAAGCATGGTGGCTGGACAGGAATGACATTGACCAAGCCGCCTGCAAGGCGGCTTTGATCTGCAACAAACAATCAAGACGTCTCGCAGGCTTTGTTTTCTCCACCTGAGCGAGCGACCATGCAAACTACTTCCAGTACCCTAGTTACCCCCACCTTGCACCTCGTGTCCGGCAAGATTGCTTCCGGTAAATCCACCTTGACGGCCCGGCTGGCCAGCGCGCCGCATACGGTGCGCATCAGCGAAGACACCCTGCTGGCGCAGCTGTATCCGGGCCAGATCGCCAGCCTGGCCGACTATGTCGCGTGCGCGGCGCGGCTGCGCGCGGCCATCGCGCCTCTGGCCATGCAGATGCTGCGGGCGGGCGTGTCCGTCGTGCTCGATTTCCCCGCGAATACACCCGCCAGCCGGGCCTGGATGCGCGAGCTGTTCCAGCAGGCGGGCGTGCCGCACGTGCTGCATTACCTCGACGTGACGGATGAGGAATGCAAGGCGCGCTTACGCCAGCGCAATGACAGCGGGCTGCATCCGTTTTCCACCAGCGACGCGCAATTTGATGAAATCACGCGCCACTTCGTGCCGCCCGACGCATCGGAAGGCTTTGATATTGTGCGGATTACCGCTTAAAACGTCCCCGGCAGCAGGATTTTCTTGTCCACCTGCTGCAAGTCGCGCAAGCCGCAAAAGGCCATCGTCAGGTCGAGTTCGTTGCGGATGATGTCCAGGCATTTGGTCACGCCCGGGCCGCCCATGGCGCCCAGGCCATATAAGAATGGGCGGCCGATGTACACGCCCTTGGCGCCCAGCGCCACGGCCTTGATCACGTCCTGGCCCGAGCGGATGCCGCCATCCATGTGCACTTCGATCTGGCTGCCGACGGTGTCGACGATGGCGGGCAAGGCTTCGATCGACGATTGCGCGCCGTCGAGCTGGCGCCCGCCGTGGTTCGAGACGATCAGCGCGTCGGCGCCGCTGTTGACGGCCAGGCGCGCGTCTTCGGGGTCCATGATGCCCTTGATGATCAGCTTGCCGCCCCAGCGCTGCTTGATCCATTCCACGTCCGCCCACGACAGGCTCAGGTCGAACTGCTGCTGCGTCCAGGCCGACAGTGACGACATGTCGGACACGGACGTGGCGTGGCCGACGATGTTGCCGAAGCCGCGGCGTTTCGTGCCCAGCATGCCCGCCACCCAGCGCGGCTTGGTGGCCATGTTGAGGATATTCGGTATGGTCAGTTTGGGCGGCGCCGACAGGCCGTTGCGCAAGTCCTTGTGACGCTGGCCCAGCACCTGCAAGTCGAGCGTCAATACGAGCGCGCCGCACTTGGCCGCCTTGGCGCGGTCGATCAGGCGGTTGATGAATTCGCGGTCCTTCATCACGTACAGCTGGAACCAGAACGGTTTGCTCGTGTTCGCCGCCACGTCCTCGATCGAGCAGATGCTCATGGTCGACAGGGTAAACGGCACGCCAAACTTCTCGGCGGCCTGGGCCGCGAGGATTTCGCCATCCGCATGCTGCATGCCCGTCAAGCCCGTGGGCGACAGGGCCACCGGCATCGAGACAGCCTGCCCCACCATGGTCGAGGCCAGGCTGCGGTTTTCCAGGTTGACGGCCACGCGCTGGCGGAATTTGATCTTGGCAAAATCGCTGTTGTTGGCGCGGTACGTCGATTCCGTCCAGGAGCCGGAATCGGCGTAGTCGTAAAACATGCGCGGCACCCGTTTCTGGGCCAGCACGCGCAAGTCTTCGATGCAGGTGATGATACTCATGCGTTTCCTCGGTCGATGGCTAGTCAGGCCATGATCGTGCATTTGCCGGCAATTGTCTATCCGGCAGGCAAGCCTGCCGGATGGCGCTTCGCTTACCAGTCGCGCGCGCCGAGGATCTGCTCGCCCAGTTCGCTCAACTGCGCTTGCGGATAGCGCAGCTTTTCCTTTTCCTCGGGGTCGCCGGGAAACGCATAGCCTTGCGGCGCGCTGCGCTCGCGCCAGCTTTGCACGCGCCAGTCGCGCAAGGCCTGGTTGTCTTGCTGGGCGGGCGTAAAGGAAATGTATTGCGCCAGGCGCACCTGGTCCGTCGAGGTGTTCGGGCGGATGCCATGCGCCAGCAGGCTGTTGAAGATCAACAACTCCCCCTTCTTCATGGCGATGAATTCCATCGCGTACGGCACCGTCGCCAGGTCCGGCTGCCACGGGTTGCGATCCGCCGGCACGGTCTTGCGCCAGCTCAATAAGTTATTGAACAATTCCGGATAGCACTGGAAACCGCCGCTCTCGGGCGAGGTGTCGGACAGGGCCAGCACGCCCTGCACGTTGACGGGCAGCGGGTCGAGCGTGGTGTCCGCATCCCAGTGGATGAAGCCGCCAAACTTGCGCTTGCCATGGTTGGGCGTGTTCAGGTTGGCGCGGTCGATCGTCACCCACAAATCCTGACGGTCCCAGATGTCGACGAAGGCGTCATACACGCGCCGGGTCTGGCGGTTATCCCACAGGGTCTGGTTGTGATAGGCCTCGACCATGCCGGAGCCGTTGAGTTCCTTCATCGCGTGATCGCGCAATTGCTCCCGGTTCCAGGTGGCGGGGTCGTGCTGGTCGAGTCCCTGGAATTCCCACAGGAAATCTGTCGTGCGCCGCACTTGCTCGGGCGGCACCGCATTCTTGACGATGACGTAGCCATAGGTTTGCCAGTGCAGGAAATCGCTGTCGGACAGCACGCGCAGGGGCAGCTGTTTCCGGATATCGCGCAACTGGGTCTGTTCCGTGTAGGCCACGGACGGATTGCCGGGACGGTCTTCGCCGTATTGGTATGGGTTCTGCATCGCTGTCTCCTGTGTTGGTGTGAGACAGATTGTGCGATGGCATGGCCCGCTGAAATGCGCGCTGAGCGGCCAATACTGATACTATCGTGACTATCTACGCCATCAAAACGTCATAATGACGCCTTTATTCGAACAAGTCACGATACCGGCCGGCCACTCCTGGGGCTTGCTGTGGCGCGAACTCGACACCATTCCCTTCCTCTGGCACTACCACCCGCAGTTCGAGCTGACCCTGACGGTCAATGCGCGGGGGCAGCGCTACATCGGCGACCACCTGGGCGATTTCGAACCGGGCGACCTGGTGCTGCTGGGGCCGAACTTGCCGCACACGTGGTCGGCCAGCGAGCGCATTGACAGCGCACAGCCGATGCTGGCCGTCGTCGTATGGTTTTCGCTCGAGTGGCTGGAGCAGCTGGCGGCCTGCTTTCCCGAGTTGCACAGCTTGCGCCAACTGGCGGCCCGCGCCGGCCCTGCCCTGCATTTTTCAGCCGGCACGAGTGCGCGCTGCGCGGATAAGCTGCTGCAATTGAACGCCCTGCCCGTGCCGCAGCGCTTGCCGCTGCTGCTCGACGTGCTGCTGGACCTGGCGGGCGATACGGGCGCGCGGCCGCTGGCCTCGACGGCGCAGGCGCCGCTGCCCGATGGGCAGCACAAGCGCATGGCCGGCGTGTTCGATTTCATGCACGCGCATTTTCGGGAAGAGATCGCACTGGAAACCCTGGCGCAGCGGGCGGCCCTGTCGCTGGGCGCGTTTCACCGCTGCTTCAAGCGCCACGCGCATTGCACGCCGGGCGAGTACCTGGCGCGGCTGCGCATCGGTCGCGCCTGCCAACAGCTGATCGAGAGCAATCTCGCCATCGCCGTCATCGCACAGGAGGCCGGCTACCGCAACCTCGCGCATTTCAACCGCCAGTTCCGCGCCGCCAAGCACGTCACGCCGCGCGCGTTTCGCCTGCAGTACCGGCGCGGCGTCAAAGACCTATCGTAAATCCGTTCGGAAACGAAAAAAGGGGATCAGATTTTACAATCTGATCCCCGATATTCTGGTGCGGCTGGCAGGAATTGAACCCACGACCCCTTGGTTCGTAGCCAAGTACTCTATCCAGCTGAGCTACAGCCGCCTAAGACAAGATTATAGCAGGGCTTTGCAGAATGGCAAAGGGCGTGGCGGCGATATTTCACAATTGACGCCCTCCCCGGTTTTTCACCGGCCGCCCCGCCACTTGCATTTTTAATCACATTGATTTTCTGATTGCGGCGCAAAACCGACACGCTGATGACTGATTGGCCATTATTAATGCATTCAAGAAAAATAAATTGCAATTCATGGAAAACTTTGAGAATGTTTACTAGCAGTAATTCCAAAAAAAATACCAAGGGGATGTCATGAAAATAAACTTGCATAAATTGCCTCTGGCCGCCGCCTGCGCGGCCGCCCTCCTTCTTGCCGCCTGTGGCGGCGGCAGTAGCAGCAGCCCCGCTGACCCGGTTCCGCCCGTCGTGCCGCCGCCGGCAACGACGCTCAGCGGCACTGCCGCCGTCGGCGCGCCCATCTCGGGCAGCGTGGTGGCCATCGATAGCAAGGGCAAAGTGTCCACGGCGGTCAATACCGGCGCCGGCGGGGCATTTACGGTCGACGTGGCCGGCATGACGGCGCCGTTTTTCCTCAGCATCACCGGCTCGTCCGGCGGCAAGCAGGTGACGCTCAATTCCATCGCCACCGCGGCGGGGCAAACCGTCAACATCACGCCGCTGACCGACCTGATCGTCTCCACGGCGTCGGGCCAGCCCGGCGGCACGGCCCTGGCCGCCGTCTGCGCTCCTGTCGCCAATACGGTATCGGCCGCCTGCACCTCGGCCCTGGCCAATGCCGCGACGCAGCAACGGCTCGATGCGGCCGTGGCCGCCGTCGTCGCCATGATCAAACCGATTAATACCGGCAATACCAATCCGCTGACGGGTACCTTTGTTGCCAACGGCACGGGCATGGACGCCGTGCTGGACCAGATCCTCGTCGCGCCCGCGGAAGCGCAGGGCGCCATGGCCACCGTCACCCTGATCGCCACCAACAGCGCGCTGGGCAGCGTGACCCTGCCGGCCGCCGCCGGCGGCGCGCCGACGATACCGGCAGCGACGCCGCCATCGGACGCCGACCTGACCAAGGCGACGGCCGCGGCCAGTGTCTTGCCGGAAATCCGCGCCTGCATGGCCTCGCTCAGCGCCCTGTATCCAAAGACGGGCTTCGTCGTGCCGTCGGCGGCGGCCGTGTCGCCGTTCATCGACGGCACCTTCAACATGGGCGCGGCGGTGGGCAAGGCTGAAATCCTGGCCGCCCTGACCAGCAAGGACCAGGCCGCCCACGCGGGCCTGACGATCGAAGCGCTGGGTTTAGCGGGCGTGGACATGCAGCCTTTGAGCTCGGGCGAGATTGCCGCGCTGACGTCCGCGAGCAGCACCTCGACGACGCGCGTCGCCGACTTCATCGGCAATCGCCTCGGTGCCGGGGCGACGGCCATCGCCTTCACATCAGGCAAGCCCAGCAGCGCATGGGTACAGTTGCGCATCGGAACAGATGCGGGCATGCTCAACTGGAAGCTGGTCAAGACGGGCGACACCAGCGGCTGCGCCGGCGGCTGGAAGCTGGCCGGCAGCGGCCACCTGGACATGCACATGAATGCGCGCATCCAGCGCAGCGTCGATACGGCGGGCACGGCCAGCTTTGCGCGCGAATGGGCTGCCCACGTCGAGCTCGACACCGTGCTGCAGGAAAATCCGGCCGTCAACAAGATCGACGTGCGGGGACCGGGCCTGACGACGTTCGGCGACTTCCAGATACCGGGCACGGCCGGCAGCAAACTGCAGCTGATCCTGCCAGCCACCGGCTACACCCATATGCGGGTGGCCGACAGCAATGGCGCCGCCAGCACTTTCTACAATAACGCGGAAGCCATCCAGAGCTGCCAGGACCTGGCCAGCCTGCCCGCCAATACGCAGGGCCTGGGCGCGGGTACGGCTTGCATCGACGAAACGAAAGTGGCGCCTGGAAAAATCTACGTGTGGACCCTGAAAACGCCGAATGGCGCCGTCAGCGCCTTCCCGTTCCAGATCAATGCCGTGCCCCTGTCGAAAGCGTTTGCCAAGGCCAACCAGGCCAGCCTGTTCGCCACGCTTACCAGCATCACGCCGGCGAAACTGTCGTCCATCCCGGCCGCCGCCCTGCTCGATGGCGCGGTGACCTTCAACTACACGCAGTCGGCCACCTACGGATCGAAAATGGATAATTGCGGCCTGTACTTGTTCAATGGCGCCACGCCGGTACTGAACGCGGAGCAAAATGCGGTTGGACAGGAAACCTCGTGCACCTTCACGACCTCGGGGCTCAATGCGCTGGCGTCGAACGTGGCGGACCCCGCGCAATCTGGCGCTTCGCTGTTCAAGTTCACCGGTCCCGTGACCAGCGGCGGACTGTGGGTGACCACCATCGTCCTGGGCAACCAGGCGTCGTCGGGCCAGCCTTACCCGAATTGACGGGGCCCGCCACTGCAGCGCGCCGCGATGGGGGCGGCGCGCTGCAGGCTTGCCTTTCGCTGGACGAAAAAAAACCCGGAAAGCGAACTTTCCGGGTTTTTTCACTACTGCTGATACTGGTGCGGCTGGCAGGAATTGAACCCACGACCCCTTGGTTCGTAGCCAAGTACTCTATCCAGCTGAGCTACAGCCGCAAACTCTGACACACTTCGCCGAACGGCGCGAAGCTTGAAACTTTCATCAGAACGAAGCGAACTTCATTCCGGCAACGATACTAATCAATACTGGTGCGGCTGGCAGGAATTGAACCCACGACCCCTTGGTTCGTAGCCAAGTACTCTATCCATCTGAGCTACAGCCGCAAAACCTCTACAACATTCCATCAACAACATGGAGGTGAAACTTATCACAACAAAACAAGGCAAAGCCTGATTTTCAGTATTCTGGTGCGGCTGGCAGGAATTGAACCCACGACCCCTTGGTTCGTAGCCAAGTACTCTATCCAGCTGAGCTACAGCCGCGCAGGCAAACATTATAGCGTATTCATTTCGCTTTGAAAAGTTCGATTTTTCAATCGCTTAGCTGATTTTGCAGAATACCGCCCCGCATGATCGACTACCTTTTCACTGCCAAAAAGCTGACGCCTTTTTATCGCAGGGCACTTCTGCTTCCACAGTCGCGTCCAGCGAATCGAGGAGTTGCTGCCTCGAAAGAAGCGGGATTATAGGGACTGCTTTCCAGCCTGTCCAGTGCTATCTGCAGGCGGCGCGCAAGCGTGCGGTGGCGGCGCCCCGCTTGGGGCTACAATACCAGCCAGACAGGGGCGCTTTTGCCTCCCCTGATGCATGACGGCGGACATTGAGCATCATGACCTATTTAACTGAGCTTAGCGACGGCGGCCCGGCGGGACAAGCGCCCGTGCGGCAGATTCATTGTTGCAGGATTTCCGATGGCCAAGCATGACCGCGAGCAAGATCTGCTTCCCCCATCAGCGCCGCTGAGCCTATCGGACGAGCGCCTGTCCAACTTGCTGGAAGGTATTACCGACGGCTTTTGCCTGCTCGACCGCGACTGGACCATCCGCTACCTCAATACGCGCGGCGCCGCCATGCTGGCGCCGCAACACGCGCCTGGCACCAGCCTGGCGGGGAAGAACCTGTGGCATGCCTGCCCCGCCCTGCATGGCACGGAACTCGAAACCCAGTACCGGCGCGCCATGGCGCAGCAGCTCAGCTGCAGTTTCGAACTGCCGTATCCGCCGCTGGGGCGCTGGCTGGAAGTGCGCATCTTCCCTTCCAGCGAAGGCTTGACCACGTATATCCAGGACATCAGCCAGCGCAAGGCGGCCGAGGAAAACTTGCGCCACAGCGAGGAAGACTTGCGCGCACTGGCCAATTCCATCCCGCAACTGGCCTGGATCGCCAGCTTCGATGGCACCATTGCCTGGTACAACCAGCGCTGGCACGACTACACGGGCACCACTGCCGAACAGATGGCGGGCGACGGCTGGAGCATCGCCTATGACGCGCAGCACCTGCCTTCCATGCTGCAAGCCTGGAAGGCAGCCTTGCGCGAGGGCACGCCCTTCGAAATGGAGTTCCCCATCCGCGGTGCCGACGGCCAGTACCGCTGGTTCCTGACGCGCGCCAATCCCGTGCGCGACCGGGGCGGCCAGCTGCTGCGCTGGTTTGGCACGAGCACCGACGTCGACCAGGTCAAGCGGGCGCAGGAAGCCTTGCGCGATGAAACGCGCGTACTGGAGCTGCTCAACAATACGGGCGCGGCCCTGGCCAGCACCCTCGACTTGCCGGCCCTGCTGCAGGAAACCGTCGATGCGGCCACGCGCATCAGCGGCGCGCGCTTCGGCGCCTTTTACTATGATGATGCGGGCGATATCCACGACGATCCCGACGCCCTGCCCGCGGCACGCGCCGTCAACGGCATCAGCCTGCGCCAGGCCGATGCCATCGCCACGGAACTGCGCCAGGGAGCGGCCATGCGCCAGAACGACTTGCTGGCCGCGCCCGACGCCAGCGCCGGCGGCGCCCCGCCGCTGCGCAGCTGCCTGAGCCTGCCCGTCAGTTCGCGCTCGGGCCTGTTGCTGGGGCGCTTGCTGCTCGGCCATCCGCAAGCGGGCATGTTCAGCGCGCGCAGCGAACGCATCGTCTCGGCCATCGCGGCCCAGGCCGCCGTAGCGCTCGATAATACGCGCCTGTACGCGGCCGCCACGCGCGCCGCCGAAGAGCGCAAGGTGCTGCTCGACAGCGAACGCGAGGCACGCGCCGACGCCGAGCGCACGAACCAGCTGAAAGACGATTTTCTCGCCACGCTGTCGCACGAACTGCGCACGCCGCTGTCGGCCATCCTGGGCTGGGCGCAAGTGCTGCGGCGCGGCACGCGCGACCAGGCCGACCTGCATCGCGGCCTGCAAAGCATCGAACGCAATGCGCGCGCGCAGGCGCAACTGATCGAAGACTTGCTCGACATGAGCCGCATCACTTCCGGCAAGGTGCTGCTGGACCTGCAAACCATCGTGCCCGCCAGCATCATCGCCTCGGCCATCGAAACCCTGCGCCCGGCGGCCGACGCCAAGCACATCGCCATCCACAGCAACATCGCCAGCGATGCGGGCAGGATCACGGGCGACCCCAGCCGTATCCAGCAAGTGATCTGGAACCTGTTGTCGAATGCCCTGAAGTTCACGCCGCAAGGCGGCCGGGTCGAGATCGGCGTGCGCCGCGAGGCAAGCCGCCTGGCCATCGCGGTGAGCGACAACGGCGTCGGCATCAAGAAAGACTTCCTGCCCCACGTGTTCGACCGCTTCCGCCAGGCCGACGCCTCCACCACGCGCCGGCATGGCGGCCTGGGGCTGGGACTGGCGATCGTCAAGCACCTGGTGGAGCAGCATGGCGGCACGGTCACGGTCAGCAGCGCCGGCGATATGCAGGGCGCCAGCTTTACCGTGCGCCTGCCCCTGGGGACGCGGACCGCGCCGGCGCGGCCAAAGGGCGGCGACTTGCCCGCCAGCCATGACTTGCGCGGCGTCACCGTCCTGCTGGTCGATGACGAGGCCGATGCGCGCGAACTGACGGCGCGCATCCTGCGTGACAGCAACGCCGAAGTGCATGGCGCCGGCAACGTGGCGCAAGCGCTGCAACTGCTGGACCAGGTACACCCGCATGTGCTGGTCAGCGACATCGGCATGCCTGACGCCGACGGTTTCGACTTGCTGGCGCAAATCCGCGCGCACGCCTCCCCTGATGCGGCCCGGCTGCCCGCGCTGGCGCTGACGGCGTTCGCGCAACCGCAGGACCGCCAGCGGGCACTGGCCAGCGGCTTCCAGGCCTGGGTCTCGAAACCGCTCGACCCGGCCGAACTGCTGGCGGCCGTGGCGCAACTGGCCGCAACGCGCTCTCTCACGCAGCGTCCTGAAGAGAGCAGCAATACGCCGCCCTAAAAGGATGATGCAAAGAAATACATGATGCAGTACAAAATGACTATTTTCATGGGCTAGCCTTCCTACTTTCAGACGCGGCTCTGTCCTACAAGCAACTAAGCTAAAGTTTGCTACACTGAAATGCAGAAACGCACCTGCACGGCAGGCTGGAGATGGCGGCCTGGGCCGGCGAGAACGTCAGAAGCGAGCTCAAGCGCTGTTGTGCGCCCTAACTTGTTGCAAGGCGCTACTATCTTCCCCACCGCCGTCAGCCCATCATCTGCGGTGGAAGCCAGCGTTGCATAGACCGTATAACCGAGACCTTACATGCCCAGCCAAGATGAGATTTTGAAAGCCAAAATTTTGGTCGTCGACGATTCACCCGACAATGTTGACCTGATGCTGGAAATCCTGCGCGATGCCGGCTACACCAATGTGACGGCCACCATGCGTCCGGCCCAGGTTTGCCCCCTGCACCGGGAGCATTGCTACGACCTGATCTTGCTGGATCTGCAAATGCCGGAACTCAATGGTTTCCAGGTCATGAAAGGCTTGAAGGAAATCGAGCATGGCGGCTACCTGCCCGTGCTGGCCCTGACGGCACAGCCGAGTTTCAAGATCGCAGCCCTGGAAGCGGGCGCGCGCGACTTCATCAGCAAGCCCTTCGACCTGATGGAAGTGCACAAGCGCATCCACAACATGCTGGAAGTGCGCCTGCTGTACAAGGAACTGGCGCAATACAGCAAGCAGCAGCAGGAACTGGCGCTGCACGATCCGCTGACGGGCTTGCCGAACCGGCGCCTGCTGGAAGACCGCATCGAGCATACCTTGCAGCAATCGGCCCGCAGCCGCGGCAAGTCGGCCATCCTGTACCTGGACCTGGACGGCTTCAAGGCCATCAACGACAGTTACGGCCACGGCTATGGCGATGAAATCCTGAAAATGGTGGCGGCCCGCCTGGTGAGCGCATCGCGCAAGGAAGACACGGTGGCGCGCATCGGCGGCGACGAATTCGTCATCGTGCTGGGCAACCTGGCCGGCAAGGGCGACGCGCGCGAACCGGCCGCCAAGCTGATCGAAGTCATTTCCGAGCCGTATTTCATCAACGACCTGACCCTGCGCCTGTCGACCAGCATCGGCATCGCCATCTACCCGGACGACGCCAGCACCGTCGAATCCCTGCTGGGCGCGGCCGACACGGCCCTGTACGAAGCCAAGCGTGCCGGCAAGAACCGCTTTTGCTGCATCCCGCACGAGGTGATCGCTTCGCAGGTGAATATGCAAAAAAACAACATTCCGTCGATCGCCTGAGTTTTTACGCCACACCGCACATGAAAAAAACCGGCAAGCCACGTTGATGGCTTGCCGGTTTTTTCATGAGCACGATGTTTTATTTCTTGCCAGCCGTCACTTCATGCTGGCCCGCATGCTGGTGGTCCGTTTGCGCATCGACGGTTTCCGGCGGTACTTCGATGCGCGTGATGCCAGCATCGACGGAGATCGGGTCGCTGGCGGGGAAGGTCATTTCCACGGCGTCGTCAAGCAACTCTTCCTTGGCCCGCTCTTCGCCGCTCATGCCTTCTTCATCGGCCAGGATGGCCAGCGCGCTGGCCCATTTCACGAAATTAAGGTTGGACAATTCGCGTACGGTGGTCACGCCAAACGCTTGCTGCAAGGCCTTCGCATCCTTCGCGCTGACGCCGCGCAAAGCGCTGATGGGGGCATTGACGATGTCGCGGAAGCTTTTGTCGAGGTATTCCTTGTCGACGATGGTTTCGATATTCATGGCATGTCCTTTCGTTTCGGTAAACGGGCCTGTACTGCACCCTGCGCCGCGGGGCGGCTATGCTGCATGGAAAAATGCACAACCCCACTATGGCAGCGTGTGGCGTCCCGGTATGTGCGCAGCCGTACGTAAAGACGGGAACAACTTCCTGCTGGCGCAAACAGAAATATTGCCTATCATATAAAAATGATGGGAGGAGATTAAAATTGCCGAAAAGACAGAAATTTTCCATCCATGCGCCCCGCGATGAAATCCTCATGTATGATCCACAACTTGAATTTGGTCCACCTTTCACCATTCACGGGGCGCTATGTCCGCACAAACAGATCCGAACAAGGAAGCGGCCCAGGCCGATGCGGAACGCGCCGCCGATCTCAGCGAGTTGCTCGGTCATGTCAACACCAGTTGGGACAATGAACGGCGCGCCCTGTCGCGCCAGCTGCACGACAGCCTCGGCTCGTCGCTGACGGCGCTGACCATGCACCTGTCGCTGCTGACGCAAAAAATGCCGCAGGAAGCGGCCTTGCTCGACCGCGCCGCGACCATGAAGCAATTGCTGCTGAATGTCATCGAGACCAACCGGCAAATGCAGATGAAGCTGTGGAACGACAAGCTGGAGTTTCTCGGGGTGAATGTGGCGCTGGGCGAGCTGGCTGCGCAATTTGCGGAACAGCACAAGATCACCGTGCGCTGCAGCCTGCCCGAAGATGAACTGATTTGTCCGCGCAACGTGGGCGTGGCCCTGCTGCGCACCCTGGAAGAGGCGCTCAGCAATATCGCCGCGCACGCGCAGGCAAGCGAAGTGGATATCATCATCGACGACAACGACGAGGCGCTGATGATGACCGTCAAGGATAACGGCAGCGGCTTGCCGGCCAGCGAGCCCGTCGAAATGAGCAAGCACGGCCTGCGCGCCGTGCGCGAGCGCGTGCATTACCTCGGCGGCAGCCTGAGCCTGACGGCGAATCCGCAAGGCGGCATGGCCCTGACTGCCGTCTTGCCGCGCATTAGCCCGAAAGAATAATCCCTGCCAGACAGCATCGGGCCGGAACATCGCCGGGCGCCCTGCCCCGCTCAACGATACGACGAGGAAACCGCATGCAACGACTGATCCCCACCCTGCTGGCAGCGCTGCTGGCCATGGGAGCCGCCCAGGCCGCCGGCAAGACCGTGCCGCCGCCGGAAACCGTGGACAAGCTGGCCTGGCTGGCCGGCTGCTGGAACGTCGACGGCGCCGAACCTGGTTCCGGGGAGCAATGGAGTACGGCCGCCGGCGGCACCATCCTCGGCACCAGCCGCACCGTCAAGGGCGGCAAGACGACGGCCTTCGAATTCGTGCAGATCCGCCTCACCGAACCGGGCCAGCTGGCCTACATCGTGCAGCCGTCGGGCCAGCCGGCCGTAGTGTTCAACCTGCTGCGCCAGGACAAGCCGAATGAATTCATCTTCGCCAACCTGGACAATGACTTCCCGAGCCGCATCGTCTACCGCCAGGACAGCGAGCGCATCTTACACGCCAGCATCACCGGCACCTTGAAGGGCAAGCTCACCACCATCGCCTTCCCCATGACGCGGGGCCGCTGCGACGCGGCGCCCCTCGCGCACGGCAAATAAAAAGGGGCCGCAAGGCCCCTTGTTTTGATACGGCGCAAACTGCTTAATGCAACTTGACCTGCGGCGAGCTGCGCTTGATCAGGAAACGGCCCATGGCCATGACGGCCGTGCGCACGGTGCCCAGCACGGCGTTGTGGTGCATCAGGTGCAGGCTCACATACATCATGCGCGCGACAAAGCCTTCGACGAACCAGCTCAGGCCCTTCAGCGATCCCATCAGGGTGCCGACCGAGGTGGTGCGGCCAAACGACACCAGCGAACCGTAGTCCAGATATTCGTACGGCTTGGTTTGCGGCGGCTTGCCCTTCGCCTGCAGCAGGAACGTTTTCAGCAGGTAATCGGCTTGCTGGTGGGCAGCCTGGGCGCGCGGCGGCACCAGCTTGCCGTCGGGACCCGTACAGGCGGCGCAATCGCCCAGCGCGAAGATATTCGCATGGCCCTGCACATTGAGCATGCCCGTCACTTCCAGCTGGCCCGCGCGGTTGGTAGGCAGGCCCAAAGTGGACAGGAATTCCGGCGCACGGATGCCGGCGGCCCACACGCAGATGTCGGCCGCATAGCTGGTGCCGCTGGCCACCGTCACCTTGTCGGCTTCGATCGTGGTGACGCGCGTATCGGTCACCACCGTGATGCCATGCTGGTGCAGCAGTTTCGAGGCGGCGATGGAAACGCGCTCGGGCAGCGGCGCCAGGATGCGCGGCGCCCCTTCGAGCAGGGTGATGCGCACATCCTTGATGGCGTTGAGATTCTGGAAGCCGTACGCGGCATACACGCCGCTCGCTTCGCGCAATTCGGCCGCCAGTTCCACGCCCGTCGCGCCGCCGCCGATGATGACGATGTCGACGCCGGGATGGCCCGCGTCGCCCTGGCGCTGTTCGGCCATGGCCAGCAGTTTCAGCAGGGTCAAACGGAAACGTTCGGCGTCTTCCGTGGCATTGAGGGAAATCGTGTTTTCCTGGGCGCCGGGTACGCCGAAGTAATTCGAGGTGCTGCCCACGGCCAGCACCAGCTGGTCGTAGCTGACCTGGCGCTGCGGCAAGAGCTGCTCATCCTTGTCCGTGGCGATGGCGCCCACGGTGAGGCTGTTCGACGCTGCGTCGAGCCCGATCAGGGGACCATAGACATAGGTAAAACCATTGTCATGCGCCAGCATCTGGTACGACAGGCCCTCTTGATGAATGTCCAGGGTGCCGGCCGCCACTTCATGCAGTGACGGCTTCCAGATATGGTACAGGCGGCTGTCGACCAGGGTGACCTGGCCTGGGCCGAGCTTGCGGCTGAGTTTGCAAGCCAGCTCCAGGCCGCCTGCACCTCCTCCTACGATAACGATTTTACTATGCAAAGATCCTCCTGCTTGTTAATCCCTGTGCCCGTTGCCGTTGCCGTTGCCGTTGCCATTGCCATTGCCACGACCATTGCCGTTGCCATGGCCTTTGCCCGGCTTGTCATCATGCTTGTCGCGCTTGTCATAGTGCTTGTCATGCTTGTCGTCATGACGGCCGCGGTCGCCGTAATCGGGACGGCCATGGTCGCCATGCTGCTGGCGGTAGCGGGGCACATATTGGTTGTTATACCAACCATCTTGGACGAAATATACCTCTTGGTTACAGGCATTATACTTGCGGCAGTGCTTGGACCAGTGTTTGGCATGGCCGGGCGGTACGCGCAGGTAGATCGGGGCGGCCGAATAGTATTGCGGGCGCTGCACGATGACGGGCTGGGCGTAGATCAATTGCGGCGCGGGATAGTCGCCTATGTCGATGCGGCCGTAAAAGCCTGGCTGGCCGACGGTGACGGAAACCTGGGCAACGGCGGCGGTACCTGCCGACAGCAGGACGGCGGCGAGAATGAGGGTTTTCATGAGGACACTCCTTTTATCAGTTATGCCGCAATTGTAGACCTTGTGTGACCAACTGTTTGTGCGCAAGGACACATAAGGAATCGCGTCGCAATCTCACCACAGTTTGCCAAAAGGCACGACCAGGCCGCTGAACAGCGACCAGTCCGGCGACGCCGCCGTCAAGCCGCGCGCCATGCCGATATCGATGGCCAACCGCGGCGTGGGACTGTAAGTGGCGGCCAGCAGCAGCTGCGCCGTGGCTGGCGCGCCGCGCAGGCGCGTGCCAGACACTTCCGCCGTGGCGCCCCAGCGGTCGCTGACGGGCGTGGAAAAGGAGGCCGCCCAGCCCGTTTGCACCCTGCCCGTGCCAGGGTCGGAAGCCCCCAGGCGCGTGGCGTTCAGGTTGGCGTCCATGTGCACGGCGCCCAGGTCGCGGCTGAAAATACCGTTCAACGAGACGTCGCTCTTGCCGCTGCCGATGCTGTCCTTGGCAGTGGGCAACTTCCAGCCCAGTTCCAGGCCCAGCGCCGTGGCGCTGTCGAGCAAGAAGGCGCGTTTGAGCACGACCGTCGTGTCGCCCACGCCCGTCTCGCGCCGGCCCGTGTCATCGCGCGCGCGCACGAAGCCCTCGCCTTCGAGCAGCATGCCCCATTCGGGCGTGAACGCCAGCTTGAACGTATATGGCAGGCTGGCGCGGCGTGTATCGTCCGTTTTCGACAGCAGGCCGCCCGCCTCGAATTCCAGCTGGCCCGGCACGGGCAGCTGGGCGGGACTGGCCACCGATGGACGATAAGGCAGGACGGGATCGCCCTCCTGCGCCTGCGCCAGGGGCGCCAGCGACAGCAGCAACAGGGAAAAACTGAAGGAGGACAGGAAAGAAGATGGCATGGGGGACCCGGAAGTGGCAAACGCGCAATAGCGACAGCCTACCACCGCCGCGCCGATTGCGCCCGAGCCAGCCGCCGTCAGGCCAGGCGCCGCACATCCTGCCGGGCGGGCGGCACTGGCCGGCGCAGCGGCGTGACGTTGCTCGATGCCCGCACGGCGATGCCTTCGGCCTGGGCATGCAGGCGGAACACGCCCACCAGCTCCGTCAGGGTCTGCGCCTGGTCCTGCAGCGATTCGGCGGCGGCCGCCGCCTCTTCCACCAGGGCCGCATTCTGCTGCGTCACCTGGTCCATCTGCAGCACGGCCTGGTTGACTTGCTCGATGCCGGCGCTTTGCTCGGCGCTGGCGGCCGTGATTTCCTGCATGATATCGGCCACCTGGCGCACGCTGGTCACCACCTCATCCATCGTCCTGCCCGCGTCATGCACGAGTCTGGAGCCGATTTCGACCTGTTCGACGGAGTCGCCGATCAGGGTCTTGATTTCCTTGGCGGCACTAGCAGAACGCTGGGCCAGACTGCGCACTTCGGATGCCACGACGGCAAATCCCCGCCCTTCCTCGCCCGCCCGGGCCGCTTCCACGGCCGCGTTCAAGGCCAGGATATTCGTCTGGAAGGCGATGCCATCGATGACGCTGATGATGTCGACGATCTTGCGCGACGACGCATTGATCGATTCCATGGTCTGCACCACCTGCCCCACCACGGCGCCGCCCTTGCCGGCCACATCGGACGCGGCGCCGGCCAGCGCATTGGCCTGGCGCGCGTTGTCCGCGTTCTGCCGCACGGCCGAGGTCAGCTGTTCCATCGATGACGCCGTTTCTTCCAGCGAACTGGCCTGCTCTTCCGTGCGCGACGACAAGTCGAGGTTGCCCTGGGCGATTTCGCTCGAGGCCGTGTTGATGGTGTCCGTACCCGAGCGCACCTGGCTGACGATGCCCACCAGCTTGTCGCGCATGGCTTTCATGGCGAACAGCAGGCTGGCATTGTCATGGCTGGCCGTGCGGATATCGATGGTGAGATCGCCCTCGGCGATGGCGCCGGCGATCCTGACGGCATACGCCGGTTCGCCGCCGAGCTGGCGCGTCAGTCCGCGCGTGATCAGCGCCCCCAGCGCCAGGCCGGCCGCCATGCTGCCCAGCACCAGCGCGATCATGAAGCTGCGGCTGGCCTGGTACACGCCCGATGCCTGCTCGGAAGCCGCCTTGGCGCGCTCTTCCTTCTGCAGCGAAAGTTTATCCAGCATACCGTCGAGTTCATCGGCATGCTGGCGCGTCTTGTTGAGCAGTTCGACCAGTTGCGCGCTGCGCTGCGCCAGCGGCTCGGCCGCCGCCAGCGCCAGGGCTTGCTGCATGGTGGCAACGTACTCCGCTTCGACAGCGGCGAAGCGGGCAAACAATTCCTTGGCGGCCGGCGTGACGAACAGCGGCTGGGCCTTGGCCAGATAGCTTTTATTTAACTCGAGGAATTTGCCGATGTCGGCCTGGCGCGTGGCGCGCTCCTCGGCGGTCGTGGCCAGCAAGAAATTGCTGCGCGCGCGACCCACCTTGATCAGGGCAATATTGGCTTCCTTGATGTACGACAGCCCCAGCAATTCATGGTTGTACATCTGCCCCGCCATGGTATCGATCTTGCCCATGTTGAAGATGCCGATGCCGGCCACGATGGCCCCCATCAGCGCGACGCAAAAGAAGGCAGCGAGCAGGCGCGTCCCCACTTTCATTTTACTCAACATGTTTCCTCCCAGGCAAGACGGTAGCCAATAATTTAAGCTATGACTTGAATATAAGGAAAAAACAGTCACTAAAATGCTCGGATTGTCACTAACCAACAATTCCTTGATACAAAGCAACATGCCCCGGGGCGTGCCATGCTAGCAATCCCCGGGAGAGCGTCAATGGCCGCTGTGCCCGCCTGGCTTGCGCACCGTCATTTCCACGCCGCTTTTTGCCGCCGGCTTGCCCGCGCCCTGGCCCCGCACCGGTTCCGGCACGGCGCCCGTCCATTCATAGGCCACGCTGCGGGACGGGTGCTTGTACCAGCCCGGGTCGCGGTAATCGCCCGGTTTCTGATCCTTGCGCACCTTGACCGTGGTAAACATGCCGCCCATGCCGATGGCGCCGAAGGGGCCGTCGCCCGCCATCATCGGCAAGGTATTGTCGGGGATCGGCATCTGCATCTCGCCCATGTCGGCCATGCCCCGCTCGCCCATCACCATGTAGCCGGGCACCAATTGATTGATCTTCGCCGCCACGCCCTGATGGTCGACGCCGATCATGGTCGGTACGTCATGCCCCATGGCATTCATCGTGTGGTGCGACTTGTGGCAGTGGAAAGCCCAGTCGCCGATGTCCGTTGCCGTGAACTCGACGGCGCGCATCTGGCCCACGGCGATATCGGTCGTCACTTCGGGCCAGCGCGATTCGGGGCGCGTCCAGCCGCCATCCGTGCCCGTCACCTCGAATTCGTGGCCATGCATGTGGATCGGGTGGTTCGTCATGGTCAGGTTGCCCACGCGCACGCGCACCTTGTCGCCCTGGCGCACGACCATGGGGTCGATGCCGGGGAAGACGCGGCTGTTGAAGGTGAACAAATTAAAATCCGTCATGGTCATGATCTTCGGCGTGTAGCTGCCGGGATCGATATCGTAGTTGCTGAGCAGGAAGACGAAATCGCGGTCCACCTTCATGAAGTTCGGGTCTTTCGGGTGCGTGACCCAGAAACCCATCATGCCCATGGCCATCTGCGTCATTTCGTCCGCATGCGGGTGGTACATAAAGGTGCCGGGCCGCCTGGCGACGAATTCATAGACGAAGGTTTTGCCGGGAGGAATACCCGGCTGGGTCAGGCCCGTGACGCCATCCATGCCGTTGGGCAAGCGCTGGCCATGCCAGTGCACGCTCGTGTGTTCCGGCAACTTGTTGGTGACGAAGATGCGCACGCGGTCGCCCTCCACGACTTCGATGGTGGGACCGGGCGACTGGCCGTTGTAGCCCCACAGATTGGCTTGCATGCCGGGCGCCAGTTCGCGCACGACGGGCTCGGCCACCAGATGGAATTCCTTGACGTTGTTGTTCATGCGCCAGGGCAAGGACCAGCCATTCAGGGTGACGACGGGGTTGTACGGACGCCCGTTCGGCGGCGGTGGCGGCGCTTTCGTGTCTGCGCCAGCCATGCTGACGGCTTCCGGCAGGGACGCCGCACCGACTCTGCTCACCGCTGCAGCACTCAGGGCGACGGCGCCCGCATTCATGAAAAAATTTCTACGTGTAATCATCATTATTCCTTGTTGGCTGGGCCGCTGCCATTGATGGCGCCTTGCAGTTCGGTTTGCGCGATCCAGAAATCGCGCTGGGTTTCGATGGCGCTGTTCACGCTGGCGACTTGCTCGCGTGCATCGGCCAGCAGTTCGAACACGCTGGCCAGCATGCCGTTGTAGCGCAGCAATACTTCATGCGAGATCGTCTTGCGCAGCGGCACGACTTCATCGCGGTAATGGCGCGCCAGGTCGTAGGCCGTGCGGTAGCTCGAATACGCTTCGCGCACTTCCGAGCGGGCCTTCACCGCCGTGCCCGCCGTGCGCTGCAGCGACTGCTCATACAGCGCTTGCGCCTTGGTGTTGCGCGCCGTGCCCCAGTCGAACAGCGGCAGTTCCAGCGATACCTCATAGCCGTTTTCGCGCGGCGCCCCGCTCGTGCTCTTGTTGGTATAAGCCACGTCGAGCACATTGATGAAACCCGTCACCTTGGACAGGCCCAGTGCACTGGCCGTGGCATGGGCGTCAAGTTTGCTCATCTGCACGTCGAGGCGCTGCTCCATCGCCTGCGCCTCGATATTGCCAGGCTCCGCCGCCTGGGCCGGCAAGTCGGGCAGGCGCGACGGCAAAGTAAAGCTGGTCTGCTTGCCCCACAGGCCCAGCAAGCGCGTCAGGTGTTCGCGCGTCACCAATGCCTGGTGGCGGGCGCGGGCCAGGTCGCCGACGGCGTCCGCATAAAACACTTGGTGGCGCGCCTGGTCGAGGCGGCTCCAGTTGCCCGCCTGCCGCAGGCGCGTGGCCAGTTCGGCGCCCGCCTCGGCCGACAGCAGCGCCCGCTGCATGAACGCTTCCGTCTGCACGGCGGCCACGGCATTGAAGTAGGAGCGGCGCGTCTCAAGCGCCAGCTGCACGGCGCTGCCGGCGGCCTGCAGCTTGGCTTGCTCGAAGCGGCCCCGCTCGATGTTCACGCGCATCGGCATGGTCAGCAAGCCCGCCAGGTCGAAGCTGACGCCGCGGTCGATTTCATTGCCGTGGCTGCCGTGCGAACGGCCGAACGACAGGCCCGGGTTGCGCAAGCGCCCCGCCTGCACCAGGTCCGATTCGGAGGCGCCCAGTTCGGCCAGCGCCACTTTCATGCCTTGGTTGTTCATCAGGGCGATGCGCACGGCGCTGTCGGCGTCCAGGGGCTGGGCCAGCAAAGAGGCCAGCTTTTCCTCGCCGCCCTTGTCCGTCAATGCCGCAGGGGCGCCCGTGCGGGCGTCGGCCAGCGCGGACACGGCCTGCATGCCGCCATCGGGGCTGAAGCTGGCGCAGCCGCTGAGCAGCAAGACGGCCGCCAGCGCCAGCGGCGTCAGGCAAGTTGATTTTGTGAAACGTGCCATCTCAGTGTCCTTCATGCTGGTGTTGCGGGGCGGGCTGGGCGGCCGGCTTGGCATCGGGCTTGGGGCCGGGCTTCTCCATCGGCATGGAATGACCTTCCATCTTATGGCCTTCCACCTTGTGGCCCTCCATCTTCATCATGCCCATGTGGCCGCCAGCCTTGCCGACTTTGTCGTTGAGGGCGCGCCAGGCCTGGTCGGGCGTGACGTCGTCCTCGGCGGCGGGACGGTAGCCGGCGAAGGCGGAGCGGTAGGTGGCGGCCGGCACGGGCGCTTGCGCCTCTTGCGGGGCGGGCTGGGGCTGGGACTGCGCGGCGGCCGGCGGCAGCGCGGCTGATGCCACGCCGGCGGCCAGCGCGAGGCTGAATAATTGCTTCATGGTATTCCTTGAATGACGGGGTATGGCGCGGCGGGCGCGCGACGGGAACGCTGGCGCGACCGGTACAAGCTGCAAAATCAAGATGCAGGGACGTGCGACGGCGGCACCGCCAGGTTCAACGGGCGGTCAGGCGGAGCGCGTGCTTCTCGGGGGACGTTCAGGGCCGGAGGGGATATGCCCGGCGAACAGGGAATCGGGCGCCAGCGCCGGGGGTGGCGCGCGCAGGGTCAAGGCGTGTACGGCAGGCATGCCGGGCGGCGCCGTGGCGCCCACCGTGCAGGCGCCATGGTTGCTGCAATCGTGGCCAGGGTGGCCGGCGCCGCCATCGTCCATGGCCATGTGCAGCGGCTGGCCTTGCATCTGCATGTCGCCCATGTCATGGCACTGGGGCACCTGCATGGCCTCGACAGCGACCGTGACCGCTGCCGCCCGCTCGTCCACGCAGCAGCTGCGCATGGCCGACGCAAAGCCCTGCAAGGGCAAGGTGACGGCCAGCAGCCAGAGCAGCGAGCGGGCGAGAAAGCGGAAAAAGGCACGGTTCATGGCACGACTATAAACCTTCCCACATGAGGAAGGTCAAGTGCCTATTTGATCTCGCCGGCCATGCGTCAGCCAGATGACGTAGACGCCGTAATAGCCCTGCCCTTCCAGGATGAGCTGGCCATCGGCAAAATAGATTTTCTCCACTTTATTGACGGTAAAGTACGCGCGGCCATCGGCCGCCTCCACGTCGCCCAAGCAACGGGCGCGGGGCCGGCAGTAGCCGCTGGCGCGCCCGATGGCCCACATCAGGTCGCCGATCATGAAGTCGTCAATCATTTCGGTCAGCAGCGGCCGGTGACCCGCCAGCATGGCCGTGATGTCGGGGTAACCGGCGTCCCTGAGCTCGGGCAAGTCGCTTTCCTCGTACTGCAGATCGTCTTCGCGGCAATCCTGCACGAAACTGTTGAACTGTTCGTCGAGCAGTCCCGCCAGCGCCGCTTCCGGCACGCTCAGGCGGAACGGGTGCAGCGGCAGCACGCTGTGCTGGCCGTAATTGAGTTCGCGGCAGTCGAGCAAGGCCAGCGGGTGGGGCTGATCACGGACCTCGCAGCGGATGCCAAGTTCTTGCTCAAACGTCATCAATATTCACCGTTGCCATGCACATTGTCCCCGTTGTACACCATCAGGGCCATATGGTAAGCGCTGTCGGGCAAACGGGACAGGCTCAGATGCAACAGAAAACAACGGATCAGTTCATCCCGCACGGCACGCCTGTCAGGCGGGTTCCGTGATGCCCACGCAATTGCGCCCGTTTTCCTTGGCCACGTACAGGGCCGCGTCGGCGGCCAGCAGCACGGCGTCCGTGCTGCGCTCGCCGTGCGACGATGCCACCACGCCCAGCGAGACCGTGATGGCGCCCGCGCCGGGAATCACGGCGGCGGCCACCTTGGCGCGCAGGCGCTCGGCCACCTGCATGGCCACGTCCAGGTCGGCATCGGGCAGCAGCATGATGAATTCGTCGCCGCCATTGCGGCACAGCACGTCGGCATCGCGCGAACAGGCGCGCATCAGCTGCGCCAGGCGCAGGATGACTTCATCGCCCACGGCATGGCCCCATTTATCGTTGACTTGCTTGAAATGGTCGATATCGATGGCGATGACGGAAAACGGCCGCGCCTGCGCCTGCCAGACGTCGAGCGCCGCCGCCATGCCGCGCCGGTTCGACAGGCCCGTCAGCGGGTCCGTCTCCACGTCGGTCTTCAACTTGCCGATCCTGTTCTGCAACAACGCCAGGCCCTTCAGCAAGGCTTTCTTGATCTGCGCCGCCTCCACATACCAGGCACGGATGGCGGCAATGTGCTCGCTCGTACCAGGCACATCCATGCGCCGCGCCCCCTCGGCCAGTTGCATCAGGGGCCGCGAAATCAGGCTGGCCAGCCACCAGATGAATGGCAAACTCAGCAAGGCGATCGGCAGGGAATGCCATACGGTATTGGCCATCAGCTGGTTCAGCGGGGCCAGGGTCATGGCCGTGGGACGCTGCGCCACGATGCCCCAGCCCGTCGACGGCATGACGGCGTAGCCGGCCAGCATGTCCACGCCCAGGCTGTTATGCATGCGCCGGTTGCCGCCGCCCCGCTGCGCGATGATGGTGTCGATGACGTCATTGCTGCCGGCCACGTGGCCCAGGCGCTCAGGATCCGGGTGGTACAGCAGGCGCCGGTTCTGGTCGACCACGTACAGGTAAGAGCCGTCGCGGTAGTAATGCTGGCCCAGCATGGTGTACAGGATGTTTTTCTGTTTCAGGTAGATGCTGCCGCCCACATAACCGAGGTAGCGGCCATCCTTGCCAAGGATGGGATGCGAAATGAACACCACCAGGTTGCCGGCCGAGGACACATACGGCTGCGTCACCAGCGGGCGCCGTTCGCGCAGCGCCTGGATGGCGCCGGCCGAGTCGAGCGTGCGGTTTTTCAGGGCCAGGGTTTCCGGCGACACGCCCAGCACCTTGCCCTGGGCATCGACGATGAGCACGGAATTGAAACTGTTCGTTTGCAGGCGCAGGCGCTGCGCCTCGTCCGTCAGCCAGGCGTCGTCGCCCATGCGCGATGGCAGGCTGCCGGCGCTGTAGGCCAGCTGCTGGCGCGCCGACTGCAGGAAATCCTCAGCCGTGCTGGCCAGCTTGCTCGCGTAGGCGTGGTTCGCTTCCAGGGTGGTATCGATCAGCAGCTGGCGCTGCACGCTATAGCTGGCATAAAAGGTGTTGGCCAGGGACACCAGGGCGCTGGCAAAGGCCACGAGCACGATCAAACGGCGCAAGTTCATGCGCGGAACAGGTTTAGTCCACATGGAGTCGGCAGGAAATTGGAAAGTATTGCGCTAAAGAAAGAGCGCATTATACCGAGACAGCCGTGCCAATATTGAAATCCTGGCATCGTTGGTCAAAGAATCTGAACAAGCGGCAACGCTGAGCGCTGCCGCCTTGACTTGCATCAAGCGTGAATCGCGTGCTTGCGGACCCAGTCCACGTAGCGCTGCATCCAGCCCTGGAAGAA
Source organism: Janthinobacterium sp. BJB304 (assembly GCF_002735765.1). Taxonomy (NCBI): domain Bacteria; kingdom Pseudomonadati; phylum Pseudomonadota; class Betaproteobacteria; order Burkholderiales; family Oxalobacteraceae; genus Janthinobacterium; species Janthinobacterium sp. BJB304. The sequence continues at coordinate 55,961 of NZ_PDZN01000027.1, forward strand.
ACCGAGGCTGGCCGGACCGATGCCGCCGTGCTCGTCGAACAGGCCGTCCTTGGCCTGGATAAACATTTCAGGCTGTCCCAGCAGCGGCACGTCCAGGTAGGCGAGCACATTGCGCAAATGCTGCTGCGCCAGGGCCGTACCGGTGGCGCCGACGGACACGCCCAGCACGGCGCCCGGCTTGCCGCCCCACACGCTCTGGCCATACGGACGCGAGCCGTGGTCGAGGGCGTTTTTCAGCACGCCGGGGATAGAGCGGTTGTATTCGGGGGTGAGGAAGAGCAAGGCTTGCGATGCAGAAATATCGGATTTGAGGCGCAGCACCTGCTCCGCCTGCGCGCCATCGTCATCCTGGTTGTACAGCGGCAAGTCGCCGATTTCAATGTGCTTGAAGGAAAACTCGGGCGGCGCCAGCTTGATGATGGCGTCGGCCAGCTTGCGGTTGAAGGAATCCTTGCGCAGGCTGCCGACGATGATTGCGACTTGATATTGGCTCATATAAATCCCCGATGATGGTTAAAAAAAAGCCCTGAGGTGCGTGCACGTCAGGGCTATCTTGCCACACAATCATCGGTTTCGCGCTGCCTAGCGTGCGAAACCAGCGCACCTGAAAAAATGCTCAGGGCTAGGCGCCTTGCCGAAGACAGTACGAATGTACGGCAAGGCAAGGCAACAACGCCATGGGCGTTTTGGCAGGTACGCTAACGTGCCAGGCCCCGGTACTCGCGGTAGTAGCGTCCGCCCAGGTTCGTCAATACCTCGTAGCCGATGGTATTGGCCATGGCCGCCACGGCGTCGACCGGGTGTTCGGCGCAGATCAGGTCGACCAGGCTGCCCGGCGCGACGCGTTCCTGGTCGATGGCGCTGACGTCCAGCGTAATCGAATCCATTGAGATGGCGCCGATCTGCGGCACTTTCACGCCATCGACGATGGCCAGACCCTGGTTGCTCATGCTGCGCAGCCAGCCATCGGCGTAGCCGACGGAAACCGTGGCCACCTGGCGCGGCTCGCTGGCCGTGTAGCGGCGGCTGTAGCCCACGTGGTCGCCGGCGGCGATCGTGCGGGTCTGCATGACCTTGCCCTGCAGCCGCACCACTGAGCGCAGCGGATTCGGTTCGCCGCCCTGCGGCCCGATGCCGTACAGGGCCGCGCCGGGGCGCACCAGGTCGAAGTGGTAATCGGGCGACAAGAAGATGCCCGAGGAATTGGCCAGGCTGGCGCGGTACTGCGGCAAACGGGCGCGGATGGCGATGAAACGGGCCAGCTGCTCGCCATTCATCGGGTTGGCGCGCTCGTCGGCGCAAGCCAGGTGGCTCATGACATAGCGCACATTGATGCCGTCGAGAAAGTGCGGGTCCAGCAGCCAGCCGTCGATTTCCTGCGGCGACAGGCCCATGCGCGACATGCCCGTGTCCACCTGCACGATGGCGTCCAGGGTGGTGCCCAGCGCTGCTGCGTGCCGGCGCCAGCCCGCCACCTGCGGCTCGCTGTTGAGCACGGGCGTCAGGCCATGGGCCGTGAATTCGCCTTCCGTGTCGACGGGCGGGCCGTGCAGCACGAAGATGGCCGCGTCCGGCGCCACATGCGGGCGCAGGCTGATGCCCTCTTCCAGGTGGGCCACGAAGAAATGGCGGCACCCTTCTTCATACAGGGCCGCGCCCACTTGCGCGGCGCCCAGGCCATACGCATCGGATTTCACGACGGCCGAGCAGGCGGCCGGGTGCGCCTTGTCGCGCAGCAAACGGTAGTTGGCGCGCACGGCATCGAGGTCCACCGTCAGGATGGCGCCGCTACGTTCCTTTGGAGGCATGCTTCCCGCCATCTCAGGCTCCCGCGTATTGCAACTTGCCGCCGCGCTGCGCGCCGCTGTAGCGGCTGACGGACAGGTCGTCGGCCAGGATGGCCGGCTGTTTCGATGACATCAGGTCGGCCAGCAATTGCGCCGAACCGCAGGACATGGTCCAGCCCAGAGTGCCATGGCCCGTGTTCAGGAACAGGTTGCGCAGCGGCGTGCGGCCGACGATCGGCGTGCCGTCCGGCGTCATCGGGCGCAAGCCCGTCCAGAACGTGGCCTCAGCCGTGTTGCCGCCGCCGGGGAACAAGTCGTTGACGACCATTTCCAGGGTTTCGCGGCGGCGCGGATTCAGGTTCAGGTTGTAGCCGGCGATTTCCGCCATGCCGCCCACGCGGATGCGGTCGTCGAAACGCGTCACGGCGATTTTATAGGTTTCATCGAGGATGGTCGACACGGGCGCCTTGGCCGCGTTGACGATGGGCACGGTGATCGAATAGCCTTTCAGCGGATACACGGGGATGTCGAGCAACGGCTTCATGAAGCCCGTCGAGTAGGAGCCGAGGGCCACGACATAGGAATCGGCCTTGACGATTTCCGCGCCGCATTGCACGCCGGCAATCTCGTCGCCCTGTGTCAGCAATGCATCGATGGAGACGCCATAGCGGAACTTCACGCCCAGTGCCTCGGCCATCTCGGACAGGCGCGTGGTAAACAGCTGGCAATCGCCCGTTTCATCGTTGGGCAGGCGCAGGCCGCCGAACAGTTTATCCTTGACCGCTTCGAGGGCCGGCTCGGCGCGCGACAGCTCGTTGCGCTGCAGCACTTCATACGGCACGCCCGCGTCTTTCAACACTTCGATATCCTTGGCGGCGTCGTTGTATTGCTTTTCGGTACGGAACAATTGCATCGTGCCTTGCTGGCGGCCTTCATACGTGATGCCGGCCTCGGCGCGCAGCACCTTGAAGCAATCGCGGCTGTACTCGGCCAGGCGCACCATGCGTTCCTTGTTCACGGCATACGCTTCCGGTGTGCAATTACGCAACATCTGCCACATCCATTTGAGCTGGGCGGCGCTGCCGTCGAGCGAGATGGCCAGCGGCGCGTGGCGCTGCATCATCCATTTCACGGCTTTAAGGGGAATACCGGGCGCCGCCCATGGCGAAGCGTAGCCGGGCGAGATTTGCCCCGCATTCGCAAAGCTGGTTTCCAGTGCGGGGCCCGGCTGGCGGTCGATGACGGTCACTTCATGTCCTGCCTTGGCCAGATAGTAAGCACTGGTGACGCCGATGACGCCGCTACCCAGAATCACGATACGCATAGTTTCCTCATTATATTTTTTTAGGCTGACGCCAGATTAACCGCTATCATATTGGGAAAGAGCCAGTATTTGTTCACGTATAAATCGAGATATTCAGCAATAAATCATGAGAATCCTTAAAGAATCGGCACGTGGCCTCGACAAGCTGGACCGCCACATCCTGCGCATCCTGCAACAGGATGGCCGCATCTCGATGAAAGACCTCGGTGAACAGGTGGGGCTGTCCATCACGCCCTGCATCGAGCGGGTCAAGCGCATGGAGCGTGACGGCGTCATCACGGGCTACCACGCCAAGGTGAACCCGGCCGCGCTGGGCGCCAAGCTGCTCGTCTTTGTAGAGATTACTCTCAATCAAAAGTCGGCGTCCGCCTTCGAGCAATTCCGCCGCGAAGTGCTGCAGATTCCCGAAGTGCAGGAATGCCACCTGGTGTCGGGCGACTTCGATTACCTGATCAAGGCGCGCATCCATGAAATGGCCGAATACCGCAAGCTGCTGGGCGACATGCTGCTGCAGCTGCCGGGCGCCGCGCAATCGAAAAGCTATGTGGTGATGGAAGAAATCAAGGAAACCCTGGCACTGTCGACCGACGTGCTGCAGAACCGGTAAAAGTACCGCCAGCCGGCACCAACGGCATCATTTTTTGCGCCTTTGTATAATCTTGTAGCACATTCGCGGCGACGCAAGCACACTCCCGGCATGACATCACGCCCGTCCCCTCTGAGATTGGAAGCAGTGATGCACACCGGGAGTCCCTATGAACACATTGATCAAACTGGCAGCTTCCTGCCTCGCGGGCCTGGCCGTGGCCATGTGCACCGCCAGTGAATACAAGGTCAACCGCGCGCCCGACAACGGCGCCATCTATCAAAACATCAAGGTCGGCAAGACCACCCGCCTCGACCTCGACGCGGCCCTGGGCAACGCCACCGTCGTCAGCTTCGATCCCGGCTATGAAGTCTGGGTCTACAAGAACCAGCTGCAAGCGCCCAAGGTGACGCGGCTGATCCCCCTGCTGGGCGAAAAAGGCACGCGCGAAGTGGCCGTCATGTTCGACCAGGCAGGCATCGTGCGGAAATTCAGGATACACGAGCCGCGCAAGTAGGCGCACAGCGAACGGGCGCCGCCAGCCAGGCTGGCTATACTGGCTGCTGGCTCCCGCCGCCCACCGCTCACCTACCCAGCAAGGAGTTCCCATGCGCCTGCCCCTGATCGCTCCGCAAGACCTGACGCCCGAACAGCAGCCGCTGTACGACGATATGCGCAAAGGCATCACCAGCAATTTCAACGATTTCATCGCCGTGCGCGAAGACGGCGCCCTGATGGGGCCATGGAATCCGTGGCTGCACGAACCGGCCATCGGCAAGGCCATCTGGGACCTGACCCTGGCCATGACGGCCAACGCCACGCTGCCCGATAACGTGCGCCAGATTGCCATCCTGGTGGTCGGCGCGCGCTACAACGCTGCCTATGAAATCTACGCCCACATCGCCGTCGCAGAGCGCGAAGGCATGTCGGCCGAGCGCCTGGCCACGCTGGTGGCCGACGTCAAGCCCATCGACCTGGACCAGCATGAGAGCATCGCCTACGATTTTGCCTACGCGCTCAGCGGCGGCGGCACGCTGCCGGAGCCGCTGTACCGCCTGGCGCTGGCCACCTTTGGCCAGCACGGCACCAACGAACTGATCTACCTGGTGGGCCTGTACGCGCTGGTCTCGACCACCTTGAACGGCTTCAACGTGCCGGTGCCGGAACGCGACTGAAGGGCCTTGCCCCTGCCCAAGTGCCGTGACAGGGAACGCCAGTGGACGCGCTCTTGCTCTACACTGGCGTTTTATCCTCGGCAACTTCCATGCAACCACCTGCAAACCTCGCCCACATCTCCGTCGAACAAGACTGGCAACACACGACTGCGTATCCACCGCTCGGCTTCACCCCGTTCGCCGAAGGGGCGCTGGGCAATGGCGATACGTTCGGCCTGTACTGGCCCATCGGCCGCGAAGCGTACGAACCGATCGTCGTCGAGACCTGGCACGACGAGTGGCGATTGCAGCCGCACTTTTCCAGCCTGGCGGCGTTTCTGCCAGCCTACGCAGCGGCGGAAGACGAGTACGTCGCCACACCGTCGCTGGCCGACGACCCCGCTTCCCCGCGCGCCGCGTTCCTGGAGGCCAAGGAATTGATTGCGCAGCGCAAGCCGGACGCGGCCATCGCGCTGCTGGAAGCGGCGCTGGCCATCGTTCCCGAATATACGGACGCCTTGACCTTGTTGCACGGACAGTATGTGCGCGCGGGAAGAATCGAGGATGCCGTCAAGGTGGCCATCCAGGCTATCATCTCTCCACCGTCGTTTGGCGGCCCGCCATTGAAGGCCTTGCAATGGCTGCGCACGCAGCCGGTACCGGACGGGGAACCAGACCCCATCTGGCGCGCCTGCGGGCAATTGTCGTTCAACTTCGGCGGCAGCAAGGAAAATGCCGACTACCCCGTGCTGCTGGCCGCCATCGACACCTATGTGGAACAAGGCAAGCATGTTTCCGCCTCGACCCTGATGCAGACGTACGCCGAACTGATGAGCGCGGAAACCGTCTCGTTCCAGGAACGCTACGCCTTCGCACCGGCCGCCTTCATCGCGCGGCAAATCGCCGTCAGCGCGCAGCTGCCCAACGGCAGCCGGGACCCAGCGATGATGCTATTCAAAGGTCAGTGACTGGAAGAATCGCTGTCGGGATGCGAGCGACTGCGCGTCATGCTCCTTGTCGGCAATGATGCTCAACATATACGTTCCACCAGGCACACGGAACCACAGTCCATGCGTGATCTTTGCGCCATTGCTTTCAGGTAAAGTCCCCTGCGTGATGACGGCATCGGCGCCCTTGAACCTGGTGACATTGGCATTCGGCTTGAAATATGCCTCGTCAAACGTTGCGCCCATGCTCGAACCCGGACCGGACCGTTCAAATACAGCCATGAACGTGGAGCCATGACGGTCGGTTCCACGCAGCATGAACGCCGCTTGCCCGCCACTGCCCTTCGTCATATCGGAAAAAGGGCCGGGCATGTCCACTGAAAAACCGCCATCTGCCGAGCGTGCCCGGGTCCAGCCCTGCACATCGAACGGCGCGGCGATAGGCAGCTGTTTTTTATCCGTATATTCCTTGCGCACCATGGCAATGGCAGGCATGGCCGGGGCGACGGCTTGCACGAAGAAAAAGCGGCGTCCCCCGCCTGCTGTCAGTTTTGTGCCATAAAAGCGCATGCGCTTGCCGACGAGCTGACTGGCGGCGGCCTTACTCCGCACGGGTATTGCGCTTTCTGAAAAACACGCATCGGCAATCAACATGGCACTGAAGAAACGGGGCGAACGCTCAAGCTCGTATTCAACCTTGGCATTGTCAATGCTGACATGAAGGCGCTCAGGGTCCGAATGCATGCGCACGACATCGACGACATCGCCATCGATCACCCAGTCCGCCCTGTCTGCCGCGTCTTGCGCGGACCGGACGATGGCGGTGCAGTCCTTGCCGGTCTGGGCAAGCGCCGTGTTTGAGAACAGGACGAAGGCCAGTGCAGTGATGGAAAATAGGTTTTTCAAGCGCGTCTCTTTCGGCTGGGTGATGTCAATATATAAAATCCGCGTGAATATTATCCCAGCACAACTAGAAATGCACTTCATTAATTAACAACAAGAAGGGCCGTGTCCGGACTCAGGCCACGCCATCGGCCAAGCGCTGCCGGAACAGCTTGCGATACGCCGACGGCGACGTCTGCAAGCTGGCCCGGAAATGCTGGCGCAGCGACAGGGCCGTGCCGAAGCCGGCTTCTTGCGCCACGACATCGATCGAGGCCGCGCTTTTTTCCAGCAGGCTTTGCGCATGCGCCAGACGCTGGTTCAGCAGCCATTGCTTGAACGAGGTGCCCGTCGCTTGGCGGAAGTGGCGCGTGAAATTGCGCCGGCTCATGGCGGCCCGTTCGGCCAGCGCATCGATGCTGTGCGCCACGCCCAGGTTGGCCGTCACGCAGGCAAGCACGTCGGCAAAGCGCCCTTCGCTGCCGGACACGGGCAGCGGGCGTTCGATGAACTGGGCCTGCCCGCCCTGGCGGTGCGGCGCCACCAGCAGCCGGCGCGCCACGCGGTTGGCCACCTCGGCGCCCGCCAGCTGGCGCAGCAGATACAGGCAGCAATCGAGGCCGGCCGCCACGCCCGCCGACGTCAGCACGGCGCCATCGTCCACGTACAGCACTTCCCGGTCCACCCTGACCTTGGGATAGCGGGCCGCCAGCCGGTCCGCCATGCCCCAGTGCGTGGCTGCACTCTTGCCATCCAACAAGCCTGCCTGCGCCAGCGGAAACGCGCCCAGGCACAGGCCCACCATGCGCGCGCCGCGCGCGCTGGCCGCCCGCAGCGCCGTGACCAGGGATGGCGCCGCGTCGCGGCAATCGTCGTGCCAGGCCGGCATGATGACGATGTCGGCGCCCTCCAGTCCTTCCAGGCCGAACTCGGGCGTGATGCCGAAGCCGGCCGCCGTGCGCAAGGGCGCGGGGTCGGCGGCACAGACGCGCACGTGGAAAGGCGGCAGATCGGCCTCGTCCGTCTGGGCACCAAACACGAGGCAAGGCACGGACAAGTGGAAAGGCGTCATGCCGTCGAAGGCGATCACGGCCACGCTCAAGGGGGAAGAAGAAATGGTAGGCATGGCCCGATCTTATCGTAGATAGGCCTTCGGGCCACTTTTTGTTTATGCCGTGCAGCTTGAAAATGGCTGTATCGGGGAAGTCCTTCCTCTTTCAACCATTCAGGAGTCAAGCATGTCCACCACTACCGCACCGCGCCGCGCCCTGCTCGTCATCGACGTGCAAAATGAATACTTCACGGGCGACATGCCCATCGAATATCCGTCCGTCGACATTTCCCTGCCCAACATCGTCACCGCCATGGCCGCCGCCCGCGCCGCCGGCGTGCCCGTCATCGTCGTCCAGCACGATGCGCCGGAAGCTTCTCCCATCTTTGCAAAAGGCAGCGACGGCTGGCAGCTGCACCCGCAAGTGGCCGCCTTTGCCGCCGACCACCGCATCAACAAGAGCATGGGCAGCGCGTTTGCGGGCACGGACTTGCGCGCCTGGCTGGAGAGCCACGGCATCGACACCCTGACGGTGATCGGCTACATGACGCACAACTGCGACGCCGCCACCATCTACCAGGCCGCGCACGACGGCTTGCAAGTCGAGTTCCTGCAGGACGCCACCGGCACACTGCCCTACGCCAATGCGGGCGGCACGGCCAGCGCCGAGGAAATCCACCGCGTCTTCAGCAGCGTATTTCATTCGAATTTCGCCGCCGTCGTCAGCACACAGGACTGGCTCGATGCCGTACGCGCAGGCAAGCCGCTGGACAAGGACAATATTTATCTGTCGACCCAGCGCGCACGCAAGGCGCAGGCGAACTGACGCCGGCGGGAATGGACGGGTATCATGCGTCCATTCCCAACTTGATGATGAACGATGCGAAAAATAACTGTGCTGGGCTTAAGTACTGCCGGTGCTTTCCTGCTGGCCACGGCCGCCCTGGTGCTGGCGGGCCTCAACGACAAGCTGGCCCCGGCCGACGTGATCGTCGTGCCTGGCAACACGATCCTGCCCGACGGCACGCCCAGCCCCCGCCTGCAGGCGCGGCTCGACGCGGCGCTGACACAGTTCCAGGAACACAGGGCGCCGCACATCCTCGTCAGCGGGGCGACGGGCAAGGAAGGTTTTGACGAGGCCGCATCGATGGCCCGCTACCTGCTCAAGCGCGGCGTGCCGGCCGGCGCCATCATTGAGGATAATCAAGGCTGGACCACGGACGCCACGGCCCGCAACGCGGCGCTTCTCATGCGCGCACACGGCTGGAAGACAGCCATGGTCGCCACGCAATATTTTCACGTGCCCCGCTTCCGGCTGGCTTTGGAGCGGGCCGGCATCGCCGTCAGCGGCAACGTGCATGCGCCGTATTTTGAGTTGCGCGACCTGTATTCCGTACCCAGGGAAACCGTGGGCTATCTTGTGTATTACGTGAAATCCTGAACATGAAGATACTTGCCTTTGCCGCCAGTTTTGGCCTGGTGGCCGCATGCGCCGTGCCGTCGATGGCCGCCGCCGATGCGGAGCCGATCGGCGCCGCTGCAAGCCTGTACCTGTTTGGCGCGCTGATGCTGTGGGTGTGCATCGCCGCCTTTGGCGCGCTGGCGCGGCGTGTGGACGTGGCGCATGGCCACTGGCTGTCGGCCTGCGTGGGCGCGCTGTGCGGCGCGGTGCTGTATGGCAGTTTCGCGCTGGCATTTGCAACGCAATCGATCACGGCAAGCTTTGCCTATGCCGCCAGCGCCCTGTGCGCCGCAAGCGCGGCCCTGTTTCTGCCGAGCCTGCTAAAGCGCGTGGCAAGGCTTATGACAAGGCCAGGTCAGTGAGCAGTCACTCGCTCCAGTCGCGCGAGCGCTCCACGGCGCGCTGCCATTTATGCAAGCGCGTCAGCCGTTCGTCGGCCGCCATCTTCGGTTCGAATCGGCGTCCCACCTGCCATTGGGCGGCGATTTCTTCCTGCGAGGCCCAGAAGCCCACGGCCAGACCCGCCAGGTAGGCGGCGCCCAAGGCCGTCGTTTCCGTCACCACGGGGCGCACCACGGGGACATTGAGTATGTCGGCCTGGAACTGCATCAGCATGTCGTTGCGGGCCGCGCCGCCATCCACGCGCAACTCGGATAGCGCAATGCCCGCGTCGTCCTGCATGGCGGACAACACATCGACGTTCTGGTAGGCCACGCCCTCTAATGCGGCGCGCGCGATGTGGGCCTTGCCCGTGCCGCGCGTGATGCCGATCAGGGTGCCCCGTGCATACGGGTCCCAGTACGGTGCGCCGAGCCCCGCGAAGGCGGGCACGAAGACGAGGCCGCCCGAATCGGGCACGCTGGTGGCCAGCGCTTCCACTTCGGACGAGTCGCGGATGATGCCGATGCCGTCGCGCATCCATTGCACGGCCGCGCCCGCGATAAAGGCGCTGCCTTCGAGCAAGTAATCAGTCTTGTCGCTGCCGGCGCCCAGGCTCCAGCCCACCGTCGTCAGCAGCCGGTTTTTCGATGGCAGCGGGCGCTTGCCCACGTTCATCAGCATGAAGCAGCCCGTGCCGTAGGTATTTTTCGCCATGCCCGGTTTCAAACAGGCCTGGCCGAACGTGGCCGCCTGCTGGTCGCCCGCGATGCCGGCGATCGGCACGGACACGCCCAGCAATGCCGCATGCGTGTGCGCGGCCACGCCGCTCGAGGGCACGACGTCGGGCAGCAGCGAGGCGGGAATGTCCAGCAGCGCCAGCAAATCCGTGTCCCACTGCAAAGTATGAATGTTGAACAGCATGGTGCGCGCCGCGTTGCTCGTGTCCGTCAAGTGGGCGCCGCTCATCTTGTAGATCAGCCAGCTGTCGACGGTGCCGAAGGCCAGCTCGCCCCGTTCGGCGCGCACGCGGGCGCCGGGGACGTTGTCGAGCAGCCATTTGAGCTTGGTGGCGGAAAAATAGGCGTCCAGCACGAGGCCCGTTTTTTGCTGGATCACGTCCGCCTTGCCCTGTTCAACCAGCTGCTCGCAGTAGGCCGCGTTTCTCCGGTCTTGCCAGACGATGGCGTTGGCGACGGGTTCGCCCGTGGCACGGTCCCACAGCACCGTCGTTTCGCGCTGGTTGGTCACGCCGATGGCGGCCACGTCGGAGGCGGCCACGCCGCTGTCGCGCAGCACCTGCTGCAGCACGCCTTCCTGCGAAGCCCAGATGTCGCCCGCGTCATGCTCGACCCAGCCCGGCTGGGGGAATATCTGGCGAAATTCGCGCTGCGCGCTGGCGTGCGGCCGGCCCGCATGGTCGAACAGGATGGCGCGCGAACTGGTGGTGCCCTGGTCTAAAGCAAGTATGTATTTGGTCATGGTCGCTACTACGGCTATACAGTGAAAAAAGGGCACGGACAAGCGCCCGTGCCCCGGGAAAGCGGCGGCAGAAGTCTACACGACTACTTTACCTTGCCTTCTTTCCAAGCCTGCAATAATTTATCGTAGGCAATCGTTTCACCCTTCGGCTTTTCATTCGCCAGCTTTTTCCATGGCGCGTGCTGGTCCGACAGATACTGGTTCGGGTCGCCTTTCGGATTGAGCTTGGGCGCGCACGCCTTCATGCCGGCCCGCTGCAGGCGCGCCATGACCTGGTCCATTTCCTCGGCCAGGTTATCCATGGCGGCCTGCGGCGTTTTTTCCGCCGTGATGGCCGTGGCCACGTTCTTCCACCACAGCTGGGCCAGCTTCGGATAGTCGGGCACGTTGTTGCCGGTCGGCGTCCACGCCACGCGGGCGGGGCTGCGGTAGAACTCGATCAAGCCGCCGTACTCGTTCGCGTGCTTCGTAAAATAATCGTGGCGGATGTCGGAATCGCGGATGAAGGTCAGGCCGACGATGGATTTCTTCAGCGACACGGTTTTCGACGTAACGAATTGCGCGTACAGCCAGGCGGCGGCCTTGCGGTCATCGGGCGTGGACTTGAACAGGAACCAGGAACCGACGTCCTGGTAGCCGTTCTGCATGCCCTCTTTCCAGTACGGACCGTGCGGCGACGGCGCCATGCGCCATTTAGGCGTGCCGTCCTTGTTGACTACCGGCAAGCCCGGTTTCGTCATGCCGGCCGTAAATGCCGTGTACCAGAAGATTTGCTGGGCGATTTCGCCCTGCGCCGGCACGGGGCCCGATTCCGAGAAATTCATGCCGTTCGCCTGCGGCGGCGCGTATTTCTTCATCCAGTCGATATATTTCGTCAGCGCAAACACGGCCGCCGGCGAATTGGTGGCGCCGCCGCGCGACATCGACGCGCCCACGGGCGTGCATTTGTCGGCCGCCACCTTGATGCCCCATTCGTCGACCGGCATGCCGTTCGGAATGCCCTTGTCGGCCGCGCCAGCCATCGACAACCACGCATCGGTGAAGCGCCAGCCCAAGGATGGATCTTTCTTGCCGTAATCCATGTGGCCATAGACTTTCTTGCCGTCCAGCTCCTTCACGTCATTGGTAAAAAAGTCGGCGATGTCTTCATAGGCGGACCAGTTTTGCGGCACGCCCAGCTCGTAGCCATACTTGGCCTTGAACTTGGCTTGCAAATCCTTGCGCGCGAACCAGTCGGCGCGGAACCAGTACAGGTTGGCAAATTGCTGGTCGGGCAACTGGTACACCTTGCCATCGGGCGCCGTGGTAAAGCTGATGCCGATGAAATCCTTCAGGTCCAGGCCCGGGTTCGTGAATTCCTTGCCCTTGGCAGCCATGTAGTCGGACAGCGGTTCGACGGCGCCATAGCGGTAGTGCGTGCCGATCAGGTCGGAATCGGAAATCCAGCCGTCATAGATGCTCTTGCCGGACTGCATCGACGTTTGCAGCTTTTCCACCACGTCGCCTTCCTGGATGATGTCGTGGCGCACCTTGATGCCCGTGATTTCCTCGAAGGCCTTGGCCAGGGTCTTCGATTCGTAGACGTGGGTATCGATGGTTTCCGAGACCACGGAAATTTCCTTGATGCCCTTGGCTTTCAGCTTGGCCGCCGCATCGATGAACCATTTCATTTCAGCAAGCTGTTGCTGCTTGCTCAGGCTGGATGGCTGGAATTCCTTGTCGATCCAGGTTTGCGCCTGCTTGGCGTCGGCCAGGGCCGCGTTCGACACGAGCATGGCCGCAGCCGCGAAGACCGTGAACTTCAATTTCATCGTGAATCTCCTTTTATTTTATTGCCGGCCGCCTGCTGGCGGTACGGCCTCCATCAACACCGGCAAGCCGGTCATCCCCAACGCATTACCACTAATAAAATGACAAAACTGATGGCAGCGCCTATCGCCTGCTGCATTTCCGTGAACCCCGCCCAGGCCAGATTCACGTAGGCCGCCGTGAGCAAGCCGATGAACAGGCGGTCGCCGCGCGTCGTCGGCATGGGCAGGAAGCCCTTGCGTTCGATGCTGGGCGAGCGGATTTGCCACACCGTCATGCCAGCCAGCATCAAGCCGATGCAGATAAAGAAGATGGCCACTTCCGGCGTCCACGCCATCCAGCCGAACAGGCTGGCTGCGCTATCGGTATTATTTTCCATATCACACCCTCCCCATCGCGAAACCCTTGGCTATGTAATGCCGCACGAACCAGATCACCAGTGCGCCGGGCACGATGGTCAGCACGCCGGCCGCCGCCAGCACGCCCCAGTCCATGCCGGCCGCCGAGACGGTGCGCGTCATGGTGGCGGCAATCGGCTTGGCATTGACGGAGGTCAAGGTGCGCGCCAGCAGCAATTCCACCCAGCTGAACATGAAGCAGAAGAACGCCGTCACGCCCACGCCCGACTTGATCATCGGCAAGAAGATGCGGATGAAGAAGCGGGGAAAGCTGTAGCCGTCGATATACGCCGTCTCGTCGATTTCCTTCGGTACACCGGACATGAAACCTTCCAAAATCCACACGGCCAGCGGCACGTTGAAGACCATGTGCGCCAGCGCCACGGCCAGGTGCGTATCCATCAGGCCCACCGTCGAATACAGCTGGAAGAACGGCACGAGGAAAACGGCGGGCGGCGTCATGCGGTTGGTCAAGAGCCAGAAGAATAAATGCTTGTCGCCGACAAAGTTATAGCGGGAAAAAGCGTAAGCTGCCGGCAAGGCGACGGTGACGGACATGACCATGTTCAAGGCCACGTAAATCATGGAATTGATGTAGCCGCTGTACCAGGAACGGTCGGTAAAAATCGTGTGGTAGTTGGCGAACGTCCATTGCTGGGGCCACAGGCTCAAGACGCCGACGATTTCCTCGTTGGTCTTGAGCGACATGTTGAGCATCCAGTAGATGGGCAACAGCGAGCCCAGCAAAAAGACGATCAGGATGGCGCTGCTCATTTTCTTGTGCATCATTTCTGGTCTCCCGTGCCGACTCTCTGCATCCACGTGTACAGCACAAAGCAGAACAGCAGGATGATGAGGAAATAGATCAGTGAGAAGGCCGAGGCCGGCCCCAGGTCGAACTGGCCCACGGCCTTTTGCGTCAGGTATTGCGACAGGAACGTGGTGGCATTGCCCGGTCCGCCGCCCGTCAGCACGAACGGTTCCGTGTAGATCATGAAACTGTCCATGAAGCGTAGCAAGACGGCAATCATCAGCACATTGCGCAGTTTCGGCAGCTGAATGTAGCGGAACACGGCCAGGCGCGAGGCGCCGTCGATGCGTGCCGCCTGGTAATACGCGTCAGGAATGGCGCGCAAACCCGCATAGCACAGCAGCACCACCAGCGGTGTCCAGTGCCAGATATCCATCACCATCACCGTCAGCCAGGCGTCGAGCGAATTGCCGTTGTAGTTGTAGTCGAATCCCAATTGATTCAGGGTGTAGCCCATCAGGCCGATGTCGCCGCGGCCAAAGATTTGCCAGATGGTGCCCACCACGTTCCAGGGAATGAGCAAGGGCAGCGCGATCAGCACCAGCGCCAGCGACGCCTTCCAGCCATCGGCCGGCATGCACAGGGCGATCAGGATGCCCAGCGGAATCTGGATGGCCAGCACGGAGCCGGAAAACAGCAGCTGGCGCAGCAAGGCGCTGTGCAGGTCTCCATCGAGCATGACCATGCGGAACCACTCGGTGCCCACGAAGACCTTTTGCGTGGGACTCAAAATATCCTGCACGGAATAATTCACCACCGTCATCAGGGGCAGGATGGCGGAAAAGGCCACGCACAGCAGCACGGGCAGGATCAGCAGCCAGGCGCGGCGGTTGTTATCGGTTTTACCGTTATGTATCATCAGGCCACCCGCTTATCGTTGACATAGAACAAGGTGCGTTGCGGCGGAAACTGCAGCCGCACAGCGTCACCGGCGACGGCATCGATGGCGCGCAGTTTGGCCGCCACCGTCGTGCCGCCCAGCTGGAATTCCGCCAGGTAATGCGTACCCATATTGCGCACGGCCGTCACCGTGGCGTCCAGGCAATGGTCGCTACCCGCACCGCCCTCGCCCGCCTTCAGGCATGCGACGAATTCCGGCCGCACGCCCAGCGTGATTTTCCCTTGCGCGCCAGCCAGGGCCGCGCGGGCGGAGGCGGACACGGCCAATGCCTGTCCCGCCACGCGCACGCCGCCATCGTCCAGGGTGCAATCGAGCAAGTTCATGCCCGGGTTGCCGATGAAATAGCCGACAAAGGTGTGCTCGGGTTCCTCGAACAGCGCCTGCGCGCTGCCCGTCTGCACCACTTCGCCCTGCGTCATGACGACCACCTGGTCCGCAAAGGTCAAGGCTTCCACCTGGTCGTGCGTGACGTAGATCAGGGACAATTTCAGTTCGTGATGGATTTCCTTCAATTTCCTGCGCAGCAGCCATTTCAAATGCGGATCGATCACCGTCAGCGGTTCGTCGAACAGCACGGCCGCCACATCGGGGCGCACGAGGCCCCGTCCCAGCGAAATCTTTTGTTTGGCGTCCACGGACAAGCCGCTGGCGCGCAGTTTCAAGTCGCCCGTCAATTCCAGCATCTGCGCCACCTGCTGCACGCGCTTTTTCACCTCGCTCTCTTTCCAGCCGCGATTACGCAGCGGAAACGCCAAATTGTCGTGCACGGTCATGGTGTCGTAGATGACGGGAAACTGGAACACTTGCGCGATATTGCGTGCTTCCGTCGGCAGCTGCGTGACATCCTTGCCGTCGAACAGCACCTTGCCATGCGACGGTTTCACGAGACCGGAGATAATATTGAGCAAGGTCGTCTTGCCGCAGCCGGACGGCCCCAGCAAGGCATAGGCGCCGCCGTCATGCCATTCCATGCTCATGGGCCGCAGCGCATAGTCGGCGGGTGCCGTCGGGTTCGGTTTGTAGGCGTGAGCCAGGTCCACCAGTTCGATGCGCGCCATGTCACACCCCTCCTTGCACAGGAGCGAACAATAGCCCGCCATCGTCGGCGAAGATCAGCAAGGCGTGCGGCTGGCAATACACGGTGCAGGCGCTGCCGATCTCCAGATTGTGCACGCCGCCGAGCTGGGCCACCAGGGCCAGGTCGCCGCGGCGCGCATGCACATAGGTTTCCGAGCCGCTGATTTCCGCCAGGTCCACTTGCGCCGCGATGGCCACGTCGCCTTCGGACTGGGGAGATAAATGCAGGCTGTGTGCGCGCACGCCGAGGATCACGTCGCGCCGCTCGCCGAGGCGGGCGCGCTGCGCGCCGCTCAGGTGGATGGCCAGGCCATCGGCTGCCTGCGCCACGCCATCGGTGCTCACGCGGGCGGGAATCAGGTTGATGGGCGGGTCGCTGAAGGTGCGCGCCACATCGATGGAATTGGGGGCGTTGAAGACGTCCAGGGTCGGCCCCTGCTGCAGCAGCCGTCCCTCGTGCAGCACGGCCACGTGGCCGCCCAGTTGCAGCGCTTCCAGCGGTTCCGTGGTCGCATACACGACCGTCGTGCTGCCGCTGGAAAACAGTTCCGTCAATTCGCGGCGCAATTCCTCGCGCAGTTTGTAATCGAGGTTGACCAGGGGCTCGTCGAGCAGCAGCAGGGACGCATCCTTGATCAGCGCGCGCCCCAGCGCCGTGCGCTGCTGCTGCCCACCCGACAATTCTCCGGGCGTGCGCTGCAGGTAGGGCGTGATGTGCAGGCGCTCGGCCAGCGCCAGCACTTTCGTCCGGATCTGCTCTTCGGGCACCTTGCGCAAACGCAAGGGCGAAGCGATATTGTCGTAGACGGTGAAGGCCGGATAGTTGATGAATTGCTGGTACACCATGGCCAGGTTACGTTTGCTGACGGGCACGCCCGTCACGTCGACGCCGTCGGCCGTCACCGTGCCCCCGCTGGGCTTGTCCAGCCCCGCCATCACGCGCATCAGGGTCGTCTTGCCGGCACGCGTGGTGCCCAGCAAGACGTTGATGGCGCCCGGCACCAATGCCAGCGACATCGGATATAAAAAATCGTCAGCCCCCTGCTTCCTGCTGATCTTGTCCAGTACCAGTTGCACGCGCTTCTCCTCCAGTGATGGTTTCTTATTCTTCGCCGCGCCCTCTGCGGGGTGCGGTCGCCAACGTGTGCTGCCTACAACGACAACGGGTGCTGCAACAGCCAGGCGTCGAGCGTGTCCGCCGTTTCGCGCGGCAGGTGCAGGCCCAGCTTGGAGCGCCGCCACAGCATGTCGGCCGCGCTGACGGCCCATTCGTGGCGCCGCAAATAGTCCACTTCCGCCGCGTACAGGCCGGCGGCGATTTCCTCGCCCATGGCCGCCACATCCGTCCGCCCGGCGAGCAGCACGTGGATGCGCGTGCCGTAGGCGCGTGCATAGCGCGCCACCAGCGCCGCCGGAAGCCACGCATAGTCGCGCTGCAAGCCTTGCACGAACTGGCCGAACTCGCGCACGGACCGGTTCTGCGGCGTGCTGCCGAAGACGTCGCCGCCGGGCAGGCAGGCGTTGGCCGTCCAGGCCGGCCGCGCATTGCCTGGCACCGGCGCCAATAAGGGCGCGAGCACATCGAGCGCTTCCTCCGCCAGCTTGCGGAACGTGGTGATCTTGCCGCCGAAAATACTCAGCAGCGGCGCCCCTTCCTGGTCCAGTTCGAAGCGGTAATCGCGCGTGACGGCCTTGGCGTCGGCCGCCGCGTCCTCCACCAGCGGGCGCACGCCGGCATACGTCCACACCACGTCGGCCGGCACAATGGGCTTGCTGAAATAGTAACTGGAAAGCTCGCACAAGTAACGAATTTCCTCGTCATCGATTTCCACCTTGCCAGTGTCGCCGTGGTAGTCGAGATCGGTGGTGCCGATCAGGGTGAAATCGTGCTCATACGGAATGGCAAACACGATGCGCCCGTCCGGATGCTGGAAGATATACGCGTGATCGTGCTCGAACAGGCGCTTGACGACGATGTGGCTGCCCTTGATCAGGCGCAAATGCCGGCCCTGTCCGCCGGGCGCCGCCTGCTGCAGGAACTCGGCCGTCCACGGCCCGGCCGCATTGACGACGCTGCGCGCACGCACGGACAGCTCACGCCCGTCGCCTTGCAGCAGGGTCGCCTGCCAGCAAGCGTCCGCACCCGCGCCGTCGCGCCGCAAGGCCGTGCAGCGCGTCTGCGTCAGGATGGTCGCGCCCTTGTCCGCCGCGTCGATGGCGTTCAGGACCACCAGGCGCGCATCGTCGACCCAGCCGTCGGAATACACGAAGCCCCGCTTGAACTCGGGTTTTAACGGTTTGCCGGCCGCGTGGCGCGTCAGGTCGATGCCCTGCGAGCCAGGCAGGATTTCCCGCTTGGCCAGCATGTCGTAAAGGAAGAGGCCGGCGCGTATCAGCCAGGCCGGACGCTGGCCCTGGGCGTGCGGCATGACGAAGCGCAAGGGCCACATGATGTGCGGCGCCGAGCGCAGCAGTACTTCGCGCTCGATCAGCGCCTTGCGCACGAGGCCGAATTCATAGTATTCGAGGTAGCGCAAGCCGCCGTGTATCAGCTTGGTGGAAGCGGACGAGGTGTGGGCAGCGAGGTCATCCTTTTCGCACAGCACCACGGACAAGCCCCGTCCGGCCGCGTCGCGCGCGATGCCGGCGCCATTGATGCCGCCGCCCACCACCAGCACGTCGCATGCCATCGTTGTCTCCATACCTTGCTGTGCTGCCGCCATCGGGACTCCGTGTCTGTCGGGGAAGGCCGGCGAGGAAAGACTAGGCATCGCCGGCGACTGTCGTTAAGATCAATACAGCTGTAATTCGAATGCAATATGGATAAGATACGCCAGATTGCGAATCGATAGCAACATATTTTTATCACTATTTGTTCGTTTTTGTTCGTTTGTGTTTTTTAAAGAGACAAGCCCATGATTTTGAATCCCCGCCAGCGCCGCTTGCTCGAAGTGGTGCGCCAGAAGGTCACCATGTCCGTCGAGGAGCTTGCCCAGCAGCTGGACGTGACGCCGCAGACCGTGCGCCGCGACGTCAAGCAGATGGAAGAAGCGCGCCTGCTGGCCCGCTACCACGGCGGAGTCGGCTTGCCCTCGTCCGTGGAAAACATCGATTACAGCCAGCGGCAAGTGTTCAACAGCGACGCCAAGCGGCGCATCGCCGCCGCCGTCGCCGCGCAGGTGCCGCACGGCTGTTCGCTCTTGATCAATATCGGCACGACGACCGAGGAAGTGGCGCGCGCGCTGGGCCGCCATACGGGCTTGCACGTGGTGACGAACAACCTCAACGTGGCCGCCATCCTGGCCGACAACGCCGCCTGCGAAGTCATCGTGGCCGGCGGCGTGGTGCGCGGGCGCGACCGCGGCATCGTCGGCGAAGCCACCATCGACTTCATCCGCCAGTTCAAGGTCGACATCGGCATCATCGGCATTTCCAGCATCGACGAAGACGGCAGCCTGCGCGACTTCGACGCGCGCGAAGTGAAGGTGGCGCAAGCGATCATCGAGCAATCGCGCGAAGTGTGGCTGGTGGCCGACCAGCATAAATTCGGCCGCAAGGCGCTGGTGCGGCTGGCCGACCTGGCGCAAGTCGACATCCTGTTTACGGACGCGCCGCCGCCGCCCCGCTTTGCCGAGGTGCTGCGCGACGCGAACGTGAAAGTGCACGTCGCCGCCTGACGGCAACAGTGTCCCGGCCGGCTCAGTGCGCGATGGCAAGCTTGCCGAAATGGCGGCCGCCGGCAGCCAGCTGCGCATACGCTTCAGCCGTGTCGCCGAGGCCGAACACGCGGTCGATGACGGGCACGATGCCATGCGCGGCGATGGCCTGTGCCGCCTGCGCCAGGTCCGCCACGGAGCCGGTGTTGTTTCCGACGATGCGCAAAGCCTTGACGATGACGGGCAGCAAGTCGATGCTGGCGGCCGTGCCGCCGACAAAACCCACCGTGAAGACCGTGCCGCCCACGGCCGCCGCGTTGAGCGAGCGCACGATGGTGGCGCCGCCCACCGTCTCTACCACCAGGTCGGCGCCCCGCCCGCCGGTCAGTTTCAGCACTTCCGCATCCCATGCCGGGGTGGCCCGGTAGTTGATCAGGTAGTCGGCGCCCAGCTGGCGCGCCCGTTCCAGCTTGTCATCGCTGGACGACGCGAGGATCACCGTGGCACCCGACGCCTTGGCGAACTGCAAGGCAAACAGGCTGACGCCGCCCGTTCCCAACAGTAACACCACCGATCCGGGGCGCACTTGCGCCGAACCCACGGCATTCCACGCCGTCGTGGCCGCGATGGGCAGCGCCGCGCCCTGGATAAAATCGAGGTGGGCCGGCAAGGCGACCAGGCTGGCGGCAGGGACGGCCACGTATTCGGCCAGCGAACCCGGCAAGGTGACGCCGCGCATCGCGCCCACGTTGTGCGGCGCGATGGCACCGCCCTGCCAGCGCGGCATGAAGTGCGGGATGACGCGGTCGCCGACGGCCAGGCCGCTGACGCCCTCGCCCAGCGCCGCCACTTCGCCCGCGCCGTCGGCGACGGGAATCAGCGGAAAGGCCGCGCCGGCAAAGTTGCCGGTCGCAATGGCCACGTCGAGAAAGTTCAGCGTGGCGGCGCGCAGGCGCAGCAGCACCTCGCCCCGCCCGGCCTGCGGCTCGGGCAGCTCGGTCTGGCGAAACGCGGTGAGGGAAGGAGCGGTCAGTTGGATGGCTTGCATGGTCTGTTCTCGGGCAATGTGTCAGGGTGGCCGCGCGCTGGCGGGACAAACAGCAGTGTCATTTGAAATCATTAATAGATAAACTATGGTTTGATTCAATGATTTGACACCAGGGATTGCCAATGGATTTGCTCGACAGCATGAAGGTGTATGTACTGGCCGTGGAAAAAGGCAGCTTGAGCGCCGCCGCGGCCGCCTGCGGGATATCCGCGACGATGGCCGGCAACCACCTGCGGACGCTGGAAAAGCGCCTGGGCATGCAGTTGCTCCAGCGCACCACCCGGCGCCAGCACCTGACGGCCTTCGGCGAGGATTACTATGCGCGCTGCAAGGAAATCCTCAGGCTGGTGGCCGAAACCGACGTGCAGGCGCAAAACCTGCAACTGGCGCCCGCCGGCAAGCTGCGCATCACGGCGCCCCTCACCTTCGGCGCGGAAGCGCTGATGCCCGCCATGGCCGCATACCTGGAGCGTTATCCCGACGTGAGCATCGATGTGTCGCTGAGCGACCGCGTGGTCGACCTGGTGGAGGAAGGTTTCGAGGCCGCCATCCGCATCGGCCAGTTGCCCGATTCCCTGCTGATCGCCAGGCCGCTGGCGCCCTACCGGCTGATGATCTGCGCCGCTCCCGACTATCTGGCGCGCAGGGGAACGCCGCGCCACCCGGCCGAGCTGAGCCGGCACGAATGCCTATCCTTCTCGCCCGCCGCCCTGGCGCATTGGCGCCTGACAGGCGAGGACGGCGTCTGCAGCGTGCCCGTCTCGGGCCGCCTGCAAGTCAACCACGGCCAGGCGCTGCGCGTTGCCGCACTGCATGGCATGGGCATCGTGCTGCAACCGGCCTTCCTGCTGGAAACGGACGTGCGGGCAGGCCGCCTGGTCCAGCTGTTTCCCGCGCATGCCCTGCCCAGCCGTCCCTTGAACGTGGTCTACCTGCCGGACCGCTATCGCTCGCCCAAGCTGCGCAGCTTCGTCGATTTTCTCGTGGAACGGTTCAGCTGATTGGCGTCGGCAACACACCTGTGCCATGCGACAGTGATCGCGCTTGAAATATTTATCAATTCGGCAAAATTCATGTTACCATTGATGCAACATGAGTTATTTTTTTAATCTTCCTCTCTAGCAATACGATTATTTGCTTGATATTGCTTTTTATATATTTAGAGCAAGAGAAAAAGGAAAAACTTTTTGCCGCTGAATGATTTCCTGTGAAAACAGTGTTAGAAATACCTCAAGCACGACGATTGTTCCCAAACAAACCACTCGACAGCAAGCGTGAAGGCCTTAACCATGCCGGCAACGCCGCCCAGTGAAGGAAGAGAAATGAGCCATAATTTTGAATCGGCCGCCACGCAAGCCGCCCGTCCCAACAGCGTTCCCGTCAGCGAACTGGAAGCCCATCTCGGTTACTGGCTGCGTTTCGTTTCCAACCATGTGTCCCACAGCTTCCAGAAGAAAGCCGAAGCCAATGGCGTGACGGTGTCCGAATGGGTGGTGCTGCGCGAAATGTTCCGCCTGGGCTGCACCTCGCCCACGGTGCTGGCGCAAGTGTCCGGCATGAGCAAGGGCGCCGTGTCGAAACTGATCGACCGCCTGGAAAGCAAGGGCATGGTCAGCAAATCCATCCTGCTGGCCGACCGCCGCCAGCATTCGATCGAACTGACCACGGAAGGCGAGGCGCTGGTGCCCGTGCTGGCCGAGATGGCCGACCAGAACGACGAGGAATTCTTCGGCAAGCTGCCGCGCCAGCTGCGCGACGACCTGCTCGAGGCGATGAAGGAAGTGGCGCGCACGCATCAGCTCAAGAGCGTCCCGCTGAACTGACAGCCAGCGCACTGCCGGCAAGGGTGACACGGTGGCGCGGGCGCTTCGGCTATGATGCTGGCCTGACTGTTTACCAGGAACACGCATGGCCCTGCACATCGAAACTCCCTTGCTCAACTCGCGCGCCCTGAGCCTGCTCAGCGAACGCGCCATCTGGCTCAAGCTCGAAGCCTTGCAGCCGCCCGGCTCCTTCAAGATCCGCGGCATCGGCCTCGCCTGCGAAGAATATGCGCGGCGCGGCGCCAGCCGCTTCATTTCCTCTTCCGGCGGCAACGCCGGCATCGCCGTCGCCTATGCGGGACGCCAGCTCGGCATTCCCGTCATCGTCGTCGTGCCGGAAACGACGAGCGAACGGGCCAAGGCCCTGATCGCCCAGGAAGGCGCCGAAGTCATCGTGCACGGCGCCGCCTGGCAGGAAGCGAACGCGCTGGCCCAATCGATGCTCACGCCGCAAGACGCTTTTCTGCACCCGTTCGACGACCCGCTGCTGTGGCAGGGCCATGCCGGCATGATCGATGAAGTAGCGCGAGCGGGCCTGAAACCGGACGCGGTGGTGCTGTCGGTGGGCGGCGGCGGCCTGCTGGCCGGCGTGGCCGAAGGCTTGCAGCGCAACGGCTGGGATGACGTGGCCATCGTGGCCGTCGAAACGCAAGGCGCCGCCTCGCTGGCGGCGGCCGTGTCCGCGCGCGAACACGTGGCCCTGCCCGCCGTGACGAGCATCGCCACCTCGCTGGCGGCGCGCCAGGTGTGCGCCCAGGCATACGCCATCAGCCAGACCCGCCTGCTCCACAGCGTGGTGGTGTCGGACCGCGCCGCCGTCGACGCCTGCCAGCGCTTTGTCGCCGACCAGCGCCTGGTGGTGGAACCGGCCTGCGGCGCGGCGCTGGCGGCCGTCTACGGCAAGGCGCCGGAACTGGCGCCCTACCGCAATGTGCTCGTCATCGTGTGCGGCGGCGTGACGGCCACCACGCAGCAGCTCGACCACTGGAGCGCCACCCTGTAGTGGCTACGGCGCCGCCTCGCGCAGCGCCACGCCGTCGCGGCCCTGCCCCTTGGCGGCGTACAGGGCCTGGTCGGCCAGATCCAGCAGCTGCGCCGGCGTCAGCGCGCCTTCGCGGAAAATGGCGATGCCGACGCTGGTCGTCACCGGCAGCGGACCGCCGGCCAGCGCAAACGGCTGGCGGATGGCCTCGACGATCTTGGCGCCGACCTGGCGCACTTCGGCCGCGCCGTTCACCCCTTCGAGAATGATCACGAATTCATCGCCGGCCAGGCGCGCCACCAGGTCGCTGGCGCGCACGCTGCGCACCAGACGCAAGGCAAACTCCTTGAGCACCTCGTCGCCCGCCTTGTGTCCCAGGCTGTCGTTGATTGCCTTGAAACGGTCGATATCGAGATAGGCCAGCGCCATCGGCGCGCGCGCGGCCCGCGTGCGCTGCATGCTCAACTCCAGCTGTTCGTCGAAACGGCGCCGGTTGGCGATGCCCGTCAGGATATCCGTGGCGGCGGCGAACTGCAGCGCCGTATGCACGGCCCTGGTCTTGGTGATTTCGTGGATCAGGCCGTACACGCCTTCCACCGCGCCGCTCTCGCCCACGTCGGGCACGTAGCTGGTCTGGAAGGCGCGCTGGCCGGCGTCTCCGTCACCGCCGATGGTGAACTCATATTCAACCTCCTCGCCCGAGAAAGCGCGCCGCAGGTATTGTTCGCGCAACTGGTAGGCTTCCTCGCCCAGCACCTCGCGGATCGATTGCATCATGCTTTCCTGCTGCGATCTGCCGAACCATTTTTCAAACGTCGCGTTGATGAACTGGTAGCGGTGCTCGCGGTCGATGTAGACGATCACCACGGGTACGTGGTCCGTCAGCAGTTTCAAACGCCGCTCGCTGTCGCGCGTCTGCGCCACGGCGATTTCGCGCTCGGCCATCAGCGAGTAAAAATCGCGGCTCAAGTCGCCGATCTCGTCGCGCCGCTCGATTTGCAGCGCCTCGATGCCCAGGCGCTGGCGGCGGATTTCATGCACATGGTGGCGCAGCCGCGCCAAAGGCAGCAGCAGGCGCAGCACCACGCGCCAGCCGGCCAGCCCCGCCAGCGCCGCCAGCAGCACGGCGGCCAGCAATATCTTGCTGCGGATGGCGTGCAGCGGCGCGAACGCGTCACGCATGGGATACACGGACGCCAGTATCCAGCCCGTCGACGCGATGCGGTGGTAGGCAAACAGGGCATCGACGCCTTGCGTGGTGGTGCCCGTCAGCCAGCCCTCGAAACCCTGCAAGGCGCGCCGCGCGGACATGCTGATGGGACCATGCGCCTCGATATGCTGCATGATGCGCGACTTGTCGGGATGCTCGACGATGATGCCTTCGCCGGTCATGATGTACAGGTAGCCGCCCGTGCCCGGCTTGAGCGCGCCCAGGCGCCCCAGGAAATCGGGCTGGCGCAGGTTGACGCTGGCCGCCAGCACATAACGCACGGCGCCCCGCGCGTCGAACACGGGTTGCGTGACCACGACGATGGGCATGCCGGAAATGCTGCCGTTGAGGGGCGCGGAAATCACCGAGCGCCGGGTCGCCAGCGTCTGTTCAAAGTAAGGGCGGCCCTTCACGTTCAGCCCCGCCTGCGGCTTGAAGGGACTCACGCTGGCCAGCACGGCCCCGTCGATACCGACCACGCCGGCCGAATAAAATTCCTTGCGCAGCACCGTTTGCGCAGCCAGGTAACGCTGCAGGCTGGCGCCGTCGTGCGCGCCGCCGGCCGGCAGGCTGTCGGCGATGGCGCGCAGCACGTTGCGCTTCGCGTCGAGTTCCTCATCGATGAAGACGGCGGCGCTGGACAGCGATACGTACTGCTGGCGCCCCGTCACATCGCGCATGCCGCGCTCGGCCACGGACAGGGTGGCCAGCGCCAGCGAGGCCACGGCAGCGAGCACGAGCAGGAAGACGACCACGCTCATGCGCGCCTTCAGGCTGGCCGGCAGGCGCCGGCGCAATCGTTTGCGCCAGGTCGTCACGGCCGCTGCCGCAGGTAGCGGCAAATGCGCTCGACCGACTCGTCCAGCGCCAGGGTGCCCGTGTCCAGGGTCAGCGCGGCGGCCAGCGGCGCTTCATAGGGTGCGGAAACGCCCGTGAATTGCGCCAGCTGCCCTGCCCGCGCCTTTTCATACAGGCCCTTGGGATCGCGCGCCTCGCACACGGCCAGCGGCGTGCTGACGTGGACTTCAATGAAATGCGCCGCGCCGATGATGGCGGCGGCCATGGCCCGGTCTGCGCGATAGGGAGAAATGAAGGCGGCGATGACGGTCAGGCCCGCGTCATTCATCAGGCGCGCCACTTCGGCCACGCGGCGGATGTTTTCATGCCGGTCTTGGGGCGTAAAACCCAGGTCGCGGTTCAAGCCATGGCGCAGCTGGTCGCCATCGAGTACTGCCACGGCGCACCCCTGCGCCTTGAGCTGGCGCGCCAGCGCGTCGGCGATGCTGGACTTGCCGGCGCCGCTCAAGCCCGTCAGCCAGACCGTGTCGTATTGTCCTGCCGTCATCACATTGCCTCTCCCCTTGTAGAGCTGGCAATATAGCAAAGCCGCGCGGGAAAGGACAGATGATCAGGCCGCGCTGCGCGCTTCAAGCAGCAACTGTCGTATCTCCGGCACGCAGGAGCCGCAATTGCCGCCCGCCTTGACGCAGGCCGTCACCTGCGCCGTCGTCTCCAGTTTTTGCCCGGCGATGGCCGCGCAAATGGTGTTGCGCCCCACGCCAAAGCACGAGCACACGATGGGACCGGCGTCCACGCCCTTGCCGATGGGCTGGCCCAGCAGCACGCCGGCGCGATCAAGCGCATCCATTTGCGCATGCGCAAACAGGCTGGCCAGCCAGCTGCGCGACGGCAGGTCGGGACGGGGCGAGACATACACGCATTGCGCGATGCGTCCCTCGTCCAGGTGCACGGCGCGGTACACGCCGGCGCTGGCATCCGCGTAATCGAGCCAGTCGGCGTTGTCGTCCGTGACGCCGAGCAGCGCGCGCGCCCAGGCGCCGAGATCCTCGATGCGCTGGCGGCCCGCCAGTTCGTAGCGCAGGAACTGCTCGCCCTGGATGCGCGTCCAGTGCGCCACGCCGTCCAGGGTCAAGGGCGTGCGGCTCAGGACAAACGCATGCCAGTGCACGCGGAACTGCTCGATGCGCACGGGCGTGTGCTTGAATTCCGGCTCGCCCGAGACGGGGTCGACGACCGGATTGACGACGGCGCCCACGCGCGCGTCGGACGCATTCGCGTCGCTCCAGTGGATGGGCACGAAGACCTGGCCGCGCGCGATGCCGCCGCCATGCACGACGCGCGCCACCATCGCGCCCCAGGCGCTGGAAATGCGCGCCAGCTCGCCCTCGCGCACGCCGTACAGCAGCGCATCCTGCGGGTGGATGTCGATGAACGCTTCGGCGACGTGGCCCGACAGTTTGGCCGCCTTGCCCGTGCGCGTCATCGTATGCCACTGGTCGCGCACCCGGCCCGTGTTCAGGATCAGCGGATAGTCCTCGACGGGCATGTTGTGCGGCGCGCGCGGCGCCGTCGGCACGAAGCGCGCCCGCCCGTCCGCATGGGCGAAGCGGCCGTCGCCGAACAGGCGCGCCCGGCCCTGCGGCCACTGCTGCGGCGCCAGGGCGTCGTACTGCGCCGCATCCAGGTTGTCCAGGCCCGCCAGATTGAACAGGCGCGCCGTTTCCGCTCCGTTGCGGAAGGTCGACAGCCGTGCGTGTTCGGCAAAAATGGCTTGCGGCGCCGCGAAATCGAAGCCGTCATAACCCATGCGGCGCGCCACGTCGCACAGCACGTCCCAGTCGGCGCGCGCCTCGCCCGGCGCCGGCAAAAACGCGCGCTGGCGCGAGATGCGGCGCTCGGAATTGGTCACCGTGCCGTCCTTCTCGCCCCAGCCCAGGGCCGGCAGCAGCACGTCGGCATGGACGTTCGTGTCCGACTGCGCGCTGATGTCCGACACCACCACCATCTCGCACCTGGCCAGCGCGCGGCGCACCTGGTCGGCGTCCGGCATGCTGACCAGGGGATTGGTGGCGATGATCCACACGGCTTTGACCTTGCCCGCCTCGATCGCGTGGAACAGGTCCACCGCCTTCAAGCCCGGTTTGGCGGCGATGCGGGGAGAGTCCCAGAAGGTTTGTACGGTGTCGCGGTGCAGCGGATTGTCCAGTTCAAGGTGCGCCGCCAGCATGTTGGCCAGGCCGCCCACTTCGCGCCCGCCCATGGCGTTCGGCTGGCCCGTGA
This sequence comes from Janthinobacterium sp. BJB304, assembly GCF_002735765.1. Taxonomy (NCBI): domain Bacteria; kingdom Pseudomonadati; phylum Pseudomonadota; class Betaproteobacteria; order Burkholderiales; family Oxalobacteraceae; genus Janthinobacterium; species Janthinobacterium sp. BJB304. The sequence goes on from NZ_PDZN01000027.1 coordinate 83,810, forward strand.
GCGAAAACGGTCCCATGCCGGGCTGGCCGATGCGCCCCGTCGCCAGGTGGCAGTTGATGATGCTGTTGACCTTGTCCGTACCGGAGGACGACTGGTTCACGCCCTGCGAAAAGGCCGTGACGACCTTGCGCGTGGCGGCAAACGCCTGGTAAAACGCCAGCAGGGCTTGCGGGTCGACCTTGCAGATGCGCGCCACCTGCAGCGGGTCGCCGCAGTCCGCGTGGGCGGCCGCCAGCGCCTCGTCGAGGCCACGGCTGTGCTGCGTGACAAACTCGCCGGCGATCACGCCCTCCTTCGCCAGATAGCACAGCAAGCCGTTGAACAGCCACACGTCGGTGCCCGGTTTCACGGGCAAATGCAGGTCGGCCAGCTCGCAGGTGGCCGTGCGGCGCGGGTCGATCACCACCAGCTTCATCTCCGGCCGGGTTTCGCGGATGCGGGCGATGCGCTGGAACAAAATCGGGTGGCACCAGGCCGTGTTCGAGCCCACCAGCACGACCATGTCGGCCAGCTCCAGGTCTTCATAGCAGCCGGGCACGATGTCTTCGCCGAACGCGCGCTTGTGGCCGGCGACGGCCGAGGACATGCACAGGCGCGAATTGGTGTCGATATTCGCGCTGCCCACATAGCCCTTCATGAATTTGTTGGCGATGTAATAGTCTTCCGTCAGCAGCTGGCCCGAGACATACAGGGCCACGGCGTCGGTGCCGTGCTCGTCGATGATGGTGCGCAGGCCGCCGGCCACCTGGTCCAGCGCGGCATCCCAGGAAGCGCGCCGCAGCACGCCATCGGTGCGTACCTGCGGGTAGAGCAGGCGCTGGTCGAGGTCCAGGGTGTCGTCCAGGGCCGAGCCTTTCACGCACAGGCGGCCCAGGTTGGCCGGGTGCGTTGTATCGCCGGCGATGCGGATGGCGCCGTCGGGCAGGCGTGTCGCTTCCACGCCGCAGCCGACGCCGCAATACGGGCAAGTGGTTTTCACGGGCGGGCAAGTGGTCATGGGGGTATCCTGTTGGTCGCTGTCAGGCGGCCTGGGCGCACAGCGCCTGGCCAAACAATAGATGGGCGCGCAGCTTGCTGATGTCGCGGCGCTGCTGGATCAGGTCGAAATACCACGGACCGTCCTGCACGTCGCCATACAGCACGGCGCCGGCCAGGCGGCTGCCCTGCACCACGAGCCGTTTGTAGACGCCACGCCTCGGATCGCGCAGCACCAGGTCTTCGCTGCCCTCGCCGCCGATGATGTCGCCGGCCGAATACAGGTCGATGCCCGTCACTTTCAATTTGGTGGCGCTGGCTTGCTGCACGTAGCGGCGGTGCCCGGCGCCGGCCAGGTGCGCGCCGCACACGCGCGCCTGTTCCCAGATGGGCGCGACCAGACCGAAGGTGGCGCGCCGGTGCTGCACGCATTCGCCCACGGCGTACACGCGCGGGTCGTAGCTTTGCAGGCAGTCGTCGACGACGATGGCCCGTTCGCAGTGCAGGCCGGCCGCTTGCGCCAGCGCGATGTTGGGGCGCACGCCGGCCGTCATCACCACCAGGTCGGCGGGAATGCTGCTGCCGTCCGCAAACTGCACGCCTTCCACGCGGGTGCTGCCCATGATGGCGGAGGTTTGCGCCTGCATCAAAAACCGCAGGCCGCGCGCTTCCAGCGCCGATTTCAGCAGCATCGATGCGGGCGCGTCGAGCTGCTGGTTCATCAGCGCGCCGCTCATGTGCACCACCGTCACATCCATGCCCTGGCGCTGCAGGCCGTTGGCCGCTTCCAGCCCCAGCAAGCCGCCGCCGATGACAACCGCGTGGCGGTGCTGGCGCGCCGCCCGCAGCATGGTGTCGACATCGTCGATATCGCGAAAACCGATCACGCCGGGCAGTTCGTGGCCCGGCACGGGCACGATGAAGGGCGTGGAACCCGTGGCCAGCAGCAGGCGGTCATAGCGCACCTCGATGCCCGACAGCGCCTGCACGGTGCGCGCCTGGCGGTCGATGTGCACCACGGGGTCGCCCGCGTGCAGGGTGATGCCATTGTGGGCATACCAGTCACGCGTGTGCAGCATGATGTCGTCCACCGTTTTTTCGCCGGCCAGCACGGGAGACAGCAGGATGCGGTTGTAATTGCCGTGCGGTTCGGCGCCGAAGACGGTGATGTCGTACAGGTCCTGCGCGAGTTTCAGCAATTCCTCGACCGTGCGCATGCCGGCCATGCCGTTGCCGACCACGACTAAAGACGGCCGTGCGGCGGTGTTCACAGGGCCACCCACACCATGCCGCCGAACACGCGCGCCGGCCAGGCGGCCACCGAGTGTTCAGGCGCTTCGATGCACTCGCCGCTGGCCAGGTCGAAGTGCTGCTTGTAGATGGGCGACGCCACCACGACGCGCTCGCCGATACTGCCCACCAGCCCGCGCGAGAGCACGGAAGCGCCCGCGTTCGGGTCGACATTGTCGATGGCGTACACGCGCGGCGCGGCATCGCCGACGCGGAACACGGCCACGTGGCGGCCGCCCAGCAGCGCGCACACGCCCGTGTCAGGCACGATGTCCGTCAAGGGGCAGATGGCCACCCAGTTGTCGGCGCTGGCGCTGTTCAATTCATTCATTGCATTCATGGCTCACGCCTCCACGGCAAGGATGGGGATCACGGTGTTGCGGCGTTCAAGGGGCGTGGCGGGCCGGATCTGGCCCCGCTCTTCGACGAACACCACGTTTTCATCGTTCTTCCCGCTGTTGACGAAATGGCGGAAACGCTGGCGCACGGCGGGGTTGGCGACGGCTTCCTTCCACTCGCAGGCATAGGTGTCGACCACGTGCTGCATGTCCGCTTCCAGCTCGTGGGCGATGCCCAGGCGGTCGGCCACGACGATGGCTTTCAGGTAGTCGAGGCCTCCTTCCAGGTTGTCGCGCCACACGCTGGTGCGCTGCAGGCGGTCGGCCGTGCGCACGTAAAACATCAAAAAGCGGTCGACATAGCGCACCAGGGTCGCTTCATCGAGATCGGATGCCAGCAGTTCCGCGTGGCGCGGCTTCATGCCGCCGTTGCCGCACACGTACAAATTCCAGCCTTTTTCCGTGGCGATCAGGCCGATGTCCTTGCCTTGCGCCTCGGCGCATTCGCGCGTGCAGCCGGAGACGCCGAACTTGATCTTGTGCGGCGTGCGCAAGCCCTTGTAGCGGTTTTCCAGTTGAATCGCGAAGCCCACGCTGTCGGCCACGCCATAGCGGCACCAGGTGGAGCCGACGCACGATTTCACCGTGCGCAGCGACTTGCCGTAGGCGTGGCCCGACTCGAAGCCGGCCGCGATCAGCTCTTCCCAGATGGCCGGCAACTGGTCCACGCGCGCGCCGAACAGGTCGACCCGCTGTCCGCCCGTGATCTTCGTATAGAGACCGTATTTTTTCGCCACCATGCCCACGGCGATCAAGCCGTCGGCCGTCACTTCGCCGCCCGGCATGCGCGGCACGACGGAATACGTGCCATCCTTCTGGATATTACCGAGAAAATAATCGTTACTGTCCTGCAGGCTGGCGTGCACGGGCGACAGCACGAAATCGTTCCAGCAAGACGCCAGGATATTCGCCGCCACGGGCTTGCACACGTCGCAGCCGAGACCCTTTCCATGCGCGGACAGCAGCGCGCCGAAGCTGCGGATTTTTCCCACGCGCACCAGATGGTGCAATTCCTGGCGCGAGTACGCAAAGTGTTCGCACACGTGGTTGTTCACGGCCAGACCCTGCTTCTGCATTTCCGCCTTCATGATCTGCGTCACCAGCGGCACGCAGCCGCCGCAGGCCGTGCCGGCTTTCGTGCAGGATTTTAATGCGCCGATGCTGGTGGCGCCATCGGCCACGGCCGCGCACAGCGCGCCTTTCGACACGTCGTTGCACGAGCAGATTTGCGCCGACTCGGGCAAGGCGTCCACACCGAGTCCCGTCTTTTGCTGGCCGTCCGCCTGCGGCAGGATGAGGAATTCCGGCGATGCCGGCAGCTCGATCTTGTTGAGCATCATCTGCAAGAGCGTGCCGTACTCGCTGGCGTCGCCCACCATCACGCCGCCCAGCAGGTACTTGCCGCAGTCGGAAACGACGATCTTCTTGTAGATCTGTTTGCGCTCGTCCATGAACTGGTAGGAGCGGCTGCCCGGCGCATTGCCGTGCGGGTCGCCCAGGCTGGCCACGTCCACGCCCATCAGTTTGAGCTTGGTGCTCATGTCGGCGCCCTTGAACGAGGCTTCGCCCTCCTCCTGTAGCAGGTGGCGGGCAGCGATGCGCGCCATTTCATAGCCCGGCGCCACCAGGCCGAAGACCAGGCCGCCCCACAGCGCGCATTCGCCGATCGCGTAGATGTCCGGGTCGGAGGTGAGGCAGCGGTCGTCGATGGCGATGCCGCCGCGCGGTCCCACGTCCAGGCCGCAGGCGCGCGCCAGTTCGTCACGCGGTCGGATGCCGGCCGAGAAGACGATCATGTCCGCTTCCAGGTGGCTGCCGTCGGCGAACTGCATGCGGTGCGTGGCAGCTTCGCCGTCGACGATGGCCAGCGTGTTCTTTTGCGTGTGCACGGTCACGCCCAGTTCCTCGATCTTGCGGCGCAAGACACGCGCGCCGCCCTCGTCCACCTGCACGGCCATCAGGCGCGGCGCGAATTCCACCACGTGGGTGTCGAGCTTCAGGTCGCGCAGGGCTTTCGCGCATTCGAGGCCCAGCAAGCCGCCGCCGATGACCACGCCCGTTTTCGACTTGGCACCCCAGGCCAGCATGGCTTCCAGGTCTTCGATGGTGCGGTAGACGAAGCAGCCATCGCGCTCCTTGCCCGGCAGCGGCGGCACGAACGGCGTCGAGCCGGTGGCGAATACGAGTTTGTCGTAGGCCAGCACTTCACCCGTGCTGGCCGTGACGGTTTTCGCCGCGCGGTCGATGGACACGGCGCGCGCATTGAGCTTCAACACGACGTTGCCCTTGTCGAAGAAGCCGGGCGCCACCAGCGACAGATCCTCAGCCGACTTGCCGCTGAAAAATTCGGACAGGTGCACCCGGTCGTAGGCGGGGCGCGGCTCTTCGCACAAGACCGTCACGGACAGGTGCGGCGCGTTGTCCAGGGCCAGCCGTTCGAGGAATTTATGCCCGACCATGCCATGGCCAAGGACGACGATGTTCAAGGGGTGGTTCATTGCGCTCTCCTCAGGCCGCGGCCATGTTCGGTTCGGCCGCCAGGCCCGTGAAACGGGCGGCGATGGCGCACAGGGCCGAAATCACCACCAGCGCGCTGAGGATGATCAGGGTCTGGCGGATGTCGCCCGTGCCTTTCATCAGGAAACCGGCCGCCACGGCGCCCACGTTGCCGCCCGCGCCGATGATGCCGGCCACGCCGCCGAGAGCCTTGCTGTCGATGAAGGGCACCAGCGCGTAGGTGGCGCCGCACGCCATGTGGGTGAACAGGCCGAAGACCAGCATGGCGATGACGGCCCAGGTGACGCTGTCGACCTTGGCAAACCACAGCAAGCCCACGCCTTCGCCTATCATCAGCATGAACAGCAGGGTCACGCGGCTGTTCAGGTTGCCGCGCAGGGCCAGTTTGTCGGACAGCCAGCCGCCCAAAGCGCGGGCAAACAGGGCCAGCAGGCCGAAGCTGCCGGCGGCCAGGCCCGCCGATTTCAAGGACAGGCCGAAATGGTCGACGTAGTAGACGGCGGCGATGTTGTGGATGAAGATTTCTATGCCGAAGCAGGCGCCGTAGGTGACGAACAGCAGCCAGACGCGATAATTGCTGCTGGCGGCCTTGAAGCTGTCCCAGCCACCGCTTTTACCACCACCTTTACCGCCTTCGATGGCGGTGCCGGCCTTGCGCAAGTCCGAGTAATTACCTTCAGGGCAATCCTGCGTATAACGCCAGTACAGCACGGCCATCACCAGCATCAGCACGCCCGGCACCAGCAGGGCCACGCGCCAGCCCAGCGATTCGGACACGCCCAGCATCAGCACGGCGCCGAGCAGCAGCGGCATCAGCGCCTGCGCCGCGCCGCCGCCCGCATTGCCCCAGCCGGCGGCGGCCGCGTTTGCCGTGCCGACAACACGCGGGGCGAACATCACGGAGGTGTGATATTGCGTGATGACAAAGCTGGCGCCGACGGCGCCGATGCCCAGGCGGAAGAACAGAAAGCTTTCATAGCTTTGCGACGCGGCCACGCCCAGGACGGGAATGGCACCCAGCAGCAGCAAGCCCGTGTACGTCTTGCGGGGGCCGTAGCGGTCGCACAAGGGCCCGACGATCAGGCGCACGAGGATGGTGATGGCGACGGCCGCGATATTGATGTTTGCCACTTGCGCCAGGGACAGGCCGAACTCGCCCTTGATGACAGGCATCAGCGGGGCGCAGGCGAACCAGGCGAAGAAACACACGAAAAATGCCATCCACGTGAGGTGGAATGCCCGCATGGGCGGCGTGGCGAGGGAGAAGAGCGCGATGCGCGTTGCTTTTTGGCTGGCCATGATGGTTTCCCGAAGTATCCCGAAAATAACAAAGATGCAAACAAAAACGGCGCCCGCCCCCGCCGATGAAAAAATCAGCCAGAGCGGACGCCGTTGTCCAGGTGGTCCGTCGTTGGACCGTTGTGCGTTTATTCAGGGGATCGCCGTTGATCCGTCCCTTCTGTTTAGCAAGCGCCGTGCCAGGCCCGTCCCAGGGGCAGGGTGCCTATTTGTATGGACTTTGCGCCAGGTCATGGCACCTGGCGGTGCAGGCACGCCTCTTCTTGGTGCGTCGGGGAACTCGAAAGTGCAATGTTTGTCTAATTGATATTGAGTTCATGAAGCGGAGGCCGGCATGTTCGGGCAACTGCGGCAATGGCAGCCACGGCGCGGCGTGGCGCGCGCGCTGGCATGCGTCTGCGTGGGTGCGCTCTTGATCGCCTGGAGTAACACCGCCGCAGCGCAAGATGGCTCTCCCGAACCCAGGGAGCACAGCGAGCTGGACGCGACCGTGTTCGCACCGTTCCACGCGGCGCGCGGCGAACGGGTCACGCAGGCGCGCACATTCGTCGTGCGCCTCACGTATCCGGACGAAGGCCGCGCCCATGCCGTGCGCTGGACCCTGACCTTGTCCGGTCCCGGCCCGCAAGGCGCCGTGCTGCGGCGCTGGTCGGGCACGGAACAGGTGGGCGCCGGCGGCAAGCGCGTCAACTTGCCCTGGGATGGCCGCGCCGATGCCGATGCGCGCGAACGGCGCGTGATGGCGCCGGACGGCTTGTACGAGCTGCGCCTGCTGGCCGTGGCCAATGCCGGCACGCCGCGCGAAGCGCAGGTGGAACAGCAATGGCAAATCGCGGTGCAGCGGGGCGCCAGCACGGCGCCCCGGGTGCCCGCCTTCCAGGCCGGCCTGCAACAACTGTCCCGCCTGGATGAGGAGCCCGGCTACCGCATCGTCTACGCCAACCTGCACAGCCAGACGCGCCACAGCGACGGCGGCGCGGCGCTTGATGCCTGCCATGGCGCGCAGGAGCCGCAAACGGCGCCGTTCGGCCCCATCGACGCCTATAAATATGCGCAGGATCACGGCCTGGACGCCCTGCTGACATCCGAGCACAACCATATGTATGACGGTTCGGACGGAACCAATCCCGCAGCCACGCCTGCCGAAGCGAAGGCCTTGTACCAGACGGGGCTGGCCGAAGCGGCCGCCTATACAAACGCCCACCCCGGTTTCCTGGCCCTGTACGGCATGGAATGGGGCGTCATCAACAAGGGCGGCCACCTGAACATCTTCAATAGCGACCAATTGCTGGGCTGGGAAAGGAATGCCCGGGGCGAATTGCTGGCCGACCTGGAAACGCCGAAAAACGACTACGCCGCCCTGTATGCGCTGATGCGCGAACGGGGCTGGATAGGCCAGTTCAACCACCCTGCCTATGCGGGCCAGTTTCTCGTCGATGGCCAGCCGCTCGGCTACACGCCGGACGGCGATGCGGCCATGGTGCTGTGCGAAGTGATGAATACATCCGCGTTTTCCACCAACGACCAGGAAACGGAAACGCGGCGCAGCAATTACGAGGCGGCCTGCAACCGTGCCCTGGCGGCCGGCTACCACGTGGCCTTCAGCAGCAACCAGGACAACCACTGCGCCAACTGGGGCGCGTCGTACGGCAACCGCACGGCCGTGCTGGTGGCCAGCCCGGCCGCCGGCATGCCCGTGTCACGCGACAGCTTCCTCGACGCGCTGCGCGCGCGCCGCGTCTTTGCCACCATGGACAAGCACGCGCAGCTGCTGTTCACGGCCAATGGCAAGCTGATGGGCGAGCGTTTCGACAACCACGGGCCCTTGCAACTGTCTACCAGTTTCAGCAACAGCGCGGGCCGGCAAGCGGCGGCCGTCGCCATTTTCCACGGCGTACCGGGCGGCAACGGCTCCGTCACGCAACTGTCGGACCAGGCCGAGCTCACCGTCACGCCCGCGCCCGGCCCCCATGTCTATTACGCGCGCCTGACGCAGGACGACGGCAACATCGTCTGGTCGGCGCCCGTGTGGGTCAATCAGCTGCCGTGAACGCCGCGCATCAGGGCACGGCAACGGCACGGACTGGTACACCAAGTGCCGCAGATTCTACGGCCCTGCTCTTTTCCAGCAAACAATATTGGAAAAGTAACTATTTTTTCAGGTAGCCGTCCATAGACACTGGTTCCTCACAGCAATCCATGGCACCATGGCTGCGCCGTTTTGCCTGCAACGCGGCCTCCACCGGACCAACCAGGAACCTTACATGTCGTCATATCGCACTCTCGCCGGCAGCATGCTGCTCGGCCTGGCCGCAGCGGGCATCGCCCACGCGCAAGCCCCCGCCCCTGCCGCCGCCAACACCGATCCCCACCTGTGGCTGGAAGAAGTCCTCGGCGACAAGCCGCTGGCCTGGGTCAAGCAGCACAATGCCGTCACCACCAAAGAGCTGGAAGCCCAACCCGGCTTCGCGGCCCTGCAGGCGCGCCTGAAAACCATCCTCAACTCAAAGGAACGCATTCCCTACGTCAGCAAGGAAGGCGCGTTTTACTACAATTTCTGGCGCGACGCCCAGCACGTGCGCGGCATCTGGCGCCGCACCACCCTGGCGCAGTACCAGCTGGCCGAACCCGCGTGGGAAACCGTGATCGACCTCGACCAGCTGGCCGCCGGCGAGAACGAAAACTGGGTCTGGGGCGGCGCCTCCTGCCTGTATCCGAAGGGCGAACGCTGCCTCATTTCCCTGTCGCGCGGCGGCGGCGACGCCAAGGTGGTGCGCGAATATGACGTGGCCAAGCGCGCCTTTGTCGACGGCGGCTTCACCCTGCCCGAAGCGAAAGGCAGCGCCAGCTGGATCGACCAGGACACCTTGTTCGTGTCCACCGATTTCGGCCCCGGCTCGATGACCAGCTCGGGCTACCCGCGCATCATCAAACAGTGGCAGCGCGGCACGCCGCTGGCGCAGGCGCACACCTTGTATGAAGCCAAACCCGACGACTTGAGCGCGGGCGCCTACAAGGACTTCACGCCCGGCCACGAACACCAGTTCATCGAGCGGCAAATCGATTTCTACAGCGGCGAAATGTTCCTGCGCGAAGGCGCCGATCTGAAAAAAGTGCCGAAGCCGGACGACGCGACGGCCTTCACCGTACGCGATCAATTGATCATCACCCTGCGCTCGGACTGGAAAGTGAACGGCAAGACCTACGTGCAAGGCTCGCTGCTGGCGTCCGACTTCAAGGCCTTCATGCAGGGCAAGCAGGAGCTGGAATTGCTGTACGCGCCCACGGCCACATCGTCGCTGGACAATGTCACGGCGACGAAATCGGCCATCCTCGTCACCACCCTGGACAAGGTCAAGAACCGCCTGACGGAACTGCGTCACGTTAACGGCAAGTGGCAGCGCCGCGCCGTCGACGCGCCGAAGCTGGGCACCCTGGCCGTCAGCGCGCTCGACCCGGTCGATTCGGACCAGTACTTCCTGACGGTGACCGACTTCCTCAATCCGACCACCCTGTATCTGGCCACGGCGCAAAGCGACCAGCGCACGAAAATCAAGTCGCTGCCCGCCTACTACGATGCGGCGCCGTACAAGGTGGAGCAGTTCGAATCGACGTCGAAGGACGGCACCAAGGTGCCCTACTTCGCCATCATGAACAAGAAGACGAAATTCGACGGCAGCAACCCCACCGTGCTGTATGGCTATGGCGGCTTTGAAGTGTCGCTCAAACCGAGCTACAGCGGCACCACGGGCGTGGCGTGGCTGGAAAAGGGCGGCGTGTATGTGCTGGCGAATATCCGCGGCGGCGGCGAATTCGGCCCCCGCTGGCACCAGGCGGCGCTGAAGGAAAACCGCCAGCGCGCGTATGACGATTTCATCTCGGTGGCGCAGGATTTGATCAAGCGTAAGGTCACCAGTCCGCGCCACCTGGGCATCATGGGCGGCAGCAATGGCGGCCTGCTGACGGGCGCCGTGCTGGTGCAGCGTCCCGATTTGTTCAACGCCGTCGTCAGCCAGGTGCCGCTGCTCGACATGCGCCGCTATAACAAGATGCTGGCGGGCGCTTCGTGGATGGGAGAGTACGGCGATCCGGACGTGCCGGACCAATGGGCCTACATCAGCAAGTACTCGCCGTATCAGAACGTCTTCAAGGACAAGAAATATCCGCGCGTGCTGTTTACCACCTCGACGCGCGACGACCGCGTCCACCCAGGTCATGCGCGCAAGATGGTGGCGAAGATGGAAGAGCAAGGCCACGACGTGCTGTACTGGGAAAACACGGAAGGCGGCCACGCGGGTGCCGCCAACAACGACCAGCAGGCGCTGATGTGGGCGCTGACCTACACCTTCCTGCACGAGCAGCTGAAGTAAGTGGTGATGTCGGATTACGCGTTCCGCTAATCCGACCTTGTATTATTCCCCTCATGCCGTTCGTGGTATTGCGAACGGTATCGACCGCTGTCAAAATCTTGGTAGGCATATCAAGACCGGGTAACTGGATGCCGTATCCGCCCTTAGGCC